>NZ_VTFZ01000011.1:0-116987 GCF_009676995.1 Enorma shizhengliae
GCCGGGCATCTCCCCGGTCACCTCTCGCAGAAGAGGTGACCGTTCGCGCCCTTTATCCCATATCCGGTTTTCAAGGTTCCTATCAAAAGTCTCCGGAATTACCCTTGACTCCTAATAGCAGGTCTCTTGACACTCGATTATACCCAGCAGACTCCTTGCTGACCCTGACAGGGCGATGATTTAGGGCGAACAAACAAAGGGATTGATTTCCAACGAGGGCGAAAGCCGCAGACGCTCGACCTAGCTTCATCGCTTTTGCTATAATCCTCTCAAATCCGGAATTGATTCCGGATTTGAGAGGATTTGAGGCCAGCATGTATATTACCCGCGCGCTAGAACCGCTTGTTCGCAGATACTCAGAGCACTTCAAAGTTGTTGTAGTCACCGGTCCACGCCAAGTGGGCAAGACAACTATGCTTAAACACCTCATGGAAGAAGACGCTCACGCTGGCCACGAGCGAGCCTACGTGACTCTCGACAACACCGCCATCCTGCAAACGGCAAAGGAGGACCCTGCGCTCTTTCTCCAGCGCTATCGTCCGCCCGTTCTCATCGACGAAATCCAGAAGGCGCCGGAACTTCTCCCCTACATCAAGGAAATCGTCGACGCATCCGACCAGACCGGAACCGTCTGGCTCACCGGTTCCCAGCCATTCCATCTCATGAAGGAAGTCTCTGAATCGCTTGCGGGGCGCGTCGGCGTCATCGAGATGCTCGGCCTCTCCGGTGCTGAGATTTCTGGCGTTCCCTCTGAGCCATTCTCTCCTGGCAGGGATTACTTCGTGCGCCGTGCAACCGCATCTATGCAATATGACGTGATGGAAGCATACGATCGCATCTGCGCCGGCTCGCTTCCGGGCATTCGTTCCCTGCCGGAAGATCTGCGCGCAGGCGCTTACGAGTCATATCTCGACACATACATCATGCGCGATATCCGCGACCTCTCACGGATTGGCGACGAGTTGAAGTTTCGCCGCTTCATGACCGCCTGCGCCGCGCTCACCTCGAAGCCCGTGGTCTATGCAGAACTCGCGCGCATCGCAGACATCGACGAGAAAACGGCCAAAACATGGATCTCTTTGCTCGTAAGCTCGTATATCGTGAAGATTGTCGAACCGTATGCGAACAACTTGCTAAAGCGTCTATCCAAACAGCCGATCATGCATTTTCTCGACACCGGCTTGGCAGCGTATCTCACCGGCTGGACCAGTCCACAGGCTCTTGAAGCTGGCGCCATGAGCGGGCAGATCTTCGAGACCCATGCCTTTGGAGAGATCTACAAGAGCTTTCTCAACGCTGGGCAGCGAGCGCCACTCTACTTCTTCCGCAACAACGATAAGAAGGAAATCGACCTGCTTATGGAGCGTGACGGGACGCTCTTCCCCATCGAGGTGAAGAAAACGGCGTCGCCCTCGCGTAAAGACGCGCGCAACCTAAACGTCTTAGACCCAGTCACCGCACCCGACGTGGCACCAGAACTCTCGATGTTCAAACGCGAAATTGGGACAGGTGTCATCGTCTGCATGGTTCAGGACACATTCCCCGTAAGCGAACGGGCGTGGGCATTTCCGGCTTGGGCGATTTAGTGCACGCTGTTCCTCGCTGCGGGTGCACCCGATAACGAAGCACGCCATAGCACATCATGTGACATGAGCTACTTATAGAACGAGATAACCCCATGAAAGTAGTCGCACCAACGCCGGCAGATATCGGCATGGTTCGCCATGACGAAGTCCATTACATCGGCAAGCTCGCGCTTTGTAAGTTTGCTTCCATTACTTGCAAGCAAGCATCCACCGTTGCGAGTAAGCCATATCTTCGTGGCATGTGCTGAAGGATGCCCCTTTGCAACATGAACATGAACCGGCTCGCCATCTTCGCCAGTCCAGAAAAAGATTGCAAAGCCCTGGAACAGGAATAGCCTAGGCATAGGTCTTCGACGCCTCGCGTGCCAATCGAAGAATGAGTGGGGCATTGTTATGGATAAAAGAATCGAGGTACGCCAGATCCTCATCGTCGAAGCCATCGATGTCTGACCACTCAAACGCTGGAAGCATGCATCGCGCCGAATCGAAGCCAAGCTCAATCGGTCGCTCGATCGACACTTCGACTATACCGCCATCCAGCACATTGGAATATGCGACCTGTGTTCCATCTTCAAGTTCAACATAGTTGTAGAACATGGTGCACCTCCTTAGCGCATCGATAATTATACCCGTACATGGCTGTAGCTACGGAGCGCACCTTTTACACAGACCGCCCGGCCATTCTAGTCGGGACGGTATACCATCACATCAGGGAGGTTAGGCCATGAAAATACGCTACGTCGGCTCCCGCGCTGGGCTTAACCCAGATCGGGACGTCGAAATCGGACAGGTGTTTACCGTTCTCCAGGTTGGAGAGTCTTACTTCCTCGCAATCGACGAAGGCGGAGCCCCTACTACGCTCTATGAGGACGAAGTTGCACTCGTCAACCCGCCCCTGAATCCTCCGACGCCGGGAAAACCGGAGTGGATGGGGGTAGACGCCCGAGATTACTTCACCGATACGGTATATGCAAGCGCACAAACCATTAACCAAAGAATAGAAACTCGTGGCCAAATCCATGAACTCAGGCATGCGACGCCGGAAGATTTCGAACGAGATGACCCAGCCTACGTGGGACGTATAGAAATCTGGGCAAGCAGCCTTATTGGTGGAGGGCCAATCGAAACCGCCTATCTACTTGCCATGAATTCTGTCGGCGTTGGGGACAAGTTGTTCGCACACTTCGAATCCAATCCGAATGGAACTAAATACGTTCAATTCCGCGATGCCGACGGAACATTGCTTCCGTTCTCTCCCTACTACGATTTCAACAGCCTCACGCTTGAGCGCGCGTTCCTGCGCCTTAGGCGAGGCCAGCGCATTGTCTGCGAAGTAACCGAAATAAAGGCAATGACGGGCACCTGCGCACCGGCTTCACCAGACACGACATGGACCGTATACGACTTTGTTACCGATGCGCGCATTGTTGGATAGCACATGGAATGAGCCTGTCCGCTCCTACCACTCATCCCCGGCGCGGCCGCGCTGCCGCTTCAACTGGGACCGATGGTGCTTATCCGCCAGCCGGCGTTCGCGCGCGGCCTTGGACACCTTGGTCTTCTTGCGCACGCGCGGCGGCTGGGCGCGGCGCTTGAGGATCGACGCAATCTTCTGCAGGCAAAGCTGGCGGTTCTGGAACTGGCTGCGCGTCTCGCGCGCGGTCACGGTGATGCCCGTGGGGACATGCGTCATGCGCACCGCGGAATCCGTGGTGTTCACGCCCTGACCGCCCGGGCCCTTCGCCCGGAACACCTGCACCTCGCAGTCGCGCGCGAGCTCGTCGGCACTCTGTCGAGCGTAGCGCGCGTAATCTTGCCAGTTCACGATGCGCCCCCTCTCAGAAATGAGAAAACGAGCCCGGTTCGATTGATAAAACGAACCCGGTTCGTTTTATCACGCCCAAGCAACCGAGTGAGAAAACGAACCGGGTTCGTTTTATCACTCTGCTACTTCCCCTGCACCATGGTGAGCGAGATCTTGCCGCGGTCGCGATCGACCTTTTCCACCCACACCTTCACGGTGTCGCCCACGGCCACCACGTCGCTCGGGTGCTTTACGAAGCGCTTCGCCAGCTTGGAGATGTGCACGAGGCCGTCCTGGTGCACGCCCACATCCACGAAGGCTCCGAAGTCGACCACATTGCGCACGGTGCCGGTGAGCTCCATACCCGGCTGCAGGTCGTCGATGGAGAGCGCCGCGCGGCTGAACACGACCTCGGGCGCATCGTCGCGCGGGTCGCGGCCGGGCTTCTTGAGCTCGTCGACGATATCGATGAGCGTCATGAAGCCGCAGCCCAGCTCGCCCGCGAGCGCGCCCACGTTGCCCACGCGCTTATCGATGTCCGGGATGCCGCCCGCCGCGAGGTCCGCCGCCGTCACGCCGGCACGCTCGAGCACCTGCGTGGCAACCGCATAGCTCTCCGGGTGCACGCTCGTCGCATCGAGCGGGTTCTTACCGCCCGAGATGCGCAAGAACCCCGCGCACTGCTCGAAGGCCTTCGGCCCAAGCTTGGGCACCTTCTTGAGCTGGTTGCGGTCGGTGAACACGCCGTTCTCCTCGCGGTACGCCACGATGTTCTTCGCCACCGGCTGCGTGATGCCGGAAACGTAGCTCAGCAGGCTCGCGCTCGCTGTGTTCACGTCCACGCCCACGCGGTTCACCACGTCCTCCACCACGTTGCCAAGCGTGCGCGAGAGCTCGGCCTGATCGAGGTCGTGCTGGTACTGGCCCACGCCGATGGACTGCGGCGGAATCTTCACGAGCTCGGCCAGCGGGTCTTGCAGGCGGCGGCCCAGGCTCATGGCACCACGCGTGGTCACATCGAGCTCCGGATACTCCGCACTCGCCAGCTCGCTCGCCGAATACACGGACGCGCCGGCCTCGTTCACGATGGTATAGCGCAGATCGGGCGCCTGCTCGGCGATGAACTCGGAGACAACTTCCTCGGTCTCGCGGCTCGCCGTACCGTTGCCGATCACGATGGTGTTGATATGGTGCTTCTTCACCAGACGCGCCAGCTCGCGCTTGGTGCCCGCTACGTCATGGCGCGGCTTGGTAGGGTACACGACACCGTGATCGAGCAACTTGCCCGTCTCGTCCAGCACTGCGACCTTGCAGCCCGTGCGGAAACCAGGGTCAAGCGCGATCACGCGCGCGCCGCGCACCGGACGGGCCGAGAGCAGGCTCTCGAGGTTCTTGCCGAAGACCTTGATAGCGTCCGTCTGCGCACGGACCGTGAGCTTAGCGCGGAGCTCGCGCTCGAGCGAGGGCGCCATGAGGCGCTTGTAGCCGTCGGCGATGGCGGCGTCGAGCACCGGGGCGAAGGGGCCCTGACGGCGCGGCCAGCGGGAACCGAGGCGCGTAACGGCAACTTGCGCGTCCACGCCCACGCGCACGCGAAGCTTGCCCTCGCGCTCGCCGCGGTCGATGGCGAGGATGCGATGGTTGGGAATCTTGCGCGCCGGCTCGGAGAAATCGTAGTAGGGCTCGTACGGCGTCTTCTCGTCCGCATCCACCGCAGCCGCGACGATTTCACCCGTGCCCTCGGTGAAGGAACGCAGGTCGGCAACATTCTCCGGGTCCTCGGCAACCGTCTCGGCCACGATGTCCTGAGCACCCGCAAGGGCCTTTTCGGGCGTGTCGTAACCGGCCTCGGCCGCCTCGGCGGTAACGTATGCGGCGGCCGCGTCGATCGGAGTCGCACCGCCCTTGGGCGTGACCTGCATGATGATCATGTTGGCGAGCGGTTCGAGCCCCGCCTCGCGGGCCTTCTGCGCGCGCGTCTGGCGCTTCTTGCGGTAGGGCTTGTAGAGGTCCTCGACGCGCTGGAGCTGTGTGGCAGAGCGAATCTCGGCCTCGAGCTCGGGCGTGAGCTTGCCCTGGGCGTTGATGAGGATGATCACGTCCTCTTTGCGCTGCTCGAGATTGCGCAGGTAGGTGAGGCGGTCGCCCAGCGTGCGGAGCGCGACGTCGTCCATACCGCCCGTGGCTTCCTTGCGGTAGCGCGCGATGAAGGGAATCGTGTTGCCCTCGTCGATAAGGTCGATGGCCGCCTGAACGGCAGCAGGCTTGAGGTTCAGCTCTTCTGCGAGCGTGAGGGTTATGTCCATGCAATGACTCCAGACCATTCGATGTTGGAGTGACTAGGATACCCGCCCACGCGGACAGGGGCAACCGGACGGGACCGGTCGCCGGGATGCCCGGCAGGAAGCATCCGCCTAGAACCCCCCGAAGCGCGGCTCCGCGCTCAGCCCCTGCGTCTGGAACACGCGCTCGACCGCTTCCTCGTACTCCCCCACCTTGCGAGCTTTCCGCACCGCGCGATGCACGACCTGCGGGTCTGCGAAGGAATATTTGGCGTAGAACCACCATTCCTTCATGCGAAACACCGCGTTGCCGCCGATCTCTTCCTCATAGGCGCAGAAGAGCTTGTCGTGGAAGTGCTTGAGCTCGGCTGCTGTGGCAGCCTGCCCGCCGTTGAGCATGCGCGCCAGCGCGGGGTTGGAGAGGGTGCCGCGGCCGAGCATCACGTGGCGCGTCTCCGGATACGCCTCGAGTAACGCCGCCATGTCATCGGTCCCAAAGATGTCCCCGTTATACGCCACTGGAAACGGGGCCCGTCTGAGCGTCTCGCCGTAGAGCTCCAGGCGCGGAACGCCCTGGTAGCGATCTTTCTGAACACGAGGATGGACGATGAGCTCCTGGAGCGGGAAGCGGCAGTACAGCTCGAGGATCTTCTCGTATTCAGTGTCTTCCAGCACACCGACCCGCGTCTTGACCGAAATCGGAAGACGCGACCGGTCGCATACCTCCTGCAGGAACCCTTCGAGTTCCCCGAGGTTTCTGAGAAAGCCGGCACCCCTCCCCTTGGCAACGACCGTCCCGGAAGGGCACCCCAGGTTCAAGTTCACCTCCGCATAGCCCATATCGGCAAGCACCTGCGTCGCCCACACGAACTTGTCTGCATCGTTGGTGAGCAGCTGCGGAACTACGTCGAGACCTTGGTTGCGCTCCGGGTCGACCTCTTTATACGCCTTGCCGCCAAACGAAGAGCTTACCTGCGGCGGAGCGAGGAACGGAGTGTAGTAGCGGTCGAGGGCGCCGAAGCACTCCGCGTGGACCCTGCGAAATACGCTTCCCGTGATCCCCTCCATGGGGGCAAGCGAGAATAACATCGGCGTCGGCTCCCCTTTCCCTCCTGCCGCGGCACCTAAGCCGCATCGAGGGCGGCTACCATCAAATGGAGACATTGTAGCGCGGACTGCATACGGCGAAGAAGCGCTCGCCGCCTTGCCTAAACCGAAACCGGTTCAATGGCCCAGCATAGAGAGGCACGATGGAGCGTCTTGCGGAGAGTCTTGAAGTGAGACTTGGCATGCAGCGCACGGCAGACAATAAGGGCGGATGCCCGTTACCCAAGCATCCGCCCTAAAGTCTCATCTAGATAAAGGTTGTCGTACCGTCGCGTTAGCTCCTGTGCCGCCTTGCGAGCAGCCCGCCTGCGAGCACCGCAGCGCCAACAACCGCCGCCGCAGCCACCGCGAGCATGCTCATATCACCCGTAGCCGGAATGGCGGCCGCATCCTGCTCTAGCCCTTCAGACGAGCCGGGCTCGCTGGGTTCAGCCGGGCGCTCAGGATTGACGGGGGTCGTCTGGTCCGGATCCTGACTCGACTCCTTCTCGCCGCACACGGTGCAGACGCCGTCTACGAAGCTATGGCCGGCAGCAGGGATCTCCTGATAGGTCGAGTAGCCGCAGGCGCACTCGTCATAGGCAGCCCAGCCAGGGTCGGTGCAGGTGGGATCCTGTCCGTCGTGGTGCGCCAGACTATGCGCATCGTAGTTCGCAGTGAGCTCGACGGCACCCGCCGGCATCGTGAAGGTGGTCTGAGCTGCGGAGGGATCGTCGAAGGAGCCCACCGCAGCACCGTTCTGCGTCCAGCCGGAGAAATGCCCGTTCGCATCACGCGAACGCCCGCAGCCCGGGCGGCAGCACGTCCTGCGCATGAGGCAGTCCCTCGGGCGCAGGCAGATGCAGAAGCACGCTCGCGGCCTGGGCGATGAACGCCTCCGCGGCGCGGAGCTGTGGAGCCCCTTCCGATTCCGCCGCGATGGCGCCGCGCGCCGCCTCGAGCGCATCCTTCGCCCGGTCGATGTGTCCGAGCGGCAGGTTCGCATATGCGCAGATGAGGCAGGCTGAAAGGCGCGTGTCGAAATCCTCGCTCTCAAGGTGGCGCGTCGCCGCGGCGACGGCCTCTTCCGGCCTGCCGCTGAAGTAGCAGAGCTCTGCCCGCGCGATATCGCGGCGCGGTCCGGGCGCGAGTGAATCGACGAACTCCGCGCACGTCCCCGGCGCAAACGGCGTGTTCATGAGCGGCATGAGGTTCGCATGGGAACCGGGCACGCGACGTGGGCGGGGCATGGCGGCTTGCGGAGCGGAATCGGCGCGGCGCGGATCGTTCGGCTTGCGCGCGTTCACGGGAACGCCTCACGAGCGGCCGAACTTCACCGCGCCGTCGACGCGCCCCTCCGCGCAGAGCCGCTGCACGAGCCGCTCCGTCACATTCCACCGCTGGGCGGCATCCTTCACCGTCATGTATTCCACGGCAAGCCCTCCCTGCTGTCCCTGGGCGCGGGGTTCGTTCGCCACGCGCGCAAACCATTCGTTATTGCGAACACTATGGCACAGGAAGGGCGTTGATTCTATTCGCCTAACCGTACAGTTTGCAGGCTAGTGGTGACAGGCGTGCTCCTCGCCCATGACGGACAGGGTGCCTGCGGCGGCCATGTTCGCGACCTCGCCCACATTCGGGGTCTCGCTCTCGAAGTAAACCGTAATGCCCGCCTGAGCGAACCCCATCATGGGACGCATACCCATGCCTGCGGCAACGATCGCGTCGACGCCGTGCTCGGCAAGCAGGGAGACGGGTCGCATGCAGCCGCCTTCTTCGTGCGGCGGGTTGTCGATGACCTCCGTCGCGGTAATCGTGCCGTCTTCGACCGTCACCACGGTAAAGCAGTCGCAGTGGCCAAAATGACCCGAGCGATCGCACTCGAGCCCGCCCGCACCCATGGTTGGAATAGCGATCTTCATGAGGTTGCCCTCTTTCTTCTTGCAGGCACTTCGCTTTTGCGCCCGCACCCGTACCTTATGCTACTTGGCTACTACGCGATATCCTCCGCGATATCGATGCTCTCGCCCAGAAGACCCACGTGGGCGCCGGCGGCAGCCTTGTTGCTCTCCGCGTGCACGATGAGCCATTTATCGGCAGCCCACAGGAGCGGGGCATCGCCGGCGTTGGCAAGCGCAGAATCGAGCTCCGGCAGAGGGCCGTTCGTGCCCTGGGGCAACGCGACGAGCGTGCGGAAGCCCTCATCGCCTGTCTGACAAGGCGCGTAGTGCAGGGTGTCGGCAAAGACTTCGACGAGCACACCGGCGGGCACGCGGAACGCGCGCACGAGCGACATGTCGAGCGTGGCGTCGACGCCCATCCCCTCTATCTGGTGCTGCTTCGCAAGGAGCAGGATGAAGTCGTTCGCACCGAGGTTGAACTCGCTGGAGCGGTGGTACTCCAAGGCGTTGAGACGCGTGTTATGACCGCAGCACCAACCCAGTTGAGTGGGACGACCGCCGAAGAGAAGCCCCTTGAACGCAGGCGCGACCTCGAGCTCTTCGAGTGCGGTGGCGCTGGCCTCGTACTTCGTGCCGTCCTCCGGGCAAGGTGCGTACTCGGCGAGCGCGTGGACCACGGGCTCGGTGAACGCGGCGGGAACATCTGCCCACACGCGACCATAGTTGCGGAATGATTCGTCATAGATAGATTCGATGAGCATGGTGTCCCCCTTCTTCTGCTGGGATTCGACTGACATGCAGCGCGGACGGCGCACCCGCGCCGGCAACGTCGCATGCGTCGATTATCACACGATTCGCATGCACAGATTCACTCTACATCCCCGTTTATCGTCGATGTAGGTCAAATTCCTGTAAGTTATGCTTCTCAATGTCAGCTTTGGTGGCGCAGTTCAAAACAGATAGAGAGGAGGCGTCGAAGGGGCTCTCGGTTACGCCTCGATGCGAATCGCGATGCTCGCGCCGCCGAGTTCGGGGTCGATAAAGCGCGCATCGCCGCCATGCTGCCGCGCGATCGTCCGCACCACAGAAAGACCCAGCCCGGTACTGCCGCTCTTGCGTGAACGACCCTCTTCCAGGCGTACGAACCGACCGAACACGCGCTCGCGATCCTGTTCCGGGATACCCGGCCCATCATCGCTCACAACGATCTCGACGAATTCGCCGTCCGCGTTCTCAACATTGCGGCACGAGATCGCCACGCGACTTCGTGCATAGCGCGCTGCGTTGTCGAGCACGTTGCGCACCGCATGCGAAAGCGCCTCGTGATCTGCCGTGCACACCACCGGCTCCACACCGGAAACATCGACCTCGCACGACGCCCTCGCTTTCAAAGACGAGGCCTCTTCATAGAGCAGGTCGCACAGGTCGAGCTGCTGCTTGTCCAAACGCGACACGCCCTCATCCTGGCGCGCGAGCAACAGCAGGTTGCTCACAATACCGCCCAGACGCTCGTTTTCAGAGAGCAGGTCGTTTGCAAGCGTATCCGCGTCAACCGCGTCCGGATGGTCGCGCATGGTCTCGAGCATGACGCGAATAGCCGCCACCGGGCTCTTGAGCTCGTGCGATGCATCGGAGACGAAACGGCGCTGCTCCGCGACGGCAGCCTCGAGGCGCGCGAGCATATCATTGAACGTGGTTGCCAGCGGTTCCAGGTCGCGATCGTGCTCCGGCACGGGCAAGCGGCGGCTCAAGTCGCCGATGGATATCGTCGCGGCCTCCGCGCGCATGCGCTCGACCGGCGCGAGCGTGCGCGCGACGGCGAACCACGAGAGCACCGCGACTGCGCACAGGGAGCCAAGCATGGCGACGGCAAGTACGATGGCGACCGTCCTCATTGCCTCGCGCGCGGGAGCGAGCGACGTCAGCGCGGCGATGGTAACCACGCCATCGGGCGTCTGGACGCCGCGCTCCACCACGAGGATCGGTGCTTCGATACCGAGTGCCGTAGTGGCGTCGATGTGCATCTCCTCGACCGATACCGAAAGTTCCTGGGCAGACGATGCGCCCGCCTGCTCCGCCACGAAGGGAAGCCGCTGCTGTACGAAATGGCGTGCATGTGCATGGATGCGGCCGCGCGCCGAGGCGTCGCCGTCGTAGCCGGAGTCGCCCCCGTCGTCGTAGCCGGAGTTGCCCCCGTCGTCGTAGCCGGAAGCACCTCCGTCGTCGTAATTCGAGGCAGCTTGTTGCGGCTGCGACGGAGCGGGAGCAGACGAATACCCGCTGTTATAGTTCGAAGAGGCTGCCGGCGCGGAAGCTTGCGGACGTGACGGGCTACTTTGCGGCGTTGCCGAGGGATCCGCCTGCTCGCGCTCCTCTGCCTGCGGCACCACGTCGTCGGCATCGTCCTCGGCAGGCTGCTCATCAGCCATATCAAACGTCAGAGAGACGCGCTCACGCTCGCCGCGGCGCTCCTCTCCCGGCGCCAGGCCACCCTCCGAGATGGGTGCCACGTCGCTCGCCCAATCGCTCGACGCCACCACGTTTCCAGACTCATCGATGATCTGTACAAGATCGGCGCCGGTCCCGCGCAGTTCGTCGGGCATCTGGCCGGCAGCGACCTGCGCTTCGATCTCGTCGAGGCGCTGATCAAGACTGCCCGAGATGGTGGCGCTGATCGCCCAGCCCGTCGCCAGCGCAACGGCGGCCGTAATGGCGACCATGGCAGCCGCGCACACCGCGACGGTGATTACCGAAACCTTCCCTCGAATGCTTTTGAAAAGATGCATGGTCTCTCCCTGGTTTCTGGCCAATGTGTCCCGCGGCGTCATGCACGCTGGCGCGCCCGTGCGACATCGCGTTTCCACGCGGCAGCACGTCCCAGCGGCATCACCCGTACCGGACACCGGCCTTGCGTCGCCCTACGCCGGCTCGGACATCCGATACCCCACCCCGCGCACGGTGTGGATGAGACGCTGCCCAAACGCCGCGTCAACTTTCTTCCGCAGGTAGCCCACGTACACCTCGACGACGTTATCGCCGCCCATGTACCCCGGCGACCACACGTGGTCGAGGATCTGCGTCTTGGTGAGCACCTGCCCCGCGTTGTACATGAGGTATTCCAGCAAGGCGAACTCGCGCGGCGTGAGCTCGATCGCCGTGCCGCCGCGTTCGACGGCCTTGGAAGCCGGATCGAGCGTGAGGTCACCCACCTGCAGCTTCGCCGAACCCTTGCTCGCCCCGCGCCGCAGCAGCGCTCGCAGGCGCGCTACCAGCACCACAAGCGAAAAGGGTTTCCGAAGAAAGTCGTCGGCACCAATATCGAGCGCATCCGCCTCGTCGTACTCGCCATCCTTGGCAGTGAGCATGAGCACCGGCGTCGTGATGCCCGCGCCTCGCAGCTCGCCGCACACGTTGTAGCCGTTCATGCCGGGGAGCATGATGTCGAGGGTGATGACGTCGTACGCCTCGGTGAGCGCCATCTCCAGACCCGTGTTGCCGTCGCAGGCGATATCGACGGTGAAACCCTCGTCTTCCAAGCTCGCCTTGAGGTATGCGACGATGTTCTCCTCGTCTTCAACGACCAAGACGCGCATATGAATCCCATCCATTCCGCTCCGAGCGCACCGTGCAAGTCGATTCTACGGAGAAGGGCGCTCGCCCTTGCAGCGTAGCGCCCCTCCTTCGGCAAGTGGTAGCTCTATCCGAAAAGCCTTACCGTTTCCTTACAGCATGTAAAATAACCCCAGGGGTTTTTAACATCGCCGCGCTAGTCGTCGTAGCCGCTGTCGGAGTCGTAGCCACTGTCCGAGTCGTAGCCGCTGTCGGAGTCGTAGTTGCTGTAGCCGCTATTGCCCGTAGCGGGAGCAGAGACCGCGGGTGCCGAAGCCGCAGGGGCGGGCGCGGGTGCGACGTAGGCGGAAGCGCCGTCATCGTAGCCGCTGTTTCCGTCATCCCAAGAATCGTCGTAGAGGCTGTCGCCCGATTCGTACACGCTGTTGCCGTCGTAGTCTGTGGCACCGTCGTAGTCCGTAGCGCCGTCGTCGTAGTTGGTGTTGCCATCGTCGTAGTCCGTAGCGCCTGGGGCGGGAGCCTGCATGGTCGCGGGAGCCTGGTTCGCGCCATTGGCGTCGTCGCCGCCTGCTACCACGCTCTGTCCCTTCGTCGCACCTGAAACCAGAGCGCTTGCCGCCGACGTGTCGCATCCGGTCAGGAAGAGCATGCCGCACAGGCCAATCATGCACAGGGGAACGAGGGCGAGCTTGGGGTTGGCGAGGTCGAGCTTCTTCATGGTGTCCTCCTTCTCTTGCGTTCCGCTTCGAGCGGCTTTCGCTAATCCGTGCGCCTTCCTCTGGGCGCATGGTCATAATGCCGAAGGAACCTGAGAAAAAGCTGAGAGAATCTGCCGCGGCTCTGAGCGCGCAAATGGGGTAAGAACGGGGTATGCCCGGCGCAGAACAACCCAAGGAGGAACGCCCATGACCAGCCTCGAGAACGTCCGCGTGTTCACGCAAAGCGCCATCCGCATCCAGAGCAAGGACGGCGTGGTCATCTACCTTGACCCCTTCAGCCTCACGGATGCCGAGGCGGCGCACGACGCGGACTACGTGTTCATAACCCACGCGCACTTCGACCACTTCTCGCCGGAGGACATCGCGCGCGTAGCGGGCGACCACACCGAACTCGTGGCGCCGGCGAGCATGGGTGCCGAAGTGGCCGGCGTGGCGGACGAGATCGGGACGACGGCCGTGCACCTGTTGCAAGCAGGCGGGCGGCTCGAGCTGCCCGGCGTTGCCGTCGAGGCCGTGCCCGCGTACAACGTGGAGCCGGAGCGCCTGGAGATGCATCCGCAGACGAACGGCTGGCTGGGCTATGTGCTCACCGTCGACGGCGTGCGCTGCTACGCGGCGGGCGACACCGACCAGAACCCGGATAACGAGCAGGTGGCGTGCGACGTGGCGCTCGTGCCCATCGGCGGGACGTACACGTGCGACCCGCATCAGGCCGCGGTGTTCGTGAACGCGCTGCGCCCGAAGGCCGTGGTGCCCATCCATTACGGCAGCATCGTGGGCGCGCAGGAGAACTTCGACGAGTTCACCGCCGAGGTCGCGCCCGGGATTGAGGTCGTGCGGAAGGTTGAACGATAAAGTTCAACAAGCGGCACAACCGAATAATCCTGCATGCGGACGAGATGCACCTATCCCCGATAGCTTGTCATCCGCTCCGCAAACAACTGAGCCACACGCTCTTCGGATGCTTCGTGCCACGGGTCGTACAAGTCGACAAGCACATCGAACGACAGCACATCGAAAACCGTACGGTACGTAAGCGCAAACCGCCATTGGAGGTATGCCGCGATCCATCCCGCCCAATACTCCGGCGTCCTATCTGGCCGAAAGCCCTGCTCGATCATCGCCTGTTCATCGTCGTAACCAAGCTCGCGACACATGTCCCAAAAGAGCTCGATGCCGGATCGCCCGGAAACCACCCAGGGTGCACCCGCTTCGAACTGTCTGGCAAGCTGGCTTGACGCGAAGAGGTTCGCGACTTCACGTCCCTCGGCGCCGTAATCCCAGACCGCATAGTCGAAGAAACATGCAAGGCAGGACATGGCGTCTTCTAGGTAGAGGATATCGTATGCACGAACGGCGGCACCGTGGCTTTTAGAAGAGACGTGGGCCATGGGGATCGACCTCCTCGAGCTAAAAATCGCGAACGAACAAGCCACTGCAATCGAACTGCGTGCGAGGCAAATACCTACTCCTCACACCAGGACACCTCACCGGCCTTGATTTCTATCGAGCCGTTATCCAGCGAAAAGTACAGCTCTCCCGGGTGGTCTTCCTCAACCTCGAAAATCCATGCGCCCATTACCAAATCAAGCGAGAGCTTGAACGATTCGATCTTCTGAAAGCGGAAGGCACCGACTCGCTTTGCATCCGAAACGGATTTAGCCCCGTCGTGATCCTCGATGGTTAACAAGGTGCCGCTTTGATCCATCTCGAGGCATCCAAGCCGGTAATCATGAAAAGCGCCGAAACGGTTTATCACGTCCATCATTGAATCCGCCATGATTGCTCACTCCACCCTAATAGCTACGTCCAGAGTTAAGGTAACAAGCCCCCTCTTCCTGGCCAGCGATCAATTTCCACCACATCCCGGCTTTCAACGCGAGCACAGTCCTGATGGCTCTTCTAAAAAAACCCGCAAGGCGCCCCAATTCACCCGTCCATTTTATCGAGTCGGATCTGCTCTTATTCTCCCTGTTCGTCGATGATGCGCTGTACCTCTATGCCGTTTTCGTCAAGCGCATTATTAATATTCAACCGGTGCGTGTCGAGAACAACGGAAGCGCCGCATAACAGACCGAAATTAATGTAGCGCGAATTCGCCTCCACCCGAGGCTCAATTCGATGAATCGTCTGCCCGATGAGTTCTGGCACTGGATATTCGCGCCACTCAACAGCCCAGTCAAAGGTGACAATCTCGCCTTCTCTCGCCCATTCGCACTCACGAGCCCAGTTCACAAAACCATTTTTTGGGTTAATGTCGTCAACCGAAATTGAAACCTCATCGAGTTTTGAGTTTAGAATTGCCACCCAATGCCCATTGGCACCGATGAGCACAGGCGGTATCCACTCCCATTCGTTGTCCCAACGATTGAAGGCAACAAGCACATGCTCCAACGGACATCCTGCAACAGCGCGATCAGCCAAGGCACATAGTTCGTCCAAATCCTCGGCTTCGTGGCAAAACTGTGGCTCGAAACCCACGAGCCCCATCCAGCCATATTGCCGTTCGTCAGAGTACATACCTCAGCCCGTTTCTCTCTAGTTGCGTTGGAGCACAAAACGCGCAAGCGAGCGAAGCTCACTTAAACCAACAGGGCATCCGATTCATCATCAAACATGTAAACCTCTCCCTTCGTTAGGCGTCATGTATAAATCGCAACGGCAGTTAATACGCTTCCACGCCACGCATCAAGGACTCGTCCATTGCAAAGAGCAAGAACTCATCATTGGCATCCTTTGTGATTCCAAGCCTCAACACATCGCCCTTATGCACCGCAAAATCGGAATACGGCTCGTTCATGAGCCAGCCATACGGATAGCCAGGCTCATCGATGCCCATAAGGCGAACCCAAACCTCCTCGTTTGGATAATCTTTGCCAGCCAGCAGCACCCTAACATCGTCTGGAAAGTCCCTGTTGCGGAGATGGTCGAGCGCTTCTGCCCTGCGCGTAGCAAGCACTCCTTCGTTATCGCGGTAATGCTCATCGATCATGGCGATATGCTCGGCATACGTCTCCGTTAGCGCGCCGACATCTCTGGGAATCTTTACAAGGGTCTCATCCGGAACACCGCCGCGGCGAAGCATCATCCTTCGGTTTTGCACCTGAAGAAGCGCCATGCCACCGAACACTCGCTCGTCATCAAAACGGGCGGGCGCCAGCACATCGAAAGTCAAGCCCGCCATCCTATCGATATAGGGATATGTCAACACAGCATCGAACCCATCGGGAGCTTTGAGATCCTCTACAAACAAGTCTTTGATGCCGGGAGCCTTCAAAAGCACAAGCCGATGAAAGAGCTGCCTGAAGCCTATATTGCCGAGCGTATCCATATGAACCTCCTCGCCCTGCAGCATCGCGAGCATAACTCACCTTATTGCAACCTTACCGTGCCGTGCGGACAAAAACACGGAGCGCGTTGATAGCAGGTCCACCAATAAAGGCAAGGCAAAGGGACGCTCTACTTTTTGTCCGGACGAGGGTGGATACTTTCAATAACGTAATCGCTCGAGAACAGGAGGAGTTTCATGGGCAGGGGCACAAGCGTTGTTTGCGAGAAATGCGGCTGGGAGGAGCAGTTCTCGTTTGGATCGGGTTTCCTTTCGTTCGATAACCCTGAAGACTTTGAAGACATTGCATCAGGAAAGCTCGGCGAGCTAGCTAAGCGCGCACTTGACGGAGCGAATCCAGAGCTCGTTCATCTCCGCTCCGAGCTCGAAACGTTCAGCTGCATGGGGTGCGGCGAGCTAATCCGGGGGCGAAAGATAACCGCGTACATTGAAGATGATTTACCGATTACGCTCTACGACTGCGACAAAACTTGCCCGAAATGCGGGGAGAGCCCCTTAGGGCCAGGAGGCGTTCTAAGGCCTGCCGATGTATCTGGCCATATTGAGCGCCTTGTAAAGCAAGGCTGCCCCAACTGCGGAGGCGAACTCAAGAAGTATTCCTACTTCTGGGATTAAGCAGGCTTCTTAAGAGAATGAAGAAGAACATGGACAATTCGAACAATCGAGGCGTTGATGAGTTCGGCCTTCCGCTGCCAAAGAAATACGATGCCTCGCCCTGGGATGCGCGCGAATACCTAACAGACACGTATGCAGAAACTAAAACGTTAGAAGACGCCATCGAGATGCGAGGCCAGGACGCATTTGCCCACGAGGTCGATCCCGCCGACTTCTCGGACGATGACGACCCTCGCGAAACGAGAATTGGCATCGCCGAGCTGTGGGCAGACTCTACGTGGCAAGTGGGAATATCAAAAAGGGATGTCGAGCTCGAACGCACCGTGGCTGCCATACAGGCAGGTGATCTTCTTGAAATCCGCGTATGCCCGATGTCGCGGGACGAACTTGGCTACCAATTCTGCCTGCCAAATGGGAACCCGCTACCCTACTCTCCCTACCATGATTATGACGCGCAATTTCTTGACCGCGCGCTCAAAGCTTGCAGGGCTCACGAGTACCTGGTATGTCGCGTGAGAAGCGTTGAATGCTACGGCGGGAACAATGACGTGCCCGTTGATCCCTTATTTTGCTGGCGAGTGTACACATGCAAGGTGACCGTGTTTAGACGAAATTGGGCGCCTGAGCTCAACTGAGGGCGCAAGGGAGTATTGCACACGAACGATCTTCCGCATCTGGAGCGCATTCCAGATATGGGTGAATGCCGCACGATTTGCTAGGCATCTATCGCGCTCCTTTGTGCGCGCCCCTCAGCCCACCAGCCCCGCAATCGCATCGAGCTGCGCGGTGATGCCGGCGTCGAATTGCCGTTCAAGACGTCGGCAAACCGTGTCTACTTTTCTCAGGCGATACACGTCAACGAAGTGCCCCGCTGGCGAGCAAATTGAACCCCTCCCCAGCACCCTCGTGGTACAGTAATCCCAATTCATAACCGCGCCGCACAGAAAGCAAAACCATGGCAAATCAGCCCAAACTTGGAAAGATCGAAAAGGTAAATGTTCGCGATGTCTGGCCACACGAAGCGCTTAACTTTACTAAGTGGCTCGCACAAGAAGACAGTCTCTCCATGCTTGGCGATGCCTGTTCCATTGAGCTCGAGCTCAAAGATACAGAAAGCTCTGTCGGATCGTTTGCAGTAGACATCTTCGCCCAAGAAGTCGGCTCGGAGCGTAAGGTGGTCATCGAGAACCAGCTCGAAGATACCAACCATGATCACTTGGGGAAAATCATTACATATGCCGCGGGTAAAGGCGCGGGCGTGGTGATTTGGGTCGTTGCGCATGCGCGCGACGAACATCGCAACGCAATCGAATGGCTCAATGAGCACACAGACAGTGACTGCGCGTTCTTCTTGGTTGAAATCGAGGTGTGGCGCATTGGCGACTCACCCATGGCTCCTCGTTTCAACGTCGTAGAATCGCCCAACGAGTGGGCGCGAGCAGAAAAAGCCAAGTCGGGTCTCTCGGAAACAGGGCGCATCAAACTCGAATACTGGCAGACGTACGTCGATCGTGCCGCCCAGAACGAAACCTTTTCAAAATTGTTTAAACCACGCAAGCCACAGGCGCAGCATTGGACAGATTTGGGAGCGAGCTCAACGAGATACCATCTAGTACTTTTGATTAATACGCAGAAGAAGCAGATTGGTGTTGAGACATGTGTTCACGATGCCGATTTTGGCGACTATGTCCTCTCTCGCCGTAAAGAGCTTGAACAAGCACTCGGTATTGCCGGAACACCATATAACAAGAAAAGCAAAGGCATTCGTTTCTATAAGGGCGGCCATGACATCAAAGCCAACCGTGAGAAGTGGCCGGAATTCATAGATTTGCAGCTTAGCATGATTTTGACTCTTCAAAATGAGATGGTTCGTCTGGAGAATGAGTTCGAGATGGTCGAAAGTAAAGCAAGCGCTCTGGCGATTGATGGCTAAACACAAGACTCGTTTTTGAGAACAGATGACCGACCCATAAGTCTTCCTCATGATGCATAGCGCATGATCATCAAGCGAGACTATGCGACAGTGCCGCCACATTCACGACCAGCCCTCGTGTCAAGCTCGCGTTCATCATCTCGGGATATAGCACAATAGCAGAATGAGGCGTTCAAAGGAGAAAACCATGTTGCTGATTCGCCGCGTGGACAAAGAAGAACATGCGCAACAGATTAACGATGGTACTTTTGGCTGCCGCGACTTGTTGAGTCACTTGTTCTCGCAATCGGGGGGATCATACAAATACGTTGATTACTACGAAAGGCTGTTCGAGCAGGTAAGAAGCGATTCACAACCGAATTACCTGGGCATAAATGATTTATCCGAGCGCAATCAGCAGATACTTAAGTACATTCTTGACCCCATGATTGTGGACTCATTTATGACCTTTTTCCACGTCTTTGATCCACAGATAACTCCTCAGTGGCTCGATGAGCAGGACGACCATGGCTTTTATTTCTTCGTAGAGCCCCGCTGCGAGCTCGGTTTCTGCGCGTGTGGGGAAAACGCAGACTGCTACTATGCTGGAGCCCCGATTAGATATTTGAACGCACCCGAAGAAGTCTCTATAAACGAGACCGGTCTCAGAGTCCCTGCTCTAGCATGCGTTTTCGCGAACCGAGAAATCGGCTGCGACCTAACTCAAATCCAAAAGGCTACTTATGCTAGCGAAATGCTCTGCTCCTATGCCCCTCTCTTCAATCGTGTTCTTGGGGAAGGAACATCTCCTGTTGAAAACGAGTATAGATACGTTATCCGAACCAAACGAACAATTCACCGTGATCTGACCGTTGGCAATCTTGGCAAGCACTGCATTATCAAGCTGGATGGGCGAAGGTGTGGCATCGAGATTCCCACTTACCAAGCGATACCGGCACAAGCGAACTATTATGTTTTGCATCCGCTTGATAGCCCAAGAGAGTGCCTGGACTTAATCGCGATGATGCGCGAAGGTCATCAAATTGATATCGAAATGAATTTCTACGACATCGACATTAGTGCCACCTCGAAGCGCTGGGGCTATATCGGAAACAAAAAAGACTGCATTAAGTTTGTGAGAGAAGAGGTGCGCGGCGTCAAGCGCAGGAAGGAAACGGCAAACTATCATTTCCATAAAGGACCATGGGATCACTTGATGAATAGCGCAATCCATCCTTGGAGTGACGTGGCTGAAGTCATTGCCTTGCCCGAGGAAGGCTACTATTCCCTTCAGCCAAACGCACATGCGCCTTCCGATAATGGCGTTTCTTGAAAAAGTAGGTTTAACAGAGGTCCTGTAAGAAACAATTGTTTACGGCGTCGTAAACAGCAGATGGCCATCTATTTCCTTTGCGATACCACACGTGCCATAAATTGGGATCGCCGCGACCTTCAAGGAGCACGCGCTGAGTATCTTGCATAACGATTTCACACGGAAGCACGATCTTGAGAACGGGACCACTCTTTTCGTTCTCTACCCTTACAAACTCGTCAACTTTATTAATGAGTTCATTGTAGTCAAATTGCTCAATTCCGATCTCGCCATCGGGAATCAGCTGCACCATCAAATTATATGAGGGCATTTTAATGTCAATTTTAGCAAGATGTACTAGTGGAATCCCATCCGAACAATTTTCTAATCGAATGGCCTTCCATCATACAAAAGCGGCTCGATCCCTAGGTACCGTCAAGATTCTTGCGCACTTTCCGACAGCCCCATAGGCCCGCCGTCCGGTGCGGCTACCCCTCCAGCAGAGTCACGTCCAGGTAGCGACGAGAGCCCCACTCGCTCTCGGCCACGTACTTGAGCCTGGCGGTCACGAGCATGAGGGCGCTCCTCCCGTCGGGGAAGGTGCCCACGACCCTCGTCCTGCGCCGGATCTCGCGGTTGAGCCTCTCGATGGCGTTGTTGGTGCGTATGCGCCGCCAGTGCTCGCGTGGGAACCGCGTGTAGGCCAGGGTCTCGGCGTATCCGTCGCGCACGACCTTGGCCGCCTCCCCGAGCTTGGACTTCTCGAGCTCGGATGCGACCTCGAGGGCCTTGGCCTCGGCAGCCTCGCGGGACTCCATGGCGTGGATGGCCTTGAGCATGGCGGCGACCCTCGGCCTCTTCGATTTCGGAACCTTCGAGAGCACGTTGCGGTAGAAGTGCACGGTGCAGCGCTGGTAGGCCGCGCCGGGGAAGACCTCCGCGATGGAGCCGACCATGCCGGCCGCCTTGTCGCCGACGAGCATCCTCACGCCGCGCAGCCCGCGCGACTTGAGCCACGAGAGGAACTCCCGCCAGCACTCCGCCGACTCCGTGAACCCCTCGGCGGCGCCTATGACCTCGCGGTAGCCGTCGTCGTTCACACCTATGGCCACCATCACGGCCACGTTCTCGTAGCTCCCGCCCCAGGACCTCTTGAGGTATATCCCGTCGACGTAGACGTAGGGGTAGGCGCGCTCGAGGGGTCGGTTACGCCACTCCTCGATCGAAGCGAACGCCTTCTCGTTCAGGTTCGAGACGGTGGCCGCGGACACGCTCGAGCCCCAGAGGATCTCGGAGACGTCCTCGATGCGCCTGGTGGAGACGCCCGCGAGGTACATCTCTATCATGGCCTCCTCGACGCTCGTCTCGCGGCGCCGGTAGCGCTCGATGATCGCCGTGGTGAACCGCATGCCCTTGAGCTTGGGCATGCGGATCGTGACCTCGCCGGACGTCGTCGTGAGCTTTCGCTCGTAGTGGCCGGCGCGGTACGCCTCGCGCCCTGCCGTCCGCTCGTAGCGCTCGGCGCCCACGAGGTCGTCGGCCTCCTCGTCCAGGAGGCCGTTCAGCATCTCCTCGACGGTACCCCTGACGAGCTCGCGAAGGTCGGTCTTCAGGCTCTCCTCGTTGAATGTTACGATTGGCTCGGGCATGGTCTACCTCCAGCATGTTTCTTGTCTAGGCAACTCGAATCATACCGGGGCGGGCCGTGCCCTCCTTCCTATCTGGACGCTATTCCGCTGTCAAAGTGCGCAAGAAATTGTACGTTACCGATCCCTATCGATTAACCCAGAAACCGTAATCCAACAAAATGCGCCCGGAAGTTCGTTGGCTACAGCTTCAAACAGCAAAGATAGAGCCTCGACGGCGATGCCGACGAGGATTTCCGAACCAGCTGTCGGTGCTCTGAAGCAGCTTGTATAAACAGCGAAATGGTTAGATAGACCCTGCCCTATTTGCTGCTCAAGGTCTGAACTGAACTCTAACCCGGTTATTTCCAGACGGAGGCTTATAGGACAGAAAGTGTGCCAGGAATCGTAATGGACCCGCAGATAGATGGCTGAAAACCGATCCGCTAAAATTCATTAGAGCTTCTCAACGGAAGAACAGCCGGGAAAGACCGGGCGATCCGTTGGTTATCATCGCCTTCTTGCTGTCGAGAGTTCCCTAAATAGAGCAGCTCGCGCCTTCTTCTCGTTCCCTCCCAGACACGAAAAAACATCTCGTATCAACTTATCCATATTGCGCTGTAAAATATTACGGTGCCTAAGAACATAGGAGGATGCCATCGCTGAGACGATAATGCCCTCCACTAGATTATTTTCTTTTTTTGCAGCGAGCGCCCAATTACAAGCCTCGATACAAAACTCGTCTTCGCGTCCAGCATAGTCCAGGAAATTGAGCTTCAGCATCCGGTCAATGGGGCCAGATCCGCATTTTTTGACAAGACGATCCACTGTATTGTCTTCTGTTGCGTGCACAGCAATTATTTCTGAGTAAGAGAGGCAGATTGCTAAGGCATATAGCGACACTAATCTTTTAAAATTAATCTGTGCCCCGTGATCCGAAAATAAGGTACCGAAGTCGGTACTAATCGAGTCAACAATTTCATCGTATCGTTCATCGATGCTTGATATTAGTATATTTAGAGCTCGAGGGGTTACGTCGATAATAGCCGATCGAATCTTTTCTTTATCTTCAGAAAGAAGGGTAGTCTCTTGCTTCACCAAACAAGACCCAGCGATTTCAACGTACTTTAGTGCAAGAAATGCCCGAGGAACGTCTCCACCCACAATATTTGGGTCGTAGTCATATAACGCAGCATACTCAAACTCGCTTTGCTTATCTGCTGTCTTTTCCTCAAACTGAGCAGTAGAGCCTTCAATAGCTTTTCGTGTGTCGGCTTCTGGGAGAGCGATCTTCAAGCCCTGCAATCCCGACAGTGAAACATGGCCTGTAGGGCCGGAAAACGAGAGGGGGCTAGCATTCATCACGAGTTCGCAGGCCCGATTGACTAGACTCTTCTGTAATTCTGGCGTGGCTCTTATTTTAGTTAGAAGCGCTATGATATCCTCATTGATTGAAAACAAAATCTCATCTAAGAGTCTCTCAACATGAGGCCAAGACTCGTTAAGATTGATATCTAGTTTTGCATCAATTCCCCTCGCAACAAAAAATGCATGGTATCGCTTCGAAGAAAAGCAGACGCTGTATCCATCTGGACAGCGAGTAATTAGCCGACTATCCTCCAGCAAACAAATGAGATCCTTGGGCTTGAGGTCAAGTTCCCTTTCTTCTGAAAAAACATTGATCAATGTGCTGAGGTCTTTCAAATTAATTGAATCTCTTCTGCGCTCATGAAGGTTTAGGGCAAGCTGATCGAGAACCGCCAGCGCACGATTAACATTTTTCTCAACGTTCTTGATACTATTTTTGGACGCAGCCCGCCCTATCGATCGACGGACATAATCTTCAAGAATATCCTCAAAGGGAATTTCTTCTTGAGAGAGCATCTCATGTGGATTCGCAATAAAGTAATCCAAGTAACTTAATATGAATGTTGGCGTCATTTCAAACAGAGCAACGTGCCAGTGCGCAGCCCTATCAATCGTGGAAATGAGTCTATCCGTCTGTCGAGAATCTATACCCTTGCATTCGCACCTTTTTCTAACTAGAGAATCTCTCTCAAGCTTTGTAAACGGACAAATTCGGAAGCTCTTAGCCAGAACTCCAACATCACCAAAATCTGTCCAATCTGAGTAATCGCCTGTAGAAACGACAATTAAGCCGAATTGGTCAAGTAAATCTCTAACGTAGTCTAGGGCGCTCTTCTTCCTCTTAATCTGATCGAAGTCGTCGATATAGATTATCTTATTATCTACTGGGAGAGAGGTAAACTCCTGTAGTCTTTCGGGATAATCTCCATACTGCCAGCGAACCATATTGTCAACTGTCCTGCTGACCGAATGAGTGGAATCGTCGGGAGTCAGAAGAATGGGCGAATAGCCTCTCCTGATTGACTGAAGATATAGATATTTAATTAGAGAGGTTTTTCCAATACCACTTGCACCTTTTATTTCTATACAACGAGCACCAGTGGACTCACTGAAAAAGTCCTCCATACAATTGATTGTTTTACTATACTGGCTCTGTTTCGCATCATTTAAGATACTGTATGGAGAGTCTTCCCTTATTCTCGGAAATGTATAACAGCGTTCAAATTGACCAATCTCACCATTCTCGTCAGCAGTAATCCTCATTCTAAATTCATTTAGTGGAGCTAGCGAGGGGCTCTTCAGAATACCCGTTCTTGTACACCCGCTTCCCAACTGGACATACTTTCTTGCAGACGCATTCCACTGAAAGGAGAACTCTCTCAATTCGAAGTTGCAAGATTCCGCCTGACTATATTGAATCATTTTAAAAGTGCTTACAGAATCATCATATACTGAATAGGTGCCGCCTCGAATTACCTGCAAGGAAGAATCGGTCTTTTCATCGATCAGTGAGTATGACTCTCCATGGTGTTCATGACCATATAACAGAATGTCAGCAGAACGTTGAAGAGCTAATTCGAAGCCTAATCTAGATTCATCTTGAAACCACTCAGGACTATGGTGTACTACCACAAATTGAGGATCATCATTGTCGTTTTTGCTTATCAATTTAAGTTGGTCGCTCGGTATATAGTGCATCCCCTTGTCATCATGAAGCCTAGAGAACGGAGCACTGTTGCATAACGTAAACGTCGCATAATGTTCGACATCATTAGATACGTACGGAACTTTATATTTTGAAACAACGTTGTATTTGTCCCATATTTCATATTTTGAAACGAAATTAAAGAAATTTGGAATTCGCTTTATTTCTTCTAAAAGCGTCTCTTCCTTCAGCTCCACATCCGGACGCTGTGGCGGTTGATACACATCATGATTACCTGGAACAATCAAAACTGTCGGTTGCCCCTGGATAAGCTCAATTATTCTATCTACAAGCAAGTCAATAAACTGACCTGCAATACGGTACTCTTCCTCTTTTCCCGACCAGGCCACATCGCCAGAAAACAACAAGACGATAGGTTCTCCACCGTTGAGAGAAGATATTCTATCTGCCAGCTCTTTTGCTCTGTTTCGAACAATGTCCACTGGTTCGTTTTCACGAAAATGCAAATCGGAGAGCTGAACAATTGTAAGGTCGCTAGTCATTTGCTCTACCCCTCTTGGCAATTAAAGTGGATCAAATAACTTTGCATTACTATTCTAATATGCATAAACAGATATATCATTCTGAGCAAACGCCTTCGCTCGCGCAATCGCCTCTTCTGCTTTCGCTTAGTATCGTACCTTGTGAACGCATTGAGGCTTACAACTGGTTATTATTCGTTTGATTTTGCCTACTATGCCGAACCGATATTATGCAGAAAGAGACGATGTACCTAAGCATGATACGCCTCTATAGTGTTACCTCGCTCATGGGACCCAGCGAATCCTTCACGTGTCAGTTGTCCTCGAGCGTGGCGGACAGGCGGAATCCCCTCACCCGAACTCGTGCCAGTCGCACATTCTAAACACGTCCTCAAACTCAGTATCGCTTGGCATGCGCCGAACCCCCTGCGCCCGCTCGACCATGGCCTACACCTGCGACCATCGTTCCGCCACCCATGAAAAGTCTCTTCTCTTCAAGGAGCAGAGGAAACGCCCACGCCCAAACGTTGCGCACAGGCTAAACGTACGCCACAAGAACTCATCGAGACACATTGACCTCAGAATCTAGGCAGTAATTTTAGTTTCAATTGCTGTCTTTTCGTAAGTCACTAGTACCTAATCTGCCTAGATAACGAGATTGCAAGCGTCATTTAGATCCTGAAACTCTGGCAAACCGAGAAGTAGTCCCTTCAGACGTTTTCTTCTTGAAGAAAGTCCCCTATTAGGATCCGACAATTCAGCAAGAGAGGGACTATCGGACAGCATTCGATCCAATCTCAGCATAACCCTCTCTGTAGCTAGCGCGATTGCACCGTGTCTCTCATCATTCGGATCATATTCGCTGATAAATCCGAGTGGGAGAGTGTGAATATGGCGTTCTCCGAAATTGCCAGAAGGCTGGAAAGCCTTAATCGCATCGTTAATTCTGGTTGAATTAAGGAGGCCTACATAATACATTGCCTCCTGTTTTGTTTGGGCACCGCGCCAATAAAGAGTTTGATCAATCAGCAACTTGTGCGGTCGGCTTATTTCAGACACCTCAATAAGAGTTGCAGCTATATTGGAGCCACCAGCTCCATAGAGCACTCGCCAAGGGGCGTCGTCGGAAATGGTCATCGTCAATTTCCTACGTTTGTCCACATACTCGAGATAGCCTCCACGGCCGTTGTAAAACTTACCACCCGATTCATCGGTGCACTGCAGAATTTTGGATGCAAGCAAGCTGTTTGAAGGCCCAGCAAGCCGTAGTTCTGCATCGTTTAGCAGCTTAATCTGATCGGGGGCTTCGAATTTTATCGGAAGGAAAGCCTTGACTGGATCAATCCTCATGAATGGCATGAGCTGCTTTGAGAGAACAGCATCGAATATAAAGGCATCGTCTATGTTGGCAACACTCCCTATTGTGAAAGACTTGCACTGTTTGGCATCGGAAACCGCAAATGAAGAGGCGTCTCCAGTTCGGGGAATCGACGAAACCGTCCATGACCCATTTTGCTGCTTCGATGCGTTGAAATACACTGCGGTTCGGGGCATGCCGTCAAAGCCCTGGTTAAAACTTACGACATCGAGAGCCCTTGAGACGTGACGGGCAGTGGCAGAATAGGCAGTAGCGGAGCCATTGGTTAAATAGTGAAATGTGACATGTTCGTCTTTGGTCTGTCTGTGAACGATAAGTCCGGGAACATCGCTGTCAATCTTGCTCTTGATTCCCTTTGTGGCAAACACAACAGCGGCATGAGCCTTGAAGGTGTCTTTTGGAAGATCCCAGATTTCATCGACACTAAAGATTACAGGAGTTGCCGCGTTGAGATATTTTCCTTGGCGGAAAGGCTCTTCATGCCTGCCGGTAAGAATCGTGTGAGGCATCACGCACGCAATGCTACCACCATCAGATAGATAGTCTCGGACAGAAGAGACGAAAAAGACAGAAGAGACTTCTGCATGAAGAAATGAGCTCCCAGGGGGCATGATGCCAAAACGTTCTGCAAGGTTGACGATGGCGTCTTTATATGGATTTGCCTGAAGTCTGCTGAGGGCAAGCCATGGCGGATTCGAAACAATTCCGTTGAACTGTCCACGAGTAAGAGAAGGCTTAAAGGCATTATTCAATACAAAGGGCCAGATTCCATTACGATTTCTTGTCCTAAGATCGGCAAGAGCGGAGGTGAGCTCCAAAAAGCAGGTTTCGGTAGATTCCCTCAATTCTCGACTGAGATTCATGTCAAGCTCAGCGCAAATCGCATCAACCTGTTGACGAGCATCGCTCTTCGTCAAAACGGAGCTCATTTGGGAGCAACTCCCCGCAAGAACATCAGCTTTGTAAACAAACTGGTCATAGAAGCGACGATATGAGCTTGAGAGCAGAACCGAAGGAATGGAGACCATCCTGTCATAAAGAAATACCTTATATGAGCTCGATTCGCTACTGGCGCCACCTCCGACAGGAGTCCGCACAAACAATGAGTCAGCATGATAGATGGGCACAAATACGCCACTTTTTGGAAAGCCGCCTATGTATTTTCTCAGAACAAAAATCCAGTTAATCTTAGAGAGTAAAACAGCGAGGGGATCGACGTCAAAACCGTAGATTGCCTCATTAAGCATTTGAATCTCTGTCTCGGATAACGTGTCAGGATGACCCAAGCGCTCCAGCAGAAAACGAAGAGCTTCAACGATAAATATGCCAGAGCCACAGCACATATCCAGAAGGTGAGGGCGAGCATCCCCCAAACGTGAAAATGCCTCATCGACCATCTTGCGAGCGAGCCATTTTGGAGTTGGAGCCTGACCGAGAAGGATTCTCCTATCGGTTTCCGCCATCTGGGAAATTAGCCTACCAAAAAGATCAGTGGTTTCGACGCTTGTGTAGTCATACACCATAAGATCCCGCTGCATATCAAGGGCAAACGGCACAAGCTGATCAAGATACTTTCCCTCGTTAAGCCAGCCAAAGTAATCGTACTCGACCAGATTAACGACTGCATGCCTTACAAAGTAATCTCCATTGAGAATATCTTTAATTTCATCACAGGATCGAAGGGGACAATCAGCGTCGATAATATTTGCAGCGATTAGTTTTGCCAGTGTTACAACATAAAATTCATGCGGGTAATCTCTCTCAAAATTACCCATACTCCCACCAACGCTCTCAACGAAACCTGACCAAAGCTTTCGGATAAGACCAGCGTAGCCAGGGTTCTCTTCAAGCGCGCTGGCGACAAGCGTCGAAATACCTTCACAATAAGCTCGAGAAGTCTCGCTTTGAAGTCCGAAGTCGGCGGCAAGAGCCCCGGGGGTAAGAGGCAAAGAGCCAAGTCGCCCAAAGTAGCGATTAACAAATCGTTCGAAATGAAGGAGGTTTTCTTCATCTGGAATGGAAAGGTCAACATAATCGATCTGCTGCAGAACAAGATCGTCACGTCCCCAGCGTATAGGAAGAGAGGCTTCACGGTCACATGCTAATACCTCCACACGGTATGCGTACCATCTAACCGTATCCGAAAGAACGCCGATGACTCTTTCTACATCAACACCTTTATTTAATAGACCAGCGCAGTAGTCCTTTACCTGAGAATATCCAGTATCGAAAATAGTTTTAACCGTGAGGTTCTTCTCATACTCTACGGCCGTGCAACCAATGAGCACATCAGCGAATCCGTAGCGGGTGATTCCACCGGTTACATACGTTTCCGATTCTTCTGCACCAAGAGCGTGTTCCCTAATCCACCAAGGGTTCGAAGGGAACATCCTTGGGAGGGATGAGCACAAAAGGTAACGTAGAGGATCCTCTTTGCTGCCCTGGGAAATTCTCTCGTTTGCGCGTTTGAAAAATTCAATAGCCGCATCATGGTCGAGGTTGGCGACAAATTGCTCGGCTAACCGTTCCAAAGCAACTACCCCCTCATTGTGAGCCTATATTGCAGCTCCGCTTGTTGGCACTCAACAAGATCCTGAAGCTCTTCAACATCATTCCCAAGAAAAGTTCTTGCGCCTATTACTAGGTCAATTTTATTAATAATCTCAGTCTCATCTCTGCCGTTAGCGACCTCAAGAAGCTGAGCCCCTAAATTTCCAAGATCATTGACTAGGGAATCATCCCTGAAAGGAAGGCTTATTTTTTTCACTGCCGACGCGTCGCATTTGAGAGCCCCTCCACCCAAGACGCAGCATAAGTTCTCCAATGCAAGTTTGACCATAGTTGAATTAAGGAGAGCGAGAACAGCGCGTGAGTATCTATCGGAGACATCTTTCAAACAGAATGTAAGGAAGTTGGCGTCCACGACTAAATCGCCCGGCTCAGAAACGAGAGTCGACTTCGGTGAGCCGCCATTGACACGAGGCATAAGCAAAGTAGGAAGATGTCTCGACTGCAAACGAGGAAGCATATACCAGTAAGACTCAGAGTCGACAATATCGCTGGCGGGGCCGTTGGTACGTACCGCCGATAGCGAAGGAATCAGCCTACTATGCCCGCCAATTCGAAAAGGCGTCCCTTCAGCATGTTTGATGTAACTCTCGAGCGAAACCAGAGCAGTATGATCGATAACGCCACGGAGAGAGTCGAGCGGCCGTCTAATGTAAAGGAGCCTGTTGCATACATCCTTAGAAGAAATGGCATAAGATCCCTTGAGATCATGCTGGTATCGAAGCGCAGGCAGCAGGACGGACGAGAGCGGCAATGCAAGCAACTTCTGCCCAGACGAATCTAGGACTTCATTGTGAAGCTCTCCAAAGCTGTTGGCAATAAGATAGAAAAAGGAGTTGGCGCCCGTGCGAAGCCCCTGCCCAACTTTTACTTCCCAATCGGCAAGCGTGGGAGCTCTGTTTGTGGCAACGCTGACTACAGATTCTGAAGCAACGCCAATGGACGCCTGAGTTTCCGTTCGAGCCCAATACAGTTCATTAACAACAGAATCATCAACGGAACACAGCTTCTCGAACGCCTCTTTTCCGTAGAGAGAAGAGAACTTGATATTCTCGATTAGGGACGTCGTAGAAGAAACACGATTTGTCAAACCGATATGTCGAAAAGTCTGAGTATTAAGTTGGGTTAAACTGCTCTCGGTTTTCTTCGCAACTAGCAAGTTAGTTTTAACCTGAGCCTCGGGAAACCAATCGCGACTTTCGTCCTCGACGACGAACTTAAGCTCGAATGATCTGGTCAGTAGCGTTCGAATGATGGAGGCATACTCTCTTGTCAACCAAGAACCAGGCACGACCATCGCCAATGTTCCGCCCGGCTTGACCAAGTACGCGCACAATATCCACGCGGGAACCGCAAGGTCGGACAAACCAGAATAAGACTCTGCGGCTTCGAGATACATAGACTTATCATCGCGCTCGGGCAAAGCCTGCAACAGTGAGATCAAGCTGTGGCGCACCTTGTCAACGGCTCCATCTCCATACATCTTATTCAGAGTTTGGTACCGAACATAAGGAGGATTTGTAATCACAAGATCCCACTCGTTGCTCGCGTAGAGAGACGACAGGTCTGTGGAAAACGCGTCATTTTTGACAAAGGACGCTAAGGGGATAGCCTCCTTAGCCATTGCGAGGGCATCTGCGTCAATGTCTATGCCGTACAATGACGAATCGTCGACTCCGGCTTCCTTTAGGGCGACAAGCATGTCGCCCTTTCCGACCATAGGGTCAATTGCGGAGGCAATGCTCTCTCGACCGACAAGGCTAACCAGGCTAACGAGAAGGTTTGCAACGAGGGGCCCGGAAAAGAATTGACCCGTGGTCTTGTTGCCCATTACCTATCAGCCTTTCGTAGGAACTAGCTTGTACGCCTCGCTGGCATCAAGAGAAATCTCTATGCCATGCTTCAGGCAATAACTTGCATACTCTGAATACGCAAGCTCTGGACTTGCTTGGTTGCGGAGACAGCGCAGCGCATCAAATTCACTACCAGTGACGATCGCATTCAAATCGGAGCGCTTCTTGGAAAGAAGAATTAGCGCGTCATTTTTAACTGAAGAACTAGAAACAACCTGCTTGAAGCTGCTTTGAGCTCTATCCAAATGCGAGGTGGCATCAACGTTAAACCCAGCATCGTCAATGGCACATGCCAGAGCATTCCACACCTTTGCCTTTGATGAGTGGAATATCAGCGTCATGAGCCCTTCATCTTTGAGCACGCGGCGAACTTCAGAGAAAGATTGTGTTAACAGGCGCTGATAGTCATCGACGTCTTTACCTTGAGAGGGGCTGATAATCGCCTCACCAGTACGATTGGTCACAGAGTCAAGCCAGAGCTCATTAATCTGATTGACTTCAGCGTAAGGAATGAAGTCACCGAAGGGAGGATCCGTGAAAACGTAAGAGATGCTGTCATCGGCTTCGAACATTTGGGAACTGCTGACGTTGTGAACCGAAACTTTACCAGAACAAGACCTGACGTATGAGAACGCCTTCAAGAAGGAGCCGACCTTTCGAGACAGACCTTTAAGGATGTTCTTCTCGACGGGCAAATTACTAATATACAGAACGCCACTCTGGGATCCTGTCAAGACAAAGTCTTTCGACCCGTGTTTGGCAACGACGCGAGTCATAAGGGTTGAGTGGGTCTCGTTGTAGCTCAGAATGAGAAGCCGCAACGCATCGCGAATCGCAGGGGTAAAGCGCTCGCATTCTTTCCAAAGATAGCTGAGTACAAGATAGTTTCTTTTTGTATAAAAATGATGCAGATGAGTTATTCCCTGATGGTAGCCAGAACGATAGAGTTCCCCCCACCTAATTGGTTTCGGGGAACAATAGCCAGGCATCTCCAAGCTGTTAATCTCTTCAATTGCGGAAAGGTCGGTGTCATTAATGCCCCTTCGCCACTTCCGACCATTTGTCTCGCCGTAAACGAGAACCGGAACCCGCTTGCGGAAAGTGACGTTATGGCCAAGCAGAGAATCCCAAACCACGTCGGTCGTATACTTGCAGTTCTGCGTTGTGACCTCTGCGCCGCAATGGGGGCAACGTCCGCTGGATTGAATCCTAAGAGGATTCCAATGCACCATTCCACTGTAAAATGAAAACTCTTCATCACAACAAGGGCAAGATAAAACACTTGACCAAACAAGGTGCCGCAAAGTTCCCTGTTCTCCACAGTCATCAAGAGTGTTATATAGCTGACCAAGCGCTGTCTCTGCCCGCGACAGGAGCTCATTGGCAGCGCGCGCAAACTCCGCCGATTCGGGAGGATTGGTCATGATCTGCGCGGCAAAGCAGCCATACGTGCTAATGTCGTAAAGAGATGCATTTCTTGGTCCCCACACGGGATTAACGCCGAGGTCACGAGCAATCCTAATCATGCTTTCAGTTGGATGTTCACACATTAATGCAGCAAGACCAGTTGCTCCGCTCCCTGCAAAAGCATCAAGCACCGTATCGCCCGGTTTAGTATGCGCCGCAATGTACACCGCGATAGATTCGGGAGCGATCTTGGTAGGGTAAGCGTATGTGTTGTAGAACAATCCTGAACGGAAGGTTGGAAGCGCCCTGGAATAGAGCGAGCTGATATCGGGATTCAAGCCACTCACCTTCGTCCGGACGAACAACAGTAACGCGAAATTATCGCATAGTGCTGACGTGAGTATAACCAGCACTCAAAAAAATGATAAGCTGAGGACGGCTCTCAACATGCCAACATAGATACCCAAGGCGTCGTCCACTGTATTAAAACACGGCGGATCGTTAGAAATGAGATCGTGTCCTCAATGGGAGAGACTCGAGCGGTCGAGATTGAGTCTCTGTATCTAAAGCCTAGAATGGCAGGTTCTCGTCATCGTCGGAATGCGCGTCGGCGTTTTCTGCACAAGAATCGATGAGGCTTCTGGCGGAATTGCGTCTACCGCTTGAGCCAAAAGGGATACCCATTGGGGAATCATCACCTTGCATGCGTTATAGGATTCCTTGAACTTCAGAAACAGCTTAAGACCTTTAGTATTTGAGCCCACGCTGCCGATATCCAAGGCGTCCTCCAGTGTAGTTTTAAAACCAAGATACCTCTCATGAACGTCGCCATCGGGAAAGTCTTCATGGCAGCCAAAGATGTTCAAGATTGTCCGATTTGCCTTGATGGTATGCTTCTCATCATCCGTTCCAAGATTTTGCATGTCCCCATCAAAGATTACAAAACACGGAATTCCGAACTCGCTATATAGCCTGTAAAACCTATCGAGCTCGTTCTTTCCCCCGCAGCGAACTATGCTGACCCCTTTTCCGACGTAGTCGTAGCCAATCTTGTCAAAGCAATACGGCAGAATGAGTGACTCGCTCTCTCCCTCAACAAGGATTACCTTGGAAGCAAAGAGTGCCTCGGCGGCCTTCTGCGAGTCCCCCGTGTTCTCGAAGGCATTCTGGTATGTAAGCATAAGCTGCTCGTCATCCGTTTGCACTCCAACCCGAATTTGGAGGTCATAGACAAAGTCAACGGGGTCGGCCGTCCTGACGTACGTGCCGCTAGTTTTGTCCTTACGGACTAGGAATATCTGGTCGAAGTGGCCGAGGTCCACGAACTCGGTCGAGTGGGTCGTAAGGAAGACCTGCGTCCCCGAATCGGCGAGCTCCTCGATTACCCTGTAGAACTTCCGGCGCGCCTGGGGATGCAGGTAGAGCTCGGGCTCGTCGATAAAGATCGGGGTATGGTTCTTCAGCTTCAGCTGGGAGTAGGCTCGCAGAATTGCGATGGTCAGGCTCGCTTGGACGCCCATTCCCATCTCGGATGCACGCATCTGGACACCGGAGCCCCGTTCGGTGACGAAGATCTGAAGGGTTCGATAGAGGTTCCACGGGTCGTAGGCGTTCAAATCGATCGAGAGGTCGCTGGGAGAGCAGTTGAGTTGACGCGCAGTCTCCTCCTGCAGAATCCTCTTGAGCTCCTGCATCAGGTTTGTCCCGTCGCCGTCAGTGATGGAGAAGAGCAGTTCGTCACGGATGAGTTCCATGCGACGCTTGAATTCCTCCGCTTTGGTAACGGTCGCGCCGTCACTTCCGACAATCATGTCTTCGTCAAGCCGGGCGTTGAATTCCTTGAGCATCCTCCCGAGGAGAGTCCACTGGTTAGAGGCGGGGTTATCAACAATCCGCCGATCGGCGCCAACGGAAGCAGCAATGTATTTCGAACGAACCTCGTCTTTGATATAGCCCCCGTTGAAGTTGAGGCCGTGCCTTTCTTTCCCGTAATAGTCATGCCATATGGAATCAAACGAAAGAATATTGCCATCATCGAACGAAAGCTCAATTTTCAGAGGTAAATCCTCGTCACCATTGAAAAAGTCCCATTTTTCAAGACGGTTTGGAGTTGGGTAGGTCGGTCCCATGAGCCATTCCATGGCGGAGAGGATGTTGCTCTTGCCGACATTGTTCGCGCCGATGAAGACATTGATTCTCGGAGACAAATCGAGATCAAGAGCCTGGATACTCTTGTAATTTAGGATTGAAATCCTATCAACGTTCATACGGCATCCGCTCCTTCAACAGCCAAATTAATACTTAATTGTTTTAATAGAATGCAATGAACACAAAGCATATCAATTCATCGGGACACGATTCATTTCCATTTAAAATGAGTATCTTGTTTTCCGGCGTTGATCCAAAGTGTGCTCCAGCCTAGGGATGCTTGATGGCTATCTTCACTTTCTTGAATTTCAAGACAGTGTAGGGTCTTTTCCGCGTCGGCATAATAAAGATGGACAGAAGGGTTGCCACGATCTTTCCTGATGATGATCAAAGCGATGCCCTGAAAAGGAGGGAAGAGATGACTAACACCGATGCCATTCGTGCGATCGTAAGAAGCGTGTGAAGACCAACGACGAGTGACAGACGGACGTCGAGAAGTGCTGGGTGGAGCTTATCAATGCCCTCACCGAAGATATCGACGTTGCGAGCAAGTTCTTACTTTACATAACATGCGGGGTGTCACGAGTTTCTGAGGTTTACGATGACATCGTCTACAAAACCCAGAGCCGCAAGCGCATCGCCCGACCAAGCAAATCGATTGAATGCTTCCCGAAGAACGAGCGGAACCACATATCCGGCGACCTCAATCCCACTGTGAAAACGATGCCGCTTGATAACTAGCAGACAAATCCTGCCGTAACGTAAAGAAGCGCCCGGGTATGCGACGCACACCCGGGCGTCATCACCGCCTCTCCGTTAGATACCTCAACCTCTCCCGTGCATCCTGCTGCAAGCGACACGGTTCCATGCCACGAGATAATGCCAAACAAGATCGACCCGCCCCCATCACCTCCAAGGAGCCTAGCATGGCACATATTGGCTGCATCTGCGGCAACGACGTCCGCGGCAACGGCGTCGAGACCATCTACCGCTTTGTCTCCGACGACCTCATGAATGAGTACGCGGAGACCGAGCCGTTCTTCCGCCTGCCCTACCTCCCCGGCGAAAAAGCGGAGGTCTGGCTTTGCAACGAATGCGGGCGCGCCATCTTCTTTGATGACGGCGGCCTGCGCGTAACGCGGTTTATGCGCCCCGCCGGACTGGCGGAATTCGGCCAGTGCCATGAACCGGCGAAGGCGGGCGTGTTCTACAACAATACGGTCTTCTTCGATGCCGTGGATGAGTATTTCACCATTGAAAGCGCGGCGGGACGGGAGCCGGATTACGAGTTCTTCTACAAGGAGTATGCGGAGGGCAGACCCTTGCTTTCGCCCAGCGTGATGCAAGAGAAGGTATTCGGCAATCCCAATCGGAGATTCCCGCGCTGGACGCGAGCCCTTCTTTCGGGCAGCTTCCTCGCGGTGTTCGACGACGCCAACGGGATCTCAGATGCTCCCTCGCGGCTTTGGCTTTTGAGCGAGGAGGATATGGCTGCGCTACGGCATTCAGATACTTCTACTGAGTAGCAGGCTTCCTTCAATGCACGTCATATGATATGAGTAACCTATTTCGTTACATCATTATAGACATGTACAATCAAAGCGCCTATACTATATGTAACTAATCAGGTTACATGAAAGGAGTGGCGTAAACATGACACACAATCATCCCCTCCTCATGGGCAGCGATCAATGAAAGTCTCGTTTCAAACCAAGAAGCTCCAGAAGCTTTGCGAGGACGAGCGCGAGATGCATAAGCGGCGACCAGACATCGAGCGAAAACTAAGGCTTCGAATTGCCGCGCTTAAAGCGAACAACACCATCGCAGAGCTAGAGGTGAACGACCCGTTAGGAAAATGGCATCGACTCAAGGAAAACAGGAAGGGTCAGTGGTCAGGTGCCGTCTCGTCTAACGAACGAATCATCATCGAGCCGCTCAAAGATGGCGTCCGGATTATCGATATCGAGGAGGAAAGGCGGTCGACCGAGGCGCGCGTTGTCGAAATAATCGATTATCACGAAGAGTAAGCAAGGCGAACTTAAACGCGATACCTGAAGATTAAACACTGGAAGAGGAGATGATAACTCATGCCTACCAACTATTCCGTAGCGCCGGGTGAGTTCCTCCAGGAATGGATTGAGGAGGAGGGCAACGGCATCACCCAGGCAGAACTTGCCCATCAGCTCGATGTGTCTAGGAAACTTGTTAACGAGATTATTAATGGAAAAGCGCCGATTACGCCAGACACCGCGATTAGGCTAGGCCGCGTCACCTCAATTCCAAGTGACGCATGGCTTCGCTACGAAGCACAGTATCAAAATGATTGTGCTCGCCTGCGAAACGATCGACAGCTGAAGCAGCATGAAGACATTGTCACGCCTCAGCTTGGCGCATACCTGCGTAAGTTGGGAGCCACCACGGCGACCATGTGGAATAAGACGCAGGTTCTATCAGACCTGCTCAGCTTTACCGGCTACGGCACCTTTGAATCCTTCTCTGCTGGTTGCTCCATTAAGCTCGGCGCGGCGCTTTCGACGCTCCGCGAGTCCAGCGCTACATACGACGAAGCGCTCATGATGACCTGGCTCGCAGCCGGGGAGCGCGCTGCCGCATACAAACGCGCCCACTGCCTCAAATACGATCGGAACGGGCTGGAGAAGCTCCTCCCTCAACTCAAGGAGCGTGTTCTGTCTGCCGACGACACTATGCTCGACGACATAATTCAGCTGCTCGATAGCGTTGGAGTGATATGCCAGTTCATCGAGCCGCCCGAAAAGTTCCCCATCTACGGCATTGTCATTTGGACGCGCAACGGTGTGCCCGTAATTCAGCTCACCGGTCGCCGCAAGAAAAACAACCATGTAATCTGGACGCTCTTCCATGAGCTCGGCCACATCCTGAACGATGAAACTCGCACAACGCAGCTCGAGTTCAATACGTCATCCAGCAAGCGAAAAAGCGAAGAGGTGGCTGCCAACCAATTTGCTCGCGATTGGCTATTCGGCGGAAGCGTAAGTGAGTATCGGGGTATGAACCGTGCCCACGACATCGAAGCGATGGCGCGACAGAAGGGTGACGTCCCCTGTATTGTCGTGCAGGAGCTGCATCGAAAACGGCTGCTCGATCGCAGCTACTGCAACCAGCTTATCTTCGACGTGCGCATTCCGTTCCAAGAGCAAGATTATTTCCCGCAGAATAATTCTATCTAGAATAATCTTGGGCTTGGCGTGGCTTCGCTTTACGAGGACGAAGCGGGAACGCAGAACAGCGCTCCCGCGCCCAAGGGGGATGAAACGAAACCGTCCCCAAGCAACCCGTTTGCTATACTTATTACAGAGTTCGTATAGCAGGAGGTTGCCATGGCCGCCGCACAGATGAACATCCGCATGGACTCCGCCCTCAAGGCATCCGGCAACGCCGTCATCGCCGAGCTTGGGTACACGCCGTCGCAGGTCGTGCGCGCGCTGTGGGAGTTCGCTACCGTGCAGGGCACGCTCCCGCCCGCCTTGACGCATCTGCTGCGCGGCGATCAAGCCGCCGGCGCAACGGACGGCGACACTCCCGGCCGCATGTCTGAAGGCGCTGCGATCGTCTCGACCTTCTACCAGGAGGTCGGCATCGAGGAGCCCGTGGACGGTGCCGTCGATTACGACGAACTCCGCGAGCTTGCCGCAGCCGAGCAGCTCGAGAAATGGGGGCTCGCATGACGAAGTCCCCGCGCGAAGGCGCTCGCCTCCCCATCAAGATCCTCGTCGACACCAACATCTGGCTTGATTACTTCCTCGCGCGCGGCGTGCATCACCATGCGGTGAGCGCGTTTATAGCGAAGGCCTACGAACGTGAGGACATCGCTCTCTATGTTCCATCGCTCTCGCTTAAGGATCTCGCGCATCAGCTGGCGAGCCTCATGAAACTCGACGCCCGGCGCGCCGGAAAGGACATTACGCCCGATATCGCCGCTGCCGCGCGTGAGGTTTCCTGGGGCTGCGTGCGCAGCGTGCTCGAAAAAGCCCTTGTCGCACCCGTTAGCCGCATGGAGGTGCTCGGCGCCTTCACCTACAAGCGCATCCACGACGACTTCGAAGACGACCTCGTCCTCGCCGCGCTCGACGCCGTCGACGCGAACTTCCTCATGACACACGACGACACGCTCAGACGGCACGTAGGCGATTTCTGCATTACCGCCGAGGAAGGGCTCGAGCTGCTCGCCGAACTCGATGGGTAGTTACCTGAACGGCGCATATTCGCAGCGGGAGTAAGCCGTAGCGCCCTGTGCCTGGGGGGGACGGCGAGCTCGGAGTCGAGCGCGTCAGCTTCGGTAATCCTCGTGCCTGGGAGGATGAAACGAACCCGTCCCCAAGCAACCCCTACCAAGCTAATCTGTTATACTTTACTCAAAAATTTTGACTCAACTTTTTTGAGTAAACTGAGGTGAGCAGAAATGACATTCATCGGCCGAACGAAAGAGCAGGAAAAGCTCCTGGCCCAGCTTTCCTCCCCCACCCAAAACGCAGCACTCCTCTATGGCAGACGCCGCGTTGGCAAGAGCGAACTCATTCTCCACACCATGCGGCAGGCGAGCGGCATTCGATCCATCTATTACGAATGCCGTCAGACCACCGCTGAGAACAACACGAGAAACCTCTCCGAGGTCATCGCGGAGGCCTTCGATATGCCGCCGCTCGCCTTCTCCGACATCGAGGCCGCCCTGCGCTTCGTCTTCGACCGGGCACTCAGCGAGAAGATCGCGCTCGCCATCGACGAGTATCCCTACCTCCGCGACGTCGTGAAGGGAATGGACAGCATCCTCCAGGTTCTTCTCGACGAGTATCGCGACCGCTCGCACCTCTCGCTTATCCTCTGCGGATCGTACGTAGAGGTCATGAAGTCCCTGCTGGAGCGAGACAACCCGCTCTATGGGCGCATCGACCTCAAGATCAACCTCCAGCCGATGGACTACTACGAGTCCGCGCAGTTCTATCCGGAGCGTTCCTGCGAGGACAAGGTTCGTCTCTTCAGCGTGTTCGGCGGCATTCCGTACTACAACCGCCTCATTGACAAGAACGCATCGGTTCGGGAGAACCTCATTCACCTGATTCTCGAGCCGGATGCGCGGCTTGAGGACGAGGTGCCCTCCTACCTGCTCTCCGAGATCTCAAAGATCGGCAACGCCCACGAGACCTTCTCCGCGCTCGTCGACGGGCATGCCCGCTACAGAGACATCCTGGCCCAGTCGCACGTCTCCAGCGGCGCGACGCTGGTCAACGTACTCAACAGGCTGATCGGGATGCAGCTTGTCCAGCGGCGCTCGCCCATCAACGATCCCAACAACAAGAAGCGTACCTCGTACGTTATTTCCGATGGACTCTCCAAGTTCTACTACCGCTACGTCTTCAGGTACCTGTCGCAGCGCAGCGTCCTTGACCCCGAGGTCTTCTACGACCGCTACGTGAACGACGACTTTGAGACCCAATTCGTCCCCCGCGCCTTCGAGGAGGTATGCCGCCAGTACCTCGTACGACAGAACCGCCTGGGTAATAGCGAGCCGCCCTTCGACCTGATAGGCACGTATTCCTACGACGATCCGGTGACAAGGACGAACGGAGAGTTCGACGTTGTAACCAAAGACCCGCTCGGATACTCCTTCTACGAGGCGAAATTCCGCACGACACCCATCACACAACGGATGATCGAGGATGAGATCGAGCAGGTACAGCGGACGGGGCTCACGTGCCACCGGTACGGGTTCTTCTCGCGCTCCGGGTTTGAGGCGCAGGCAGACGAGCGCACGGCGCTCATCGGGCTGGAGGAGCTGTATCGGTAGGCGCTCGCCATTGGTGTGCAGGCATTCCTCGCGTCCGAAGGGGATGAAACGAACCCGTCCCCAATCAACTCAAAAGGGGATGAAACAAACCCGTCCCCAATCAACCCATTACTTGTCCCTAAATACCAGCAGCCCGTCGTAGTCCGTGTCGCGCGGGCGCCGCACGTCGGGATCGCGGAAGAAATCCTGCGAGAGGCGCCTGATCACCGGTGCAAGCGCAATGAGCGCGATGAGGTTGGGAATCGCCATGAGGCCGTTGAAGCAGTCGGCGAACTCCCACACGGCATCGAGGTTCGCCACGCAGCCCGCGAATACCATGGCCACATAGGCCACCTGGTAGATGCGGATTGCCACACGGGCGCCCCGGCGCGCGCGGAACAGGTACTCCACGCATTTCTCGCCGTAGTAGTACCAGGCGATGAGCGTCGCGAAGGCGAAGAGCATGAGGCCCACCGTCACCACGTACTGGCCGCCCGGAATGCTCTGCCCGAACGCCGCCGAGCTCATGGCGCCCTCGGACATCATGGGGTCGGCGCACCAGAGCCCGGAAGTGATGATCACGAGCCCCGTGATGGTGCACATGACGATGCTGTCGAAGAACACCTCGAACGTGCCCCATAGGCCCTGGCGGGCGGGATGGTCGGTGTCGGCGGAAGCGTGTGCGATAGGCGCCGAGCCCATGCCCGCCTCGTGGGTGAACACGCCGCGCGACATGCCCACACGGCAGGCATACATGACCGTTGCCCCCACGAAGCCGCCCGTTGCCGCCGTACCGGTGAAGGCATCGCGGAAAATCATGCCGATGGCGGCTGGAATTTCGGCCGCGTTGAAAACGAGCACCACGAAGGCGGCGATGAGATAGAACACGGCGGCGAAGGGCACCAGCACCTCGGTGATCTGAGAGATACGCTTGATGCCACCGATGAGAACGAGCCCGGCGAGCGCCGCCACGACGGCGCCGATAGCGGGAAGCGGAATGCCAAAGGTCGCATTCACGCTGGTAGCAAGCGAGTTAGCCTGCACGCTCGCACCGATGCCGAACGATGCCAAGAAGCCGAAGATGGCAAAGAGCACCGCGAGCCAGCCGGTCCCCAGGCCGCGGGATATGTAGTACATGGGGCCGCCCACGATCTCGCCGCGCTCGTTGCGGGTTCGATAGGCCACCGACAAGGTGACCTCGCAATATTTGATGACCATGCCCGCAAGCGCGCTCAACCACAGCCAGAAGATAGCGCCTGGCCCGCCCGTTGCCACGGCGAGCGCCACGCCCACGATGTTGCCCGTGCCGAGCGTCGCCGCGAGCGCGGTGCATACCGCCTGGAACGGCGAGATGGCGCCATGCTCTAGCTCGGATTTGTTGGGGCGGTTGAAGAGCGTCTTGGTGGTGTAGCGCATCACGACGTTGAAACGCGTGAACACGGCTCCTTTGGTAACGATGAGCAGGAACACTCCCGTTCCGATCATCAGCACGACCATGGGAATGCCCCATAGCACGTTGTTATTCAGTGCGGCCAGCATGGACATAATCTGGTCAAGCATGGATTTCCCCTCGGCAAGTCTCTGGGCTATAGCTCACAGGCAACAAGGCCTAAAGGCCTAATGTACGCGCTCTGTGTTTCGAGGGTGTGAACGCGAACGGTTGGTCGCTCCTGCAAGGCAGGCGCGTTGGCTCGACGGCATCGGCCGGCAGGCCCTCGGGAGGACCCCTACATGCTCAGGTCGCGTCGCGAGAAGGCGGCGGTCCCCAGAGCGAAGAACGCAGCGCCCGAGATGCCAAGCGCGGCAGCACCTGCGAGAGCGCCTGTTTCCCCCGAGGCCACTCCGAGCGGATCGAACAGCGCAAGCGGCGTGACGTCGGCGAGCCAGGAGAGCTCGTCCCCCACCCCCGAGAGCATCTGTACAAGGACGAAAAGCGAGCACAGAGCGACACCCGCCCATCGTGCTGCCGTGACATTCGGTAGCGCACAGGCGCCCGCCCAGCACGCGCCGGAGAGAAACAGCAACAGGCAAAACATCGCCGCATTGACGGCGACGAGGTCGGAGACGGCGAGCTCGCCGGGGAACATGGCCTGGGCGGCAACCAGTTCAAACGCAGTCAGCACTACCATGAGAAGCACGAGGCAGAAAGCGAGAACACCCGCCTGCGAGAGCATGAGCCTCGTGCGGCCAATGGGCTGCGCGAGCAGGTAGGAAATGCTGCCGCGTTCGATGTGCCGAACCACGAGCCGGCTGGCGAGCACCGCCACAAGGACGAGGGGAAGCACCACGAGCAGAAAGCCGTACAGGTAGTTAACGACGAACTCCAAAAGCGTCGTCCCCTGGTCGGCCATGCCGAAGGCGGCAAAGAGCTCGGGCATGGCATCGCGCATGAGGGCGAGCGACTCGCCGAGCTTGGGGTCGTACATACCGATGATGACGCAGGTATAAAGGATTACCACCGCAGCAATGATGAAGGTCGGGAACAGGCAGAACCGAAGCTCGTGCTTGAAGAGAGGAAGGATCATCGTGGCCTCCTACCTTTGTCCTGAGGGCTCGTCGCCCTCGTACAGATGAAGGAACAGCTCCTCGAGCGTCTGCTCGCGGGACGTGACCGAGGCTACATCGTAGAAGGAAAGCTCCCGGATGAGCGCGTTCACGTCGCGCACATCGCGGAGCTCGACGCCGCGGGCCTCCCCCTTTGCAGGCTCATTCCCATGGGCGAGTTCCCAGCGCGAGCGCTCTCGTGCACTCGAGAACTCGATCGTGTAGCCGCGGCTGCGCATCGAGCGGACCTCGTCCATAGTGCAGGTCATAGCAACCCGCCCCGCGCGTATGAACGCCACGCGATCGCATGCACGCCCCACTTCCTCGAAGATGTGCGATGAAAGCAAGATCGCGACGCCACGAGTACGTTCCTCCTCGACCAGGTCGAGGAAGCGCTCCTGCATGAGCGGATCGAGGCCGCTCGTGGGCTCGTCGAGCAGAAGCACGTCTGGGCGTGCCATGAACGCAGCCACAATCGCAACCTTCTGCCTGTTGCCCTTGGACATCCCGCCGATTCGCGCCCCGAGGTCCAAGTCGAAGACATCGACAAGCTCACGCATCCGGGAACGGTCGCGCAGACCCCGCATCCCCGCCATGAGGTCAAGGAAGGAACGCGCAGTCATCTCCTTCATGCAGACGTTCTCACCAGGCAGGTAACCCAGGCGCGCCTGCACTCGCGGCCGCTCCCGGAAGCAATCGTGCCCGAGAATCTCGACCGTTCCTTTCTGCGGTTTGATGAACCCCATGAGATGGCGCATCGTCACCGTCTTCCCAGCCCCGTTGGGGCCGAGGAAGCCGAGCACTTCTCCCGCGGCCACCTCAAGGTTGACGTCGAAGACGCCGCGGCCCCGCCCATAGTCCTTTGTGAGTCCGCGCGCGCAGATCGCAGCCGCTGAGGCGTTCACCATCACAGATACTCCTCCTTGTACGTAGCCCTCTTGAGCCAGTCGAGCCAGACGAGAAACTCTGAAAGCATTGCCTCCATGTCGAGCTCCCCTCCTCCACGCAGCTGCTCGTGCAGGTAGCCGTCGCCGCACCACACGAGCATGCGCACCACGCGCATAGGATCGACGTCCTCCCGGAAGCGCTCCCAGCGCACGTGGCCCAGGTACGCCCGCACCATGGTTGGCACGGCGTCCGTCATGAACGCATCGAGCACCCCCGAGACGTCCCGATGCCCTGGGTAGAACGCGCGGACGAAAAAGTCCATGATGCGCGGGCTCAGCCCCGCGAAGGACGCCTTGCGAGTCGCGGCGTAGCGCATGACCTCGAAGAAGTCGTCGATCTCGTACCAGTGCTCGTCGACCACCGCGTCCGCCACGCGCCGCGTGAGCGCGCCGAGGACATAGAGGTAGAGCTCCCTCTTGTTCCTGAAGTAGAAGAAGAGCTGGCTTTTCGATACGCCCGCGAGCCTGGCTATGTCCGCCGTGGACGCGCGGGCGTAGTCCTCGTCGCCGAACACCTCGGCGGCCGCGTCCACGACGGCGCGCCTGCGGTCCTCGGGGAGGCACTCGAAGCGCTCGAACCTGTCTGACATGGAATATCTCTTTCCCTCGTCGCTCGGGAACAAGGCTACCTCGTTGACCAGGATATGGAAGGGGCTTTGAGCTCGCAAAACGATTCCTCGGGTGCGCTCTGACGCTCGGCATGCGATCCGGAGCCCAGTGGGCGGCCCCGGCGAGCCGATCCATCGGAAAGCGCAGCACCCCGCAGGAATCCTGCGGGGTGCACAATAGCTGATACCGATACACCTTCAGAGCCAAACGTCACGCCTACTTCCGGCGCCTCCGCCCGATCGCCCAGAACGCGAGGAGAACCACCGCGCCACCCGCAACGGCGAACCAATCCCGAGGAGAGCCGAGGCCGCCCGTCGCCGCACCGAGGGCAAGGGCGCCCGCGACCCAGAGCATGGGCAGAATGGCCACTGTCCACGCTGGGCGCGCAAAGCGCCCCAGGGCGAAGGAACCGGCGAGCGCGGCGGCAACGGCGAGCATCATCGCCAGCTTTCGGAACGGCGCGGGATCGAGAAGGACGTCGCCTACCACGAGCACGCCGATGCCGACTGCAAGACCGGTAAAGACCTGTAGGACGACCCGCATCCCCAGAGCGGCTCCGCTCGCGCGTGCCGCCTACACGGGCTCGCCCGTGGCCGCGCCGAGAAGCTCGGCCGCGCTTCTCACCTCGTCGGAGCCCTCGGAGCGGCGCGCCACGAGCATCGCGCCCGCGAACGCGAGCACCAGCACTGCAAGCAGCAGGCGCAGCACCGGCTCAAGGTAGTCGCGCCCCGCGACCGCCGTTACGGCGAGCGCCGTACCCACGACTACTTCGACTGCGGCGAGCGCCACCGCGAAAGTTTTCGTCCTCCGCTCGTTCTTCTCGACCATTTCGCGCATCTCGTCCACGTCCCCTCTCACCAGCTCGTCGATCGTGGTGCCGAAGAGGTTGGCGAGGAGCAGCATGCTCTGGACGTCGGGCAGGGTCTTCCCGGTCTCCCAGTGGCTCACCGTGACGCGGCTCACGTAGAGCCTTTGCGCGAGTTCCTCCTGGGAGAGCCCGAGCGCTTGCCTGCGCTCCCTAATCTGGTTGCCGACATCCATGTGCGCTTCCGTCCTCCCGCGGCCCCTCCTGCATCCCCAACGTAGCCGAAGGGCGTCCATGACGCAGTATAAAGTGCTTTACATGCCATCTGACCTGCGAAACAGGGATCTCTCGACGAGTTTGTGCTGCGAACGGCAGGGAGGGTCGCTCGGGAGGGCGCAGCCCCGTCGTCCACCCAAGAGTCGAAGTTGCCCGCACACCCATCCGCCTCGCACGGGTATACGGAGAGAAACGACCACTAGGAGGACCCATGCCAAGTCAGCTCACCAAGCGCGCGCTCGAGGAGTCGCTCAAGCGCCTCTTGCTTACGAAGCCTCTGAACAAGATCACCATCGCAGACATCACGAGCGACTGCGGCATCAGCCGCATGACGTTCTACTACCATTTCCAGGACATCTACAACCTGGTCGAATGGGCGTGCGAGGAGGACGCCGCGCGGGCCATAGCCGGCAACAAGACCGCCGACACCTGGCAGACCGGCCTCCTGGACACCTTTCTCGCCCTGCGCGAGAACAAACCCTTCATCGCGAGCATTTATCACGACATGAGCCGTGAACAGGTTGAACGGTTTCTTGTCCCCGTGGTGAGCGACCTGGTGAAAAGCGTGGTCGACGAGCACGCAGCACGAAGGCATGTGCGCGAGCAGGACAGGGATTTCATCGCACGCTTCTTCGCCCATGCGCTCATCGGGACGGTTCTGGACTGGATCGCCCGAGACATGCGCGACGACCCGCAGCAGCTGGTGCAGCGCGTGGCCACCATCGCAGACGGCGCCATCGAAACCGCGCTTGACCGGCTCGAGATCCCCGGCGGCTACATCGCCGGAAGCGAGGGGAGCGTTCCGGAAGGGTCTGCCGCTCCGTAGGAACGCGATACGGGCACTTCGCCCCCTTCTCGCCCATCTGTACAATCCGGCCGTATTGATAAGAAACCGTACAGAGGCACGGCACTGTTTATGGTGCGCCGCCCATCGTGGCTCCACCATGGAACGAGACGCACGGGACACGCCCGATGCGCACGTTAGAAAGGTGCTGCCATGTACTATTCAAGCGGCAACTACGAAGCATTTGCTCGCCCCAAGAAGCCCGCGGGCATCGATCACAAGAGCGCCTACATTGTGGGCACGGGCCTCGCGGCGCTCTCCGCGGCGTGCTACCTCGTTCGCGACGCCCAGATGCCGGGCAAGAACATCCACATCTTCGAGAAAGACAGCGTGCCCGGCGGCGCATGCGACGGCCTCGACATTCCGGGCCTCGGCTACGTCATGCGCGGCGGCCGCGAGATGGACAACCACTTCGAGGTGATGTGGGACCTCTTCCGCTCCATTCCCTCCATCGAGACCCCCGGTGTTTCCGTTTTGGACGAGTATTACTGGCTCAACAAGGAAGACCCCAACTACTCGCTCTGCCGCGCAACGAAGAACCGCGGGCAAGACGCGGGGTGCGCCGGGAAGTTCGGTCTCTCGGACAAGGCGGCCATGGAGATCATGGAGCTCTTCTTCACGCCCGACGAGAAGCTCTACGACCGTCCCATCACTGACTTCTTTGACGACGAGGTGCTCTCCTCTAACTTCTGGATGTACTGGCGCACCATGTTCGCGTTCGAGAACTGGCACTCCGCACTCGAAATGAAGCTCTATATCAAGCGCTACATCCACCACATCGCCGGGTTGCCGGACTTCTCGGCCCTGCGCTTCACCAGGTACAACCAGTACGAGTCGATGATCTTGCCCCTTATCGAATACCTTAAGGCAGCAGGCGTGCAGTTCCACTTCAACACGAAGGTCGAGGACATAAGGTTCTCCATCGGAGGCGGCGCGGGCCCGGTGCGACCGCACACCGGCACCGGCCAGGACACCATCCAGCGCATCCAGCAGGCAGCCTTCCCGCGCAACCCCTACAGCTCGCCCGCGAAGAAGGTGGCGACGCGCATCGTGCTGAGCCAAACTGCCGCGAGCGGCGAAGCCGAACCCGGCGCGACCACGGTCATCGACCTCACCGAAAACGACCTCGTCTTCATCACCAACGGCGGCTGCGTCGAAAACTCCACCATGGGCGCGCAGGACAAACCCGCTGCATGGAAGCCCGAGCTTGCCCCTGGCGGCGGTTGGGATATGTGGCGCCGCATCGCGGAACAGGACCCCAGCTTCGGTCATCCCGACACCTTCTGCGGCGACCCCGAGAAGACCAAGTGGATGAGCGCTACGGTGACGACCCTCGACGGCGAGATCCCGCCCTACATCCAGGCGATCTGCAAGCGCGACCCCTTCACCGGCCATGTGGTCACCGGTGGCATCGTGACCTGCACCGACTCAAACTGGCTCCTGAGCTGGACGCTCAACCGCCAGCAGCAGTTCCGCGACCAGCCCAAGAACGAGCTGTGCGTGTGGGTGTACGGCCTCTTCCCCGACGAGCCCGGCAACTACGTGAAAAAGCCCATGTGCGACTGCACCGGCGAGGAGATCTGCCAGGAGTGGCTCTATCACATGGGCGTTCCGGAGGCGCGCATCGCCGAGCTCGCCGCGAACCATGCCAACACGGTGCCCGTCATGATGCCCTACATCACGGCGTTCTTCATGCCGCGCGCCGCAGGCGACCGCCCCGACGTGGTACCCGACGGCGCGGTCAACTTCGCCTTCATCGGCCAGTTTGCCGAGACGCCGCGCGACACCATCTTCACCACGGAGTACTCCATGCGCACCGGTATGGAGGCCGTCTACACGCTCTGCAATGTTGACCGCGGCGTGCCCGAGGTATGGGGCAGCGTCTTTGACGTGCGCGACCTGCTCATGGCAAGTGTGAAACTGCGCGATGGCAAGCCGATCACCGATATGAAGCTCGGTTTGGTCGAGCGGTTCGCGCTCAAGGAGGCGCTCAAGAAGGTCAGGGGAACGGACATCGAGAAGGTGTTGAAGGAGTTCGAGGCGATCTAGCGGGGACGGGCACGGCGCGCGGCGAGAGCTTGCCGCGCGCCAGCCTACGCTTCCGATTTCCCCCGCCTCTTCAATGATCACGGCCCTGTTTTCGCGTTACTTGGAGAAAACAGGGCCGAAATACTCCATTGCCAGAGAACATAAGGCGGATATTGCTGCGACCGGAAAGCGGGAGCTGTCTTCAGCGTTCTCGCTTTCGTAGCGGATGAGTGCCGGCGCAGCTTCTTCTCTCCCTGCCCTTACGGGCGCGTCATACCCATGGCGCGATAGAGATCCTCGAAACCGAGCTCCTTACGGTCCCGACGGCGGTACCACGTCGCATAGGTATTCCAATCGGGCGCGAGAATGTGATTGCAGAGCAGAATCCACAGGGGAATGAACGGGATGAAGAGCAGCCCGGCAAACGAGAGCCACACAAGAACCCTGAGCTCCATATCCATGGAGAGCGGAAGTGCCAGAAGGATTACCAGGGCCAGCACTGCAGCCGCCGCATAGCCGATCATCCCGCGGATTTGCAGCTTCTTCGCTTTTTCGTATCCAGAGAGAATACGCCCGAGCAGCTGCGCGTGGCCGCGGCTGAAGGTCTGGAGCGCATAAGCCAGCATCTCGTTACGCTCCGCAGCCGAGGCGGCAACCCCCGCCGCAGTCGCCGCCTCTGAAAACCCGTCGGGCGCACGCAGCGGAGCATCGGACGCCCACTCGTAGAAATCGTGGTCCATGTACGTCTCTCCAAAATGTGAGGCGCTGACGTTCGCCAGCAGCAACCGTGCAGGTAGATTCAGATTCACGGCGACTACAGAGCTGTAACCGGGCCCGATGCCGCGCTAGATTGACGAATTGCCAACCGTTGTTGGTTGCTCCTGCGCCGCTCACGCAGTTCCATGGTCTCGCGCCCAAGCGGCGCGGACCGCGAAAACCGACCGAAAGGAACGGCCATGAACTTCAACGACCGACTCATCGACCTCAGGAGGAAACGGGGCCTCTCGCAGGAGCAGCTAGGGTACGAACTCGGCGTCTCGAGGCAGACAGTGTCGAAATGGGAGCTCGGGCAGTCGTACCCCGACTTCCAGCGGCTCGTCCTGCTATCGGACTACTACGGGATCGGCCTGGACGAGCTCGTGCGGGGAATCGACGTGGGCGATGTGCGCGCCCTCAACGAGTCCGACAAGCAGATCTCCTCAATCTACGCGGACGTGGAGCGGGGCAAGGAGGCGGTGCTTCGGGCCTGGCGGGCTTTCCTCGTCGTCGGGGGTGTCGTCCTGGCGCTCTTCGCCCTGGTCGTGATCTATGGGGTGTCTCAGGGCAGCCTCTTCGCAGGGTAGCCGGGTCGAGGGGCACGCATGACGACGGCGGGCGCGCTCCCGCCCGCCGCGCTCTTCTCGGCGCTTTGGAGGGCCCAGGGTCCGGCGGCAAGCCGGCCTATCGCACGGAACGCGTACGATTCTTGAAAGCGCCGAAGATTAGTGCCGCACAGACGGCTTCCGCCGCCGCAAAGACGACCACCAGCAGAAACGCCTGCTGGGTGCCCGCGGCCGTCGCGTTGGCCATGTGCGCAGGATCAATCGCCTGCGCGCTGGCGACGATCGTGGAGACGAACACCGTGCCGATCGCGCCCGCCAGCTGCTGCACCGTGTTGACGATCGCGTTTCCATCCGGGTTATGCTCGATGGGCAGGTGCGCCAGGCCGTTTGTCATGTTACCCGGCAGGTTCGCCCCCTTTCCCAACGAGTAGAGCACGAAGAAGAGAACGATGAGCGGCCCGGTAAGCGTGGGCGCGAACGCGAAGAACAGGATTGTGGACGCGAGCGTGACCACGCACCCGCCGATAATCGAAAGCCCTGCGCCAAAGCGATCGTAGACGATGCCCGAAAGCGGCGCCTGAAGGGCGCCCGCGATGCATCCGGGCACCAGCAGACAGCCCGCGGTAAACGCATCGATGCCAAGCGACAGCTGCGCGTAGTTGGGGATGAGGAACGCAAGCCCCAGTGTGCAGAACTGCACGAGGAGGATACCCGCGACCGAAAGGGCAAACACCGGGTCGCGCAGCACGCGCACATTGAGCAGGGCACCCGGCGTGGCAAGGGAGTGCCGGCAGAACAGCGCGATCGCGGCAGCTGCCACGACGAACAGGCCGAGCACAGACGGGCTCGCCCATCCGGCTGACGAGGCGCTGTTCGCGGCAAAGATGAAGCTGGCAAACCCGACAGCGAGCATGATGAGGCCGCAGACGTCGAGCGACGGGCGCCCCGACGTCGTCGACTGCCGAATGCAGGCGGCGCCCAGGGCAAACGACGCAGCCACCAGCGGCACGAGCACCCAGAACACCGCGCGCCAGCTTAGGACGCTCACGAGAAAGCCGCCGAGCGACGGGCCGATGGCGGGCGCCGTCGAGGTGATGAAGTTGGCGATACCGATCATAAGCCCCATGTTCTTGCGCGGCACCTGCTCCAAGATGATGTTGAACATGAGGGGCAGCGCTACGCCCGTGCCCACGCCCTGCACCAAGCGTCCGGCGAGCAGCACCGGAAAGGCGGGAGCCAGCGCCGCCGTCAGCGTTCCCGCCAGAAAGCAGGAGGCTCCCGCCACGAATAGCGCGCGCATGGTAAAGCGCCGACGCAGATACGAAGACATGGGGATGATGACCGACAGCACGAGCAGATAGCCCGTGGTAATCCACTGAACCGTCGCGGTATCGATGCCGAACTCCCGCATGAGAGACGGAAAGGTCACGTTCATAGAGCTCTCGACCACCACGCCCGAAAAGGACATGATGCCCGCCGCAATCACGGACGCGACGACGCGCCGCGGCAGCTTCCGGCTATCATCCACTCCTACTCCTCCGCACTTCCGCACGCCGCGGCCTTACGGCCCAAGCGCTCGTTCTGCCAGCGTGTGAGGTCGGCCTCCCCTACAACCTCAAGCAGCCGCTTGACAGTCCGAACCGTCACCTCGATGTCATGTTCGGTCACGCCCGCCTCGCCAAGAAGCAGGGCGGTGTACTCGTAGACCTCCTCGTACCAAACGCGATGCGTAGCGAGACCGTGTTCGGTCAGCTCAACCAACACCTCGCGGCCGTCCGTGGGGCTGGCAGACTTGTGCAGGTAACCATCCCGCTCGAGGTCGCACACCATGCGCGTCACGCCGGGACACGTGGTGCCCATATCGTCCGCGATGTCGCTCACGCGCACGGCGCGGCGCCTCGATGCATCTTCCTTGGCGTAGCCGCCCAGCTCATAGAGCGTGTCGAGCACGCGCGTCCTCCCGTTGGTGAGGTCAGGCGGCAGCTGCGGCATCATGCCGTCGATGCGACGCGCGCGCCGCAGCGTATCCATCAGCATCTTGAATGAGCGCCCGTTCATTTCTGTTCCTTCCGTCTCAAAAAATAATTATCTCTAGTAATTATCTTGAGTAATTATATACGGACGCACATAGGATGCGCCGACGAAGAAGTCTAGAGCGGCAGACAGTTCGATCGGTTCCTATCGGTCGGCCTTGCGACGAACGATCACTCGCCTCATGTGTTCAAACTGTCGCATGGCGAAGCCGGATTTCCCAACGAGGCCGGCGCAAGCATCCATCACAGATCGCCCTTGGCGCTCATCGCGCCACCTTCGGTCATTGGCTTAACCTTTTCCATGGCGGTTCCCGCGACCACAGAAGCGCACGCTGCTACCGTCAGTCCAAATGCACCTCACTTCGGCAGCCTTGCGCCCCCACAGCCATCGGTGAGCGAGGTTTTTGCAGTGGATTGTTTATAACCCACTTACTTCTGCTCGGTAATCAAACCGCGCATTTCCATGTTCTCTCGTCTGCGTGGTGTACCGTCGTCTCACCATTAAACGATGTCGAGCGCATTTCGCGTGTCCGAATTGAACTCAAAATGAACTCAACGCCCCTCTGCCAGACGGCGTTTTCCGACGGCAACCCGCATGCCGCGGAAAAACAGGCGTCTCTAGCAAGATAGCGCTCAGCAATCGCCACCGAGGCTGTCGGCCGAGTTGCCGCTCCGATAGGTCGTAGACCTGCCGCGTGGGGCACAAACAAGCTTGCCCTCCTTCACCATGTCGGAAAGATAGCGCCTCACCGTCCTCTCGCCCACACTCGTGACCTGCTCGCTAACGGCCGATGCGGGGAAAGACCCGTAGCGGGCAATGAGGTTATCGACCGCGCTCTCGACCTCCGCGCGCGTGCGGCTCCTTCTTGACCCACCAACGGCTCCGCTTCTCTCGGTCCCCTTCGCGGCTTCGCGATCGCCCCCGCTCCCCACCATGCTCGCCATGACAGGCGGCACCGGCACGAACGCGGTAAACCGATCGCCGTCCTCCAAGACAGGGTCCTTCCCTGTGTAGAGCCTCGAGAACTTGTAGAGGTTCCTCGTCCCGCTCCCCAGCTCCTCAGAACGTCCCATCTGGGTGAAGAAGTTGGCAATGATGGGGTTCTTGGGCGTTGGGTCGAGGCTCTCGAGCGTCACGGGACCGGCGAAGAGCGCGCGGCTCGCGTTGCTCGTGCGGATGCCCTCCCCATCGATGGTGATGCGGGCGATGTGCGGGCTGACGAACTCCCGGTGGATGAGGCAGTTGCACACGAGCTCGCGGACGATGACGTCGCGCGCGCTCTTGCGCTGCCCTCTGTCGAGCACGAAGGAGTCCGGCAACCACTTCTCGCAGAAGCCGACGAGCTCGTCGTATGCCCTGACGAGATTGCTCCTGCAGACAAGCCGGTCGTCGTAGCGGTCGGTCTCGACGCGTCTAAGGATCGCGTCGGTCCGATAGAGCGGCATAACGTCGAGGATCGCGTCCTCCTTCCCCAGCAACGCGACGGCGGCGAGATTAAAGCCTCGTTCCCCCGTCAGCTGGTCACGCCCATAGAGGCGGGCGGCACGGAGGAGCTCGCCGTCAGAGAGGGAGAGCCACGGGTGATCGGCATCGTTCGCACGCAGTGCATCTCGCACTGCGTCGAGAAGCTCCATCTCCAGATCGTCCTCGGTCACCCAAGAGTACACGGTCCGCTCCGAGTAGTAACTCTGCTTACGCGCCATCATCGAGGTGATTTGAGCATCGCTTTTCACGCGCACGTCGGCGTCTGCCACGCGGTCGTACACGATCCCCTTGAACGTATAGAGAGACGGTCCCATGGGGACCCAGACCCGTATGACGAGCTTGCCATCGACGTCGCGCAGCCGTTCGAACTCGACCAGCGGCGATACGTTGAACAGGCTCGGGTTGCTCGTGACGTTGGATATGTTCCGCTCGATGTTGAGCGCCGAGGCCTCGGGGACGCCCTCCACGGCGCCGTCGTCGCGGACGCCGAGGAGTATGCTGCCGCCCTGCCGGTTGGCGAACGAGCAGATGGTCTCGAACGTGTCTGCGCCCGGCTGGGACCCGCAGCGCTTGAACTCGACGCTTATGCCCTCGCTTGCTTGGATGTATCTGTCGAGCACGTCGCTCATGGGGTGCTCCGCTCTATTCTGGACATTATTCTGGACATCTTATCAGTATTGTCCAGATTATGTCCAGAGAATTTACCAGTCTATCTCGCTGATCCTCATAATTGCCGTCAGCAAACAATACGGGACATAGGCAGCTATAACCCCATCAGAGGGATACACGCTGAATCTAAGCGTAGAACAAGGGGCTCTCGCACGTGCCGCACCGGACTCAAGAACCTGTGCGCCACCCAGATCGCCGCCGCCCTGGACGCTTGGCCTCTTCTGCAAGCGCTCCTCAACCCGCAGCCGCCACGTCGCCAAGCTCGCATCCCTGCGGGTCTCGGTCGAGGGATCGCGCTTCTACGCAGGGCGCGAGCACCGGGACCAACATGGCGATCGTGTTGTCCCTCGACTTCCCCTGCAGGCTCGTTGACATCTGGGTCCCGAATCGGGCAGAATACCACCAGATGGAAAACCTTCGGGTTCTGTAAGAGCGGGGCCGCCTAGCGGAACCGCTCTAGTTTTTTATGCTGACCCATGGAAGCCCGCTAGGCATCTCGATTCAGCAATGCGATAAACGATTCGACAGCTCTTTTTGCCGCCCTCTGCTTTATCAAGCCTTCTTTAGAGTACGCGCCGAAAGAGATCTCGCTTTCAACAACAACGGCGACAAAAATCACGGGCGTTTTGCCGGCGATGCCTCCACCGAGCATCGCGACGACGATTCCATGTTCACGGTCTTCGGATAACACAGTCCCCATGTCGATTGCCGTATCGCGGGCAGCTTTGAACGGGTCTTCTTCCCGAACGGTCACCTTCGCGAAATATGAGCCTTTTTCGAAAGACCTCTCGCTCACATGCACGTCGAGCTCCCCAAGGGAAGGAGCATACTCGTCTGCGATTGTCTTAAGCAGGGCTTTGGTTTCCATGGTCTTCGCCTTCCGCCGCATCGTCGAGAACGCTTGCCAGGCCTTCAACGATTCTACTATCGATGTCCCCATCTATGACAGGACGCTCTCCCGCTATCGTTTCGACCTCTTCTTTCATGAGCGCCCTCACGAACTCTGGTCGGTCTTTGGACGCGAACATGTCCTTCAGGGTCTTCCCGTCGAGCCTCCCGTTCACGAACTCGACGAGACGCTTCACCTCGTCTTCATTCATGAGGTAATTCGTCGCCGTGATTTTAATCTCTTCCTCGATGACCAAGCACATCTGCTCTGCGTCGTCTTTGACGAATAGGCCGGTTATCGCTTTCGCCGCTGCTCCTGCGGCAGTTCCGCCGCCAAGCGAGCCGATTACGCCCCCTACGACCGTGCCGACGCCTGGGAGCACCACGGAGCCCAACGCAGCACCTCCGAGCCACCCGGCCGTTCCGCCTGCCACGGATGAGAGTGTGCTGGCGAGGTTTTTCGCGAGCTGGCCGGAAGATATTCTTCCGCGTACTATATCCGCTATGTCGAACGACGAAAGCACGACGACCGTGAGGCCGGCGACCACGGCGTTCCCGCGCAAGAGCTTTGCCGCGCTTTTCATCGCAGCGGCACCGTAGATGTTTCCGCCTGTTCTGAATGCGTTCACGATGACCGCGCATGCCTTCGGCCCCAACGCGGACGCAATGGCCTCCGTGCCTGAAACCATTGCGCTGTTGAGTCCTGCTTTTAGAAGCTGGCTCGAAACGACGGAGACGAGAAACGATGTTCCCCCTACCCGAAGTCCACATAGCGCCGCCTTCTTCGCGGCGACATCCGGCTTGTCACCATTCCAGATGCAGGTTCCAAAGGCTATGACGGCGCTCACGCCAAAGGCGGAAGCGGCCGTTACGGCTCCGTTGGTCGCATCGAATTTGAGCGAGTCGATGTTGCCCGCTTTGGCGATGTTTCTTGCCTGTTGGTAGGTGTAGTTGCCGCGCTTGACGAGTTTCTCTGCTTGAGCGGGGTCGCTTACCCCCTCTATCTGGCCGTTGGAAATCTTCTCTCGCATCGCCTTGACGGCTTGATCGTAGATAGCATCGTCTTTCGGCACTTCGATGACCATCGGTTCGCCATGCTTGCCTACGTAGCGAAACGCCCCTCTTCCGCTGTCCTCGAAGCATGCGTTCACGGCTTCGCGACCGTTGGCGTAGTACTTTGATTGAATCCATTGGCCGTCTACGATTCGATCCGGCCCATTCTTCGCGAAATCATCCCCGAGTACGCGCGCATCTTTGCCATGAATCCTGTCATACAGGTTATTCGCCTGTTCTGCCGCAAAGCCATGACCTTGCCGTGCGTGAAACTTTTCTTGGTCAAAGAGTTGGTTTACGGCGCGTTCTGCGCCGATACCCCTTCCCGCGGATTCAGCCGGTTCCAATCTCTCGTTTTGCTGGTTGGGCGATGTTCGATTGACGTCTTCCTTGCCCATAAGAAACACTTTCTCGAAATGGATGCTGCCTGGATTTTATTTTATCGGAGACGCTCGTTTCTACGTAGATTCGCTGCCAGTTCGAAGCCTTCCCATCTCGATTCGCACAGCTTTCCGAGCAGTTAACTCCCCTGTGAGCCATTGCGCGAAGTGACAAAACGCCACGATCCGCCCCCCAGCGGGAAGGCTGTTTGCGACCGTGGCAGACACTTCTCCCAAAGGACCGGGAATCACCGTCCGAAAGAGAGGTACGTGGCGAACATCGTTGCGATCATCCAAGCGAGCTCCTCCCCTATATCCCAGCAAGGCTGTTCTCATCGAGCAGGAAATCGAACACGCTCATCGTGACCACGCCCCGCTCGTCGCGCAGGGGCTTCACCACGTCGCGCACGAGCACGACCTTCTTGAAGCTGTCATTGATGCCGAGCAGGGAGGCCTTCTCCTGTGCGGCCTTCTCGGGAGTCCTCATCTCCAACGCCGATTGGATGTAGACGCGGTCGGAGCCCCTGTTCGCGACGAAGTCGACCTCGAGCTGCCTGCGAACGTCCCTGCCCTCCTCGCGGACGCGCTTCTCGACCACGCCGACGTCCACCGAGTACCCGCGCGCCCTGAGCTCGTTGTAGACCACGTTCTCCATGATGTGGCTCTCCTCGATCTGCCGAAAGCCGAGCCGCGCGTTTCGGAGCCCCACGTCCTCGAAGTAGTATTTCAGGGGGCCGCCGATGTAGCCCCTTCCCTTCACGTCGTAGCGCCGCGCCTCCTCGATGACGAAGGCGTCCTCGAGGTAGCCTATATAGCTGGAGATCGTGTTCGAGGAGATCTTGGAATGGAGCACGCTTCGGAACGTGTTCTCGAGCCTGCCCGGATTCGTGAGGGTCCCGATGCCGGAGGCGAGCACGTTCACGAGGTCATCGAGCTCGCCCCGCCTCCTGACGCCATATCTGTCCACGACGTCCCTCAGATACGTCTCCTCGAAGAGCCGCTCGAGGTAGCGCGCCTTCTGCTCGTCCGTGCGCATTGATGCCACAAGCGGCATGCCGCCGTACACCGTGTACTCGGCCCAGCCCTGGTAGCGGTCGCCGTCGAAGCCCTGCATGAACTCGGAGAAGGACAGCGGCCGCACGCGGACCTCGTCCCCGCGCCCCCGGAACTCCGTCACGACGTCATGCGAGAGGAGCTTCGAGTTGCTTCCCGTCACGCACACGTCGACGTTGCGCATGCGCAGGAGCCCGTTGAGCACGCCGTAGAGCCGGGGCGGGACGTCCGGGCTCTTGAGCTCCTCGCGCGAAATGGCATACTGGACCTCGTCGAGAAAGACATAGTATTGCTCATGCCTGTTCGCGATCTTTGAGCGAAGGTGGGAGGACAGTGCGGCAGCGTCACGGAGGGCGGCGTTCTCCTCGACATCGAGCGCGACCTCGATGATGTGCTCGTCGTCGACGCCCTCCGAACGCAGGTAGTCGCCGAAGAGGTTGAAGAGCAGATACGTCTTCCCGCAGCGGCGGATACCCGTAACCACCTTGACCATGCCATTGTGCATGCGGTCGATGAGCCTGTTGAGGTATCGATCCCGCCTGATTTCCATGCATACCTCGCTTTGATTCACAGTTGCCATCTATTGAGCAATTTTGCCGCATGCGGCATTTTTTCTCAATAGAAGGCGATGGGTCTTAGCCATTGAGCGGGTTCGGCTCCCTAAAGCATGATTTCCCCTGATAGCTGTGGTGCCGAATCCGTCGTTACGCTGGATTCGTTCGCAGCCGGACGCAATCTACTTAATCGGAGCCAAATCAGCTGATTAGCTGCGAGCAAAGATAGCGGATGGCATCCATTGGTAGAATACGATGTAGAGAGAGTGGACGATGTAATACGTTCAGGAAAGAACATAGAGACCGCTCTCGACTACGTAGACAGGGCCGTGCTCATCGATCGTATGGGGTTTGAAGAAGAGGTGTGCGAAGGATGCCGGCGAATATGGCAGACGCTACAGGCAAGACGCCTGGGACGCAGTACGAGATAATTTGGTAGGCGATTATGGCATCAACTGGTCAAATAGTCCAAAGACCGGTCAAGATAGACTTTCATATCCACTCTGCCGCTTCCGCTCATAAGGATGGGCAGAAGGTCAAGGATGGAACGGTCGAAAACATTGGCGTTCTCTTCGAGAAGCTTGAAGAGTACGAGGTCAATATGGTCGCTATAACCGACCACGATTGCTTCGATTACAGCATTTACGGTGCTTTGCGCAGCAAGGTGGATAATGCTCGGTTCCTACAAAGAGTGCTTCCGGGCGTAGAGTTTACAGTGAGCTTCAAGACGAACGAGGGCAGCAAACCCATACACGTCGTTACGATCTTCGATGACAGAGATGAGGAGGCCGTTAAGCGCATAAGCACTGCGATACCCTTTAAGGATGGTAAGCCAAATTATGACGACGGCAACGCTTTCACCGAGGATACCTATTGGGGCATCATTCGCGATATCGGGCTAGACATAGTTGCCATCGCGCATCAAAAGAATTCGCCCGGCTCTGCGCGCACGAGGACAAACGATGCCAACAGTGTCGGAGAGGATCTGTACAACAAGTTCCTGTTCGTAGAGTACTTCGAGGCTTACGAGTACAAGAACCGAAGGAACGAGCTCTTCAACAGAAGTTACGCCTATACTCACGATCAACAAGAGCAGCTTCGCTTCATCACTGGTTCTGACTGCCATGTATGGAGCGTCTATCCGAACTACGACACTCAGCCAAACCAAGCCGACCGCAACTACGCCCCTACGTATCTCAAGTGCCTGCCGACCTTCAAAGGATTGGCGATGGCGGTGACTGACATTTCTCGCATTAAGACCGTGCCCAGCTTCTTTAGCGGCTCAACGAAGGCGCTAGGTGGAATTGAGATCACACTAGGTGGCGAAAACATCACCATCCCACTATCGCCTGGCATCAATGCAATTATTGGGGATAATTCGATAGGCAAATCTTCCCTGCTTAATGCGCTCAATCGTTTCGATGGAGTGAAGCCAACGGCTAAAAGAGGCCAGGAAAAGTATCTTGCCTCCGTGGGGCTCTCGCTTCGGACAACAATACCTGACGGCCACGTTCTCTGTTTCGACGGGCAGGAATCCATCAGGGAAACCTTTGCCAAACTCAGTGTTGGCAAAGCAAGAAAGCAACTCGACAAGCATTTTCCTGCACCCATAAAGCCAGCGCCATACAAGCTTTATGCCATGGGGCAGTTCAATATGTACCTGCAGGCATTAAGGAGATCATGCGAATATCAGGAAGCCCTCGCATCGCTCTATGAATACGTCATTCCTGCAGAGCGTCCATTAGAAGCACCGGAGAGCGTTACCTTCGACAAGGGAATAAAGCTGGATGACTCAAGCCCACACAGTGGTCTAATCAACGACATCACAGCCTCTCGTATCCAGCTATCTAATGCAGCCACGCTGCACGAAGAAGTTCTCACCGATGATGACAAGAAGGACTTTGATGCAGCGCTGGCAGCTCTCGTACGCATCACCGGGCGACACCAAAAAGTAGTTAGCAGAATTCACCTTGATGGCAGGGTCGCCAACAAGGTTGAAGAGGCTGTTACAGAGCGCGAGACCGCACAGAACCAAGTCGTAACCGATGCGCATAAGTCGCAAGCGGAATACCAGCATTCCATTGACCGCATTGGCGGCATGGTTGCAGATGCTGTGATGCACGAGCGCCGCTTGCAGGATTTCTCGTTTGACTTCGAAACAATGCCCGTAACAGTGGACCCAAATCCTGTCGGTGACCTGCAATTCGTTTGCAAACTCGGAGTTGATGCAATCACGCCGAAACTTCTCTCCTCGCTCATCGATGGGCTTATCGGCAAGCACAAGAGCCTCGATACCCTCACGTCCAGTTACGAGAGCGTCATTGATGCAATCAACAACTATCCCGATGGTGAGGAAGATCCTCTTTCGGTGCTCACAACCAGATTCGAAAGCGCGCTGGACGAGAAGCTGCAACTTGCGAAGTCGATTATTCGCGAGGGCGACGACGTCTACAACGAACTATCACAGGGCTACAACGCCCAAATGTATTTCGCACTGATGGCAGACAGTAGCGTTGGCGATGGCATCTATATTGTTGACCAGCCTGAAGATCAGATATCTCAAAAGGCAATCAAAGAGACGGTGCTAAGGGAGTTCCGTGACATCGCCAGCTCGCGCCAGGTGATCCTCATAACGCACAACCCCCAGTTCATCGTAAACCTCGACGTAGACAACGTGATCTTCATCGGCAAGAAAGACGGTGCTTTGTGCATCCGAAGTGGCGCCCTCGAATACGAGTGCGACGAGTACAGCATGCTAGAGACTGTCGCAGAGAACATCGAGGGCGGACTTGATACCATCCAGAGGAGGATGAAGCGATATGAAAAGGCAGGTTAGTTTCGAAGACACACAAGATAGTTACCGCTTCGTGCTTGTTGGTGATGGGGAAACCGCCTTCGAAATTGGCAAGGGCACCTTGACGTTTAGCACTAACGATTTCTACAAGCTCTTCTTTATGGGGTTGAAAGAGAAGCCTGAGTACGAGCTTGTACAACCTGCAGATAGCCTCCAAGGTCAGGCTAAACATGTCTTCGACACCGTCAAAGCGATCTTTAAGAAGGCTTGCGATTCGATAGACGCCTCATGGTTCGTGGAGGACGAAGAACAGGCTGCTGAATCGGTTGACGCTCTAAGTGAAGAGTCATTCTAAACAGGTTAGGATTGCATCATGCAGGCATACAAGAAGCAAATTGGCGACATCTTCCCGCGAAACAAGCTGTTGGAGATTCCTTTCTATCAACGCGCATACGTATGGGGAAAGACCGAATGGGAGCGCATCCTCGAAGACCTCAAGGGGATGTGCGAGCGTGATGAGGAGTACTTCCTCGGCTCAGTCATCCTCAAAGACACGACGGTCAAGGGCGCCAACGAGGAGGGCTTCGCAGGCAAGTTCGTAGTGGTTGACGGTCAGCAACGACTCACGACGCTCCTCGTGATGATGCGTGTCATCGCCATCCTCAACGATGACATCGACACCTTCGAGAACTTCTTCATCACCAAGAACAAGAAGAAGGACTTCGTCGCTCCGTCGATGCGGCACAACCACAAAGACAGGCCTGCTTTCGAGAGGATACTTGCCCTCACCGAGCTCGAGGACATCGAAGGTGAGACCGGCGTGATCGGTGCATACAACTACTTCAAGGAGAGCATCGACGAGGAGACCGCCGAGCTGATGGATCTGAGCGAGATGACCGAGCTCATGGCCTTCGTCATGATCACCGTGGACGACGGCGAGGACGAGCAGCAGATCTTCGACACCATCAACTCCCTCGGCGTGCGCCTCACCACCGCCGAACTGCTCAAGAACTACTTCTTCAGCAGCGAGGATATCGACCTCTACAAGGCAAACTGGGAGGCCGTGTTCGAGGCCGATGGAGAGACGCGTGCCTACTGGGACCAGGAGATAACGACCGGCCGCTTCAAGAGGTCCCTTATCGACATCTTCTTCGACTCATTGCTCCAGATCCTCGTCGAGGACAGCGAGATAGAGGTCACCGCCGACGACAAGAAGGCATACGAAAAGGTAGAGAAACTATTCCAGTCGTATCGCAACTTCATCGAGATCAGGCACTATCGGAGCAAGCAGTACGTGCTCGATTCCATAAAGCCGTTCGCCACGTGGTTCAAGGCGACCTTCAATCCCGACGCCTGTGACAGCGTCGTGGGCAAGGAGCCCGGAACCGACAGGATCAACGTCGTCATCTTCGGTTTGCAGAATTCGACGCTCATCCCGTACATCCTCTACCTGAGAAGCTGCATGCCAAACGACGAAGAGACATTTAGCAAGATGCTCGGCATCCTCGAATCCTTCATCATGCGACGCATCGTCTGCCGCGAGACGACGAAGAACTACAACAGGTTCTTCAACGGGCTCATCCGGGAAGACATCGACACGCCCGACAAGCTTGTCGGTAAACTGGCCGCGAAGGAAGATGTCACGACCGCCTATCCCGACGACGATGCTTTGAAGGCAAGTTTCCACGAGGAGCACCGCCTTACCTCGTTGCAGGCCAGAGGCATCCTCTACCTGCTCGAGACGGCAATGTGGCCGGAGGGGTCAAGTACCACCATGCTCGGGTTCAAGCCCTACAGCCTTGAGCACCTCATGCCCAAGAAGTGGCGCAACCATTGGGGTCGCCTCGGAAACAAAGAGGCTGAGGAGCAGCGCGACAGGACGCTGCTCACCCTCGGTAACCTTGCCGTGATTCCCCAAAAGCTCAATGGCTCCATCAGCGATTCCGCCTGGAAGTCTAAGAAGGCAGGTACCAAGAGGACCAAGGGCCTAACGCTCTGTGCTGGCGGGTTGCCGTCAATGGTAGAGCCTCTTGCTTCTGACGTGTGGAATGAGGATTTGATCTCTGAACGCGCTGATTTGCTTCTCGGATACGCCACGATAGTCTGGCATGTTGATATTCCCGATGTGCCAGTCGTTGTTGAACCCGACAATAGCGAAACGGTCCTGTATTTCTGCACGGGCAACGAGTCTGACCCATCAGGCTATCTGAGCAGCGGCGGATTTACGATACAGGCCGGGTCGCGTATCTCAAGGCACATAGTGCCTTCGCTTGAAGCCCATCATCCCTGGAGCGCGGAAGACCGTGAAGAGCTCATCGCCAATGGCACGATTGTGGACGGCGTCTTCCAGAAGGACCATGAATTCGAGTCGCCTACGAGGGCAGCAGACGTCATCATCGGGAGACCGACCAATGGCCAGGAGGCCTGGAGCACAAAGGACGGAAAACAGCTCAAGGAGCAATAGCAAAACCCCCAGCTTGTGACACCCCAAGACAATGCCCGTACCGGTAAAGGTGCGGGCATTGTTCGTCTCTGCCCGCCTTACGAGGTACCGTCAAGATTCTTTCGCACTTTACGACAACCCCATAGGCCCGCCTTCCGGTGCGTCTACTCGTCCAGCAGCGTCACGTCCAGGTAGCGGCGGGCGCCCCACTCGCTCTCCGCGACGTACTTCAGCCTCGCGGTCACGAGCATGAGGGCGCTTTTCCCATCGGGGAACGTCCCGACCACGCGAGTTCGCCTGCGGATCTCGCGGTTCAGCCGCTCGATGGCGTTGTCGGTCCTGATCCTCCGCCAGTGCTCGCGGGGGAACCTGGTGTACGCCAGGGTCTCTGCGTAGCCGTCCATGACGACCTTGGCGGCCTCGTTCAGCTTGGCCGTCCGGAGCTCCGAGGCCACCTCGATCGCCTTGGCCTCGGCGGCCTCGCGCGACTCCATGGCGTGGACGGCCTTGAGCATTGCCGCGGCCCCCGGCCGCTTGGACTTGGGCACCCTGGCCAGCACGTTGCGGTAGAAGTGGACCGTGCAGCGCTGGTAGGCGGCCTCCGGGAACACCTCGGCAATCGAGCCGACCATGCCGGCCGCCTTGTCCCCCGTGAACATGCGCACCCCGCGCAGCCCGCGCGACCTGAGCCACGAGAGGAACTCCCGCCAGCACCCGGCCGACTCGGTGAACCCCTCGGCGGCGCCTATGACCTCGCGGTAGCCGTCGTCGTTGACGCCTATGGCCACCATCACCGCCACGTTCTCGTAGGAGCCGCCCCAGCTTCTCTTCAGGTAGATCCCGTCGATGTAGACGTAGGGGTAGGCGCGCTCGAGGGGGCGGTTGCGCCATCGCTCGAACGCCTTCTCGTTCAGGTTCGAGACGGTGGCGGCCGAGACGCTCGAACCGCAGAGAATCTCGCTCACGTCCTCGATGCGCCTGGTGGAGACCCCGGCGAGGCACATCTCGATCATGGCCTCCTCGACGCTGGTCTCCCGCCTGCGGTAGCGCTCGATGATCGCCGTGGTGAAGCGCATGCCCTTGAGCTTGGGCATGCGGATGGTGACCTCTCCTGACGTCGTCGCGAGCTTCCGCTCGTAGTGGCCGGCGCGGTACGCCTCCCTCTCGGCGGTCCGCTCGTAGCGCTCGGCGCCGACCAGGTCTCCGGCCTCCTCCTCGAGGAGGCCGTTCAGGGTGTCCTCGACGGTCCTCCTGACGAGCTCGCCGAGATCGGCCCTCAGGGATTCCTCGTTCAAAGATACAATGGGATCGGGCATGGTCTACCTCCAGCATGTTTCTTGTCTAGGCAACTCGAATCATACCGGGGCGGGCCGTGCCCTCCTCTCTATCTGGACGCTATTCCGCTGTCAAAGTGCGCAAGAAATTGTACGTTACCCCGCTTTTCACGCGCACGTCGGCGTCTGCCACGCGGTCGTACACGACCCCCTTGAACGTATAGAGAGACGGTCCCATGGGGACCCAGGCCCGTATGACGAGCTTGTCATCAACGTCTCGCAGCCGTTCGAACTCAACCAGCGGCGTCGCGTTGAACAGGTTCGGATTGCTCGTGACGTTGGATATGTCCCGCTCGATGGAAAGCGCGGAGGCCTAGGGCACTCCTTCGACCGCACCGTCGTCCCGCACGCCGAGAAGGATGCTGCCTCCCTGCCGGTTGGCGAACGAGCAGATAGTCTCAAACGTGTCTTGGCCCGGCTGAGACCCCGCAACGCTTGAACTCGATACTCATGCCTTCGCCTACTTGGATGTATCTGTCAAGCGCGTCGCTCATAGGTGCTCCGTTCTATTCTGGTCATTTATATTAGTATTGTCCAGAATAGATGTTGCTTAGACGCTCGTCCCGTAGTCGCTCAAAATACGAAAAATGAACCCCTAAATGCTGCCCAATTAACCGTGGCTGCCTACATTAGTATCATGAGCACGACTAATATCCTTTGCATTTTGATGTTTGGCTACCTCCGAATGAAAGCTTTTATTAACTGGGCTATCTGATAGTCAAATCTCCAAATCGGGCAACGTGGGGTCAATCCTTCTTGCGTTGGCATTGGCGAGGGCCTTACCAACAACGGTAAGTCTAAGCGCCGACGGAATGCCGTTCCACCAGTCCTGCACCGTTAATATATTTGGATAGTTTTTGAGCTTCCGTTCGAGTGTGGCCTTCATTTCCTGTTCGTGTCCCGCAATGCTCATCTGATCAAACAATGTATCGAGAACAGAGATTTGTTCAGGATTCAGAGGTGCACTATTTGAAAAACCGTTCCCTTGCTCGGTAATGATGATTTTGTCGATGGCATCGCGGTTGGGAACTCTGAGCCTTACGTAACCATCATGTAACTCATGGTCGAGTAAGACGTCTATAGGAATATTAGCTTCAGAAAGTGAGTGAATGGCCTTTTCAAACTGCTCTGAATCTTTTTCCAAACCCCAGACAATATAACCACAGATAGCTTTGGAATAATAGTCGGCAAGCTTTAATAAACTGCCGAATGGCGAGACTCGCAAAGCATCGTGAATGTCAAGATTGTCAATCCACGCTCCCCCATTTGGAAGTTCATGTATTGGAAGCTTTCCGTATAAACAATCGAGCACGGTAAGCCCCTCATCGACTATTCCTGATGTAGGACCGTACTGGCTAGCCGCAAAATAAACGGTTAATCCATTCAGCTCCTCATCCGTGATTAAGTCAACGATTTCAATGGCTCTATTAATTCCTGCCGCCACATGACGATTGTGCGGCTCCTCAAATCGACGGCCAAGCAATTCAGAAAGCAGCTCTTTATCCTTATATTCGGATGATCTGGTAGCCACACGAGCAGCCCGCTCAAAGGAATCAACACAGGAAGGCTCCGCTAATGCATTGACCAAATCGGGCTTGTGAGCAAACAATCCGATTATCTCCGTTTTGAATTCGCTAATCCTCTGTTCGGCGACAATTCGAGACTCAAGAACACAGTTCGCAAGCGCTTGAGAGCAGCGTTCGTCGACTATCTCCGAAACCCTATTCTCGCTAATTCCGAAGTACTGATTTACGGTATCCGCCTGTACCTGATTTGAATTAGCGCCGGCCTTTTGAATCGCCTTACCGCTCATTTGATACACCGACCTGAGTCTGAACGGCGTTATTGCCCGCCTTCTGTTTCTGGGTTACGGATCTTTTTCCAGCGTTATAGCTGATGGGAATGCTTATCGCCGATGTGACCAAAGCGCTGACGAGCACTCCAATAATCTGCGAACCAACGCCATCGAAAATAACATTCCAATCCATCTTTCTTCCATCCTTCATGACGAGATTCCGCTGATTCGGCAACTAACATCTTAGGTTAAGCTTACCCACGCCAGCCCGAACGTCCGCCCCTCCCCGATCAGCTCCGTCACGTTCTCGTGCACGATGCCGCCGCGGTGCTGGATGGGGTCTTCGCGTGTGATGACGAACTTGGGCCAGTTGTCCCTTATCTGCTCGAGCGGTCGGTACTCGCGGTCCTCGGTCTTCCGGTCGTTCATGATGGTCATCGCCACCTGCACGTAGGCATATTCCATCTCTGGCGAGCGCATGACGAAGTCGCACTCGAGCTTGCCGATGCGCCCCACGCTCACCTCGTATCCCAGGCTCCTCGCGTAGCAGTAGACGATGTTCTCCAGCACCGGCCCGTAGTTGATGCGGTTGTCCGTGTTGAGCGCGAAGTAGAAGCTCAGGTTGGCGAGGTAGTACTTCTGCTCGCCTTTGAGCGACTTGCGCGACTTCATGTCGAAGCGCGCGCACTTGCTGATGATCTTGGCGTCCTCGAGTATCTGGAGGTAGCGGTTGAGCGTCTCGCGCTTGATGCGGACGCCCTGCCGCTCAAGGTCGGAGAGGGTGTTCGTGAGCGAGGTCGTCGCGCCAAAGTTGTTGATGACGTAGTCGCGCACCTGGTTGAAGACCGAGACGTTCTTCACCTTCACGCGGCGGCGAATGTCCCTCTCGAAGATCTCCTTGATGACGGAGCCCACGTAGGAGCGCTTGTCCGCCATCTTGGGGTGGCCGAGCGCCTTGGGAAAGCCGCCCTCGAGGATGTAGCGGTCGAGCTCAGCCACAGGGTTGGGGTCGACCGATTGCCCGAGGAAGCGCTTCATCTCGCGGTACCCCCTGAAGCTGAGCGTCTGCACCTACAAACGAATACCGGCTCCAATCTTTCGACTGGGGCCGGTATAACAAATATGGTATTTATCGGGGTATTTCTAGCAGAGTTGACGATTTATACCCCCATAACTGCCGAATTTTCTATTCCCACTCGATCGTCGCGGGAGGCTTGCTCGTGATGTCATACGCGACACGGTTCACGCCCGGCACCTCCGCCACGATGCGACCGGAAATCCTCGCCAGAACGTCGTACGGCAGCTTCGCCCAGTCCGCGGTCATGGCGTCGCTTGACTCCACGGCGCGCAGGATCACAGGCCGCGCGTAGGTACGCTCGTCGCCCATCACACCAACCGACCGGATGTCCGGCAGCACGCAGAAGTACTGCCAGCAGCTGTGCTCGCTGTTGCGCTCGCCGGTCTCCTCGAACAGACGCTGGTTATACGCGTCGAGCTCCTCGCGCACGATCGCGTCGGCGTCCTTCAGGATGCTGAGCTTCTCGGGATCCACGGCACCGATGATGCGAATCGCCAGGCCCGGGCCCGGGAAGGGCTGACGGTACACGATGTGCTCCGGCAGGCCAAGCGCCAACCCCAGCTCGCGCACCTCGTCCTTGAAGAAGTGGTCCAAGGGCTCGATCAGGTCGAAATGCACGCCCTCAGGGAACGGAATCAGGTTGTGGTGGCTCTTGATGGTCGACGCCTTGCCGCCCGTCTTGCGCGCGCCGCTCTCGATGATGTCAGGATAGATGGTACCCTGTGCCAGGTACTTCACCGGGCGCCCGTCCTCCTCGAGCTGCTTCGCCACGGCAAAGAACTCATTCCAGAACTGCGTGCCGATGATGCGGCGCTTCTGCTCGGGGTCGGTCACGCCGGCCAAGAGCTCAGCATAGCGGTCCTCGGCATGCACATGGATAAAGTCCACGTCGAACTGCTTGGTGAAGACCTCCTCAACCTGCTCGGGCTCGCCCTTACGCAAAAGACCATGGTTCACGAACACGCAGGTCATCTGCTTGCCGATGGCGCGCGCACCGAGCGCCGCCACCACGGAGGAGTCCACGCCGCCGGAAAGCGCCAGGATCACGCGATCCTCGCCCACCTGCTCGCGAATCTCGGCCACCTTCTGCTCGACCAGATTGTCCATGGTCCAGTCCTCAACCAAACCGCAGACACCGAACAGGAAGTTCTTGAGAATCCGCTGGCCATGCTCCGTATGGCGCACCTCGGGGTGGAACTGCGTGGAATAGAGCTTCCTCTCGGGGCACTCCATCGCCGCCACGGGGCACACATCGGTCCTGCCCGTCACGACGAAACCCTCCGGAACGCGGCTCACTGCGTCGCGATGGCTCATCCACACGGTCTGCTCCATGGGCGTGCCTTTGAAGAGCGCAGAATCGTTATCGCAGGCAAGCGTCGCCGGCCCGTATTCGCCCACCTCTGAATGAGCGACCTCGCCGCCGAGCGTCACCGCCATGATCTGGTGGCCATAGCAGAAGCCCAGCACCGGAACACCCAGCTCAAAGATACCAGCATCGATGGAAGGGGCGTCTTCAGCATACACGCTTGCGGGGCCGCCGGAAAGGATGATGGCCGAGGGTGCCATTTGGGCAACCTCCGCCGCGGAGATGTCGCACGGCACGATTTCCGAATACACATGCAGGTCGCGCACGCGTCGAGCGATGAGCTGCCCGTACTGCGCACCGAAATCGAACACCAACACCTTCTGATTGGATTGGTCGAACCCGTTCTGAGCCACAGGCTGTCCTTTCTCGCAGAGGTCGGGCACCCGCCCGTACGCGCCATCATGCGCGCCTTTCGCATACCCATCCATCATACACGTTGCCTGAGCCGCCCCAAGGCGGCATACGACCGTTCCAGAAAAGGCCCCTACGCTCGCCGCGATTCCGCCAGCATCCGCTCGTACTTCTTGAGCGAGGTATTGGCCACAAGCTCCTCCGGGAACCCCGTGTCTTCAAGAGCGGCCAGCGCCTCCCCAAACTGCCCCACACCGCTCGTGTGGTGCGCATCGGTGCCCACGACCACGGGAGTCTCGTACCGCATGCAGAGGCGAAGAATCTCACGGATGTTCTCCGCCGTGTTCAGGCGATACGGAACGGTGCGCACCGAGGAGTTATTGACCTCGATGAGCACATGGTTCTCTTTGGCCGCCCGCACGAACCGCTCGAAATCAATGGGAATGAACCCGTCGTCCGGGTGCCCGATGATGTTCACGTACGGGTTCTCCATGGCGCGCAGGTACGCACGGGTATTCTCCTCGCAGGTACCCGCCTTGGTGCACATCGTATGGAAGCTCGCGATCACCACGTGCTGGCGAGCCAGGATGTCTTCGGGCATATCGACGCGGCCGTCGAAATCCATGATGTTGAGCTCCACGCCGTAGAACATGCGCACGCCCGAGAGCTCGCGCGGCAACTTGCCGTACCCCATGAAATGAAGCATGGGCGTCCAGTTGATGAGCTCAGGCGCGTGATCGGTGATGGCCAAGCCTTCGAGCCCCGCGCGCGCGGCGGCAGCGGCCATCTCGTCCACGGTAGAAAAGCCGTCGGGGCTTGCAAGCGTATGGGTATGGGAATCGACAACGAGCTGCATGGAAACTCCTTTACTAAACGATGGCGGCGCACCATGAAGCGCGGCCAAGCGAAGCGCTCGGACCGAGGCTGCCGCACAGGCACCCGGAACGCGGCGCCCGCACTACCCGAGCAGCATGTCGCCGAGCACCTCGCCACCATCATACGTCACCGCGCAGGCACGAACGATGCGGCGATCCCGCACATCGTACACGTTGTATCCGCTCAGTCGCCGGAAGCGCACCGCGCGCACGGGCTCCCCGCCCGCCGGGTGTACGTCGCACGGATCTGCCTGAAACGAGGTGGCATCGGCGGTATGGTACTCCACCCCCTCGTAGACACGGTGTGCCTGATGGTGCGTGTGCCCGTTGAGCACCGCGACACCCGGGCGCCTGAGCAGCTCGAGGAGCTCCACCGCACCGGGCAATGCCGGCATATCGGACTGGCTCGGGTCCATATGATGGTGCGTGCAAACGAGGGACATCTGCCCCCGCGACGCCGCCATCTCGAGCTCCCCGCGAAGCCACGCCAGGCGCTCAGCATCAACATAGCCGTCCGCATGCCCCGGCTCGCTCGTATCGAACGAGATGAGACGCACGCCCGCAACTTCTTGTGCATAGAGCAGCGGCTCGCCACCCAAACCGGGAAGCGCCCCGGGCCACCCCGCGCGCAGCGCCGCGCGGTCGTCGTGGTTGCCCGGCGTCACGATGCAAGGCACCACGGCACCCAAGACCTCTCGGCATGCGCGCTGAACGGCCTCGCCCACCGCACGGTACGCTGCCTCGCCCCCGCGCTCCACGAAGTCGCCCGTCAGCACGATGGCGCCAACGCGCTCACCCGCGTTATCCGCGGCCAGGCCCTCGCGCAGGCACACCTCGAATGCGGAAAGCACGTCGCCCAAGCGGTCAACCATAGCGGGATAGAACTCCGCCGCGGGCAACGAGAGCGGGCGGTCGCCCACCTCGGCAACCGCCCCATGCGCGTTATCCCCGCAGCCGTCCGCCCCCCTGCGAGCACCCTTCGACCCAAGCGAATAATGAATGTCCGACAGATGCAAAACGCGCATGAACCACCTCGCTATACCCTAGAAAAACGCTGATGTATCCACCAGAGCCGGACGCAATTGCAATTTTTGGGCACTTGCCCGCGCGAACCTCGGGTAGAACCGCAACAACCCAGAGGTCGCCGACCCCCTGAGCTGCGCTTTCTTCTGCTGGTAACCTTCTTATGCTTGCCCGTGGCGCCCGAAAGTGCCCAAAAGTTGCAAACGCGAACGTGAGGGCACCGCCGGGACCAAGTATCAACGGTTCTCTAGCGCAAGCGCTTGCGGATGGCTCCGCCCAAAAGGTCGATCGCGAACACGGCCACCACCACGCCGATGAGGATGATGCTCACCGTTGCCCAGTTGCGCGCCTGAATGGCAAAGATGAGGGGCGCGCCGATGCCGCCGGCGCCTACCAGGCCAAGCGTGGACGCAGAACGGACCGCGATCTCAAAGTGGTTGAGCGAAAGCGACGAGAAGATGGGCATGAGCTGCGGCAGGCGCGCGTAGAAAAGCGACTGCCAGAAGTTGCCGCCCACCGCGCGCACGGCCTCAACGGGCGCCTCGTCCATAGCCTCGATCTGCTCGGTAAAGAGCTTGCCGAGCATGCCGATCTGATGCACGCCGATGGCAAGCGCGCCGGCAAACGGGCCGGGCCCCACCACGCGCACGAAGATGATGGCATACACAAGCTCGGGGAACGCGCGCAGCACATTGCACACGAACTTGCCCACACGCGGCACCACGGGGTTGTGCCAAAGGGTGCGCGAGCTCACGAGCGCAAAGGGGATGGCGAGCACCGTCGCGATCGCCGTGCCCAGAAACGCGATGCCTATGGTGAGCAAAAGAAGGCTGATCAGGTCCTCGCCGGAGCCGTCGTAGACGTACCCCCAATCAGGGCTGAGCAGCCCGCGCAGCGCCTCGAGTGCGAGCGAGGGGTTGAAGGTCGCGAGCCCGGAATAGTCGAGCCCGATTGCAGACCATGCCACCACGGCCACCACCACGACCGAGATCGCGATGGTACGCGCGCGCTCGGATGCAAACAGCCCGCGGCGCGCGGGCGCAGTCGTCTCACTCATGCGAGCCTCCTTCTCACCGCTTCGCTCAGAAAGTCAACCACGGCCACCACGACGAAGATCATGAGAATGATCACCGACACACGGTCGTAGCGCAGCAGTCCGAGCGACGAGTTCAAGATAACGCCGATACCGCCGGCGCCCACATAACCCAGCACCGTCGAAGCGCGCACGTTAATCTCGAACGCGTAGAACAGATAGCTCGCGAGCTGGCTCATGACCTGGGGAGCAATCGACCAGAACGCAATCTGCACGCGCGTGGCGCCCACGGCTTCCGCAGCCTCGATGGGGCCCTCGTCCACTGTCTCGATGGTCTCGAAGATGAGCTGCGAGACCACGCCGAGCGTGAAGACGGCGATGGTAATCACACCGGAGAACTCGCCGATTCCCACGATCGCCACGGTGAGCGCGGCAAGCAACAGGTTGGGAATGGTGCGAACGACATCGAGAATGAAGCGGAAGATGGCCGTGACCACCTGGTTGCGCGTCACCACGGTCGTGGCGAGAAACGCCAGCGGCACCGCGACCGCAAAGCCGATCACCGTGCCCAGGACAGACATCTTGATGGTGCGGATCATCGGGTCGATGAGCGTGGGGATGTAGGAGAAGTCCGGCTGCATGAAGCGCTCGAGGAATGCGGTGACCTGCGGACCGCCCTGGATGACCTCAGCAAAGTCTGCATCGGTCACCGTTGCGCTCGCGACAACGCACGCGACGAGTACCAGCACCACGAACAGGTTCTTGTACCAGTCGAAATGTACGGTCTCGGAGATCTTCATCAGGCGGCCGCCCCCTTCGCCTCGCGCTCGGCAGCGTCCTTGTCGTAAATCTCGGCGAGGCGCTCCTCGGTGAGCTCGTCGGGCGTGCCGTCGAACACGAGGCGCCCGGCACGCAGCGCGATGATGCGGGTAGAGAACTGGCGGGCGAGCTCGACCGAGTGGATGTTCACCACGACGGTCTTGCCCTCCTCCTTGTTGATGCGCTCCAGGTCCTTAAGAACGGTCTGCGTAGTTACCGGGTCGAGCGAGGCCACCGGCTCGTCGGCGAGGATGATGTCGGCTCGTTGCACGAGCGCGCGGGCGATGGAAACGCGCTGCTGCTGGCCGCCGGAGAGCTCATCCGAGCGCGAGTGCAGCTTGTCGAGGAGGCCAACGGTAGCGAGCGCCTTCTCGGTGTTTTTGTAGTCCTCTTCGGTAAAGAGCCCGAAGATGCTCTTGAAAGTGGAGTAGTAGCCCAAGCGTCCGGAGAGCACGTTCTTCTGCACCGTCGAGCGCTTCACCAAGTTGAAGCTCTGCGAAATCATGCCGATCCGACGGCGAATGCGCCGGAGCTCGCGCTTGTCGGCGCGCGTGATGGAGGTGCCGTCGACGACGACCTCGCCCTCCGTCACGTCATTCAGGCGGTTGATGGAGCGCAGAAGCGTCGACTTGCCCGCACCGGAAAGGCCGATGATGGAGACGAACTCACCGTCGCCGATCGTCAGCTGGATATGGTCCAGGCCGCGCGTACCGTTGCCGTACACCTTGGACACGTCTTTGAATTCGATCATAGTTCCCCTCTTCATGGCATGGAATGCGCGCAAGCACGCGGGTCGGCGCGCGTTACAACCGCTGGGCCGCTCCGCATCGACTCATGGAGGCGATCCGGCCGGGCCCGTCAACGCAGAGCGTGCCCGCAACCGATAGAAAAGCGCCCGGCTGGGAGCGAACTCCCGGCCGGGCACGCCTTGCAAACCGGAAGCGCGGGCGCGGCTGCGCTACGCGGAGGCCTTCTCCGTGTACTCCTCGATGGTGTCGTAGGCAGACTCGTCGACCTCGGTGTAGCCCAGGTGGCTCCACATGGACATGGCCTCGGCGCCCTCCTCGTCATTCGCCATATTGAGGAAGGTCTCCTTGATCTTATCCTTCATGTCCTGGTCCATATCGGGCTGGACGGCGATGGCGTCGTTGGGGATATCGCCCTCGGTGAGGTAGAGCACGCGGAGGTCGGCGAACAGGTCGTTATCGGGGAAGCTGTTCGCGAAGACGTTGCGCGCGCCCTCGAACACGAAGCAGGCGTCCTGCTGGCCGTTGAGCACGGCGGTGATCTCGGACGGGATGTCGTTCACCGTGGTGAGCGTGCACTCGGTCACAGGATCGACGCCGGCGTCCTTGAGCTCGGCCACGGGGTAGATGTAGCCGGACGCGGAGTTCGCGGAGAGCGTGGCGATCTTCTTGCCCTTGAGGTCGGTGAGCTCCTGCATGTCGCTATCAGAGCGCACGAGGATCTCGCCCTTGAAGGTGCCGGTGAGCTCGCCCTCGATGGGAAGGCCGGTCTCGCGGTCATAGGCACCGAGCTCGGAGGTGAGCAGGGCTTCCGCGCAGCCCTGGTTGCGCGCCATGACGTAGGCGGCCGGCGGCATGATGCCGAGCTGCACCTGGCCGGAGGCCATGGCCTCGACGATGGTGGTGTAGTCGGTCGCAAGGGTCACGTTGGTCTCGACGCCGAGCTTTTCGGTAAGGTAATCGGCGAAGGGTTTGGCCTTTGCCTCAAGGCTGCCGTCGTTGTTGGTAGGCACGAACTGGACCTCGAGCGAGGTAATCTCGGCCGCAGCGCTGCTGCCGCCGTCGCCGTTGCCGCCGCAGCCAGAGAGCGCGGCAACGGAACCGAGCGCAAGGGCGCCGGTGAGAACGCTGCGACGGCTCACGGCGGTGTTGAGCATTTCGAACTTGGACATGATTCCTGCCTTCCATAACACCAGGACTTCATAAGACACGATACTCACGATACCATCACCCGAGCGCCCGCAGAGCGCAGAATGCCGACCCCTGACCGAAGGATTACATCCGTTTGCCGAATAATTCGCCTAGCTGCCTTCAATGGGAACTATGGGGGGTTTCCGTGCGGGGCGCGAGAAACGGGTACGCTTGTAGGAAAACGGCCACAGGAAAGCAGGTTCGAGCCAATGAAACGAATCCTTCTCATCGCCACCGGAGGCACCATCGCCTCCGCCGAAGACGGACACGGCCTCTCCCCCGCCCTCACCGGTGCCGAGCTCGCCGCATGCGTGCCCGAGGTCGAGGGCCTGTGCGAGCTCGAAATTTTGCAGCTCATGAATATCGACAGCACCAACATGCGCCCCGCGGACTGGCTCCGCATCGCGGGCGCCATCGAAGAGCGCTACGCCGCATTCGACGGATTCCTCATCCTACACGGGACCGACACCATGGCCTATACCGCCGCTGCGCTCTCGTACCTCATCCAAGGAAGCGCGAAACCCATCGTGCTCACCGGCTCGCAGCGCCCCATGACGAGCTCGTTTACCGATGCGAAGCTCAACCTCTACCAGAGCTTGCTCTATGCGCTCGACGACGCGTCGTGCGACGTAACGATCGTGTTCGGCGGCATCGCCATTGCCGGAACGCGCGCCCGTAAGCAGCGAACCATGAGCTCGAATGCCTTTACCAGCGTGAACTTCCCACCGCTCGCCTACATCCGCAACGACCGCATCGTACGCGCAGGCGCGGCTGGGGCAACCCCCGGGGTAGATGCGGCCCTGGCCGAGGCTCCGCTTCCCCCGGTCTTCCGCACGCTCGACGACCGCGTCGCCGTGCTCAAGCTCACTCCGGGCCTGAGCCCGCACCTCTTCCGAGCGCTTAAGGCCGATTACGATGCCCTTATCCTCGAGATCTATGGGCTTGGCGGCATACCGGACTACGGAACCAGCGGCCCCTCGTTCAAGGAGGCTATCTTCGACTGGGTAGACTCCGGGCGGAGCGTCGTGCTCACGACACAGGTGCCGGAAGAGGGGCTCGACCTCGGCGTGTACGAAGTGGGACGCGCCTATGCGGAGCATCCAGGCATTCTGCGCGGCGGCGACATGTCGACCGAGGCGATCGTTGCCAAGATGATGTGGGCGCTCGGCCAGACCCGCGACCCACTCGACATCGAGCAGCTCTTTTACCATCCCATCAACCACGATCGGCAGATGTAGCGCAAGCCCCTGGTGCACGCCTTCATACTTGGGCGCCGCCGTGCCGCCGCGTGGGATGCCGGGGCGTCGGTGCGCCGAAAGACTGGGCGCCCAAGCTCTACTGCGGCGGAAGCCGTTCACCAACCAGACGCCGCGCGCGTCTTCGGGCGGCTTCTGGACATCTCGCGCGTCTTCGGGCGAGGCTCGGACACGCATCTCGCTCACGGACGGTTTCTGGACACCGCCACATTCTCGGGTGAGGTTCGGACACCCATCTCGTTCTCGGGCGGTTTCTGGACATCTCGCGCGTCTTCGGGCGAGATTCGTTCATTCTTAGCCTCGAAAATGGCGAAATATCGCCCGAGAACGTTGGCGGTGTCCGAATGTTGCCCGAAAACGAAAGAAAACGAAATGGCCACGCCGCTACATCAAGGAGCGGCGAGGATGGGCGGTGCGCCGGCTTCAATCCCTCGGTTCCGCCAACAACAGTTCTGGTGCCACATCCAGGCTATCCGCGAGGCGTTGCAATTCTTTTAGCGTGATATTCGCCGTGCCGCTCTCGATCTGATTGAGATACGGCCGGCTTATGCCTGCCATCAGGCAGAAAGCGGTTTTACCAAGCCCCTGCTCCTCGCGCAGGCGGCTCACGTTACTACCAACGATCTGTCCCAAAGGTTCGCTCATATCGCAGAGTGTGCAGAATCGTCCGGCAGGTAACGTAAACTATAGTTTACGTTTCACAAGGCTCGCTAGTTATGAAGAGGAGGGTCGTTGCCACAAGATGCAGAGCGCTCGGCACGAGAACATGCGAAGCGAAAGCCGCCGAGAGCCCGCAATCTCGCGCGACGTAGGCCTCGCTTTGCGCAGCGCGAGCCGCGCTTCCCGCGGGACAGGCCACGCCCTTCGCGCCGCAGGCCCTGACCCCCGCAGCGCGAGCCGCGCCCCCTGCAGTTCGAGCCGAGCCTCACACGACAAGGACCCAGCCTCGCACATACTCGACCTCAAGAATGCCGCGTCTACCGCGAACGGCACGCACCATCTGCTCGTACTCGACATCGATGACCCGGCATCCGGCGGACCCCTTCTTACCGTCCCCGAGGCCCAGGCGTTATCGGACCTCCTCCGCATGGCGAAGGCGACGCGCGAGAAGCCCCGCGCGCTCGCCGCGCCCCACATACTGCTAGCAGCGGCAAGCTCTTACTCCGCGCATGAGGTGGTGCGGGCCTTTTCGCAAGCGGATCTTCCCTCCCCGCGCGTCATACTGCTCGACGCCTACGAAAACCCCGCCGTGCTCGCGCAAGCCGACGCCACAACAAAGCTGGCGCAGGCTTCACTCGCAAGCGGCAGCCGGTTGCAAGACGCTATCGTGATAGCCGCCACCCCATACGACCTGCCCCTTCTCTCTGAGGCAGGCACCGCTTATGCGCTGGAAGGAGCGGGAAGCGCCTGCCGCGCCGCAGCAGACTTCACCTTTCCCGCACGCCGGAAGGGAGGGCTCGCCCAAGCGCTCGCCCACCTCTGTCGCAACCTTTTTTCAAATGAAAGCGATTACGGCGGCATCGTTCCCTTCCGTCCGTTAGATGCCGCCGAGCGCCGCACGTAACTCTTTTCCAGCATGACGGGCGCCGAGCTGCGTTGCTACGAAGGCCCGGTCTTGGACGGCGCGGCGCCAACCCCTCCCGAAAACCCGATTTTCCCGTCGCACATTAGGCAACGGGAAATCCGCCCGCATCTCCACCTGCGGTTTCATCAGTTTTCATGACCTCAGCCGCCCAGGCAAGGGATGCGGCGATCCATAGCGAATGCCAATCCCACACGTCATCTCAGCCGCCCAGACGAAGGCGCGATCGGGCCGAATCCGAGAAACCCCATGCACCTGCCCCGGGGTCTCCAGGTCAGTGTTACCCCAGGGAACCGCTGCTGACACCTTCGGGGGCGAACGTGATTGCAACTTTTGGGCACTTCGCCGCGAGGGGCCCGGGTATCCGAGCCACGGCTGGGAGGATACCGGCCGCCTGAGCTGCTCCTTTCCTTCCGCCCTGCTCGCCTATATTCGCCGTGCACACGGGGAAGTGCCCAAAAACTGAAATATCAACGGTTCGGATGCCTCCGGCGTCCGACAAGCAGCGTTTTTCTAGAGGGCGAGGCTGAATCCCCGCTCAAAGAACGCCGCAGCGAGCAGGTAGATGTTGCAGACGTTCAGCAGCCCCGTCATGACGAGCCCGCTGCGAATCGAGCGACGATAGGTGAGCTCCGTCGCAACTCGGGAGTCGCGGATCGAGACGCCCGCCTGACGGCGCGCGGTAAGAATCATGCCAACCCCCAGAAGCAGGCAGATTCCCGGAGCGAGAAAGAGCTCGTACCGGCTAGCGTAGCGCGTGGGCTCGCCACCCGCGCCGAACGCCATTGCCACCGAATCCGGAAGCTGCGGAATCACGAAGAAGGCCTCTATGAGCGGAAGCACCGCGAGCAGGATGAGGACGATGGTGAGGTAGCCGTTCGTGCGACCGAAGCGAAACATGTATTACCGCCTATCTATCTCTTGATAACCCCGCGGCAGCAACCGCCGCGCATGCGTGCTACACGTTGAACCGGAAGTGTACCACGTCACCGTCGGCCATGATGTAATCCTTGCCCTCGATGCGGAGCTTGCCGGCCGCCTTAGCGCCCTGCTCGCCACCGAGCTCAACGTAGTCGTCGTAGCCGATGACCTCGGCCTTGATGAAGCCGCGCTCGAAGTCCGTATGGATGACGCCGGCCGCCTGCGGGGCCGTGGCACCCTGGCGCACCGTCCAGGCCTTGACTTCCATCTCGCCGGCGGTAAAGAAGCTCTGCAGACCGAGCAGCTTGTAGGCTGCCTGCGCAAGCACGTCCAAGCCGGGGCGCTCGAGGCCGAGCGACTCCAGGTACTCCGCCGCGTCCTCCGGCTCGAGCTCCGAGAGCTCCGCCTCCACCTTGGCACAGATGGGAATCGGCGTCACGCCGTCGATGGGCTCGAGCTCTTCGCCGAGCATATCCTCGTCCACGTTCGCCACGTAGAGCATCGGCTTCATGGTGAGGAGGAAGAGTCCCTTCGCGGCGGCGCGCTCCTCGTCGGTCATCTCCATGGCGGCGGCGCGGTTGCCCTCGTTCAGCCATGCGACCAAGCGCTTCGCCACCTCGAGCTTGGGGGCGAGCTCCTTGTCGCGGCGCGCCTCCTTCTCGAGCTTAGGGATCTGCTTCTCGAGCGTCTGAATGTCGGCGAGGATGAGCTCGGTCATGATGGTATCGGCGTCGGCGGCAGGGTCGACGAATTCGCCCGTACGCCCCACCTCGCGCATGACGTTGGGATCCTTGAAATAGCGAACGACTTCGCAAATGGCGTCGGTCTCGCGGATGTTCGCAAGGAACTGGTTGCCCAGGCCCTCGCCCTCGTTCGCACCCTTCACCAGACCGGCGATATCAACGAACTCCACCGTGGCCGGCACGATGCGCCCGGGATGAACGATATCCGCCAGCGCCTGCAGGCGGTCGTCGGGCACGTCCACGATGCCCACGTTGGGGTCGATGGTCGCGAACGGATAGTTGGCAGCAAGGCCGCCCTTCTTGGTGAGCGCGGTGAACAGCGTCGACTTGCCCACGTTGGGCAGGCCCACAATGCCGATGGAAAGAGCCACGAGATACCATCCTGTCTTGTATACCAGCGAAGCGGTGCGACGCGTGCGCCCCACCGCTCCCGTCATCGGTTTGCACCGTCTGATTATAAGGCCCCGCGCAGCGCAGCTCCACCCGTAAGCGGACGTTTTTGCCACCCCACACGCACAGTCGGCAACGAGGGGAAGCTAGTCGGCGAGCTTCTCCACACGGTCAAGTGCAGCGCTGAGCTTTTTCTTGGCCTCTGCCTTCATCTTCTCGGCCTCCTCGTGCGCCTTCGCTGCCTCGGCGGCCTTCTTCTCCGCCTCGGGATCAGGCAGCACGAGCTCCGCCGCGTCATGCTCCACCATGGTGAGCGCATGCGTTTCGCATACCTCCGCGCACAGGCCGCACCCCACACAGTACGTGGACTCTACCGCAAAGCGACCAGAATCGGTGATATCGCAGGCATGGAGCGGGCAGGCCTCTATGCAGTCGCCGCAGAGCGTGCATTTCTCGAAATCGCACACGGGCGTGCTCACCTGCACGTTCGGGGCAAGCTCGGGATGCGCCTGCAGCGTTGAGAGCAGCAGCTGCCTGCCCTGGGTAAGCACGCGGCGTCGTCTCTGCGATGTCGTGCCGGTAGCGGTCGCAAGCGTGCGCTCGAGCGCAGAGAGCTTCTTGGTGTGGTCCTTGATGCGCTGCGAGACCGTCGTCACCGCTGCCGTCGCGGGGTTCAGCTTGGAAACCGCCAGGCCGGTGGTCTTCATGATCTTATCCATGTATTCCTTGCGCTCGAACTCGCGGCGCTTGGTGCAGGAGAGCTCCTTCGCGTCGACCTCGAGGCCCATGGGTCTGCCGGACCATTCCTCCGCCGTGGCGATGGCGTCGCCCAGAAGCTCCTCGCCCTGTGCGTTGCGGCAATTCTCGCAGATGTCGAGCGGCAGGTACACGCTCACGTTAGGGAAGTCCATAAGGATGGAGAACCAGGTCTCGGCCGTGACCTCGCCCACGCACCCGAGCACGACCTCGTTTTCGCGCGGGATGCGCTTGAGGGCGCGCGTGCACGTTACATACGCCGTCTCATACGCCGCGGCGGCAGCGGCCACGGAATCGTAAAACTTTTTGGGGCGATGCTTCATGCCGTGGATAGACTCGGTCGGGCACACCGGCGCGCATAGACCGCACTTACGGCAGGAATCGAGCACGTCGATGCCGCCGTCCTCAATCTCGATGGCATTCACCGGACAGATCTTCACGCATGCCCGGCACGAGCTCTTTGTCGACCGGCATGCAAGGCACGAGAGCGCGTTGGCCCGCGGCTTCTCCTTGTAGTCTGCCGGGTTCCACTCGCGCTCCTCGGGCTCGGGATTGCCCAAGAACGCGTTCGTAAGATCGCTGAACGGCTCGGTGATGCCGCTCAGGCCCTTGGTGATATCGATGATGTCATCGAACATGTCGCGCTTCTGCGCCATGCGAGTTCCTCCCCTTGAACGGATGCCCGCGCATACCCGCCGCATCCGTATCGGACGTTTCGACGCGCACTATTGTACGGCACCCGTTGTGGAATCCGCATGCACGACATGCTCCGCGATTCTTTCCAAGAATGACCGAGACCGCTGTCCCGATTCGCGGCATAATGTGAAGTGTGTATGTGGAGCCATGCGGCCGGATGCGATACATCGTGCGCACAACGCCCGCCCGACACAGAGAGAGGACTCACTATGTTTTGCCCTAAATGCGGATCCCAGCTTGCCGATGATGCCAAGTTCTGCGGCGCCTGCGGTGCACAGATCCAGGCGCCCGCCAATACGACGCCGGCGCCCGGCGCTGCGCCCGCGCCGATTCCGGGGCCGGCTTCCACGCCGAACCCGTCGCCCGTTCCCGGGCCGGTGCCCACCCCCAGCAGCGCGCCCACGAGCTTCGGCGGCTCCTCGCTCGCAAACCTTGCTTCGGGCAACGCCGCGCTCTTCCGCATCATCAAGCTTGTAGCCGGCGCGATCATGCTCGTGAGCTTCTTCTTGCCGCTGTACGGCATCGCGGGCATCGTGAGCATCAGCGCCATGCAGATGACCTTCGGCATCACCCTCATGGGGTCGCATCTCGACGGCGAGTTCATGAACATCCTGTTCCTCATCCCCGGCATCCTCTGCCTGGTGGGCGTGCTCGTCCTGAAGGAGAAGCAGGGTAACATCCTGAACATCATCGGTGGCATCGGCGCGCTTCTGCTCGTTTTCGCAATCTCCGGCCAGGCCAACGCCCAAATGGGCGGTTACGTGTCCGTGAGCTTCGAGCTCGGTGCGTGGCTCTACATCCTCGCTGGCATCGCAAGCATCGCCGTCGGCGTGCTCGACATGATCAAGTCCAAGTAGGAGCGCTGGCATCTGCCTTGCGCCGCGTGTGACCGCCTCGAGGTTGGCTCGATTCACTTTGAGGACCGGGCGCCTGCGCTCCGGAAGCGCAGGCGATTCGCGCCGAGAAGCGCAACCCAATTAAACCAACGGCACCGCAGCCCAATATGAGCTGCGGTGCCGTTTTTGCATGCGAGCGTATGGTATAGCGTCCGCCCCGCCTTTTAGCGTGCGCTATCTCAAGCCTTAGTACAGCTTGGCACCCGCCGGAATGGCGTCGTCCACCATAAGGAGGTTCAGGCGCTCCTCGGGCTCTTCGCCCTCCCCTTCGGCATGAACGGCGCTGATGAGCATGCCGCACGAATCGATTCCCATCATCTTACGCGGTGGCAAGTTGGTGATGGCGATGCAGGTCTTGCCCACCAGGTCCTCCGGCTCGTAATACATGCTGATGCCAGAGAGAATCACGCGGTCCGTGCCCGAGCCGTCGTCCATAGTGAACTTCAGCAGCTTCTTGCTCTTGGGCACCGGCTCGCAACTCTTGATCTTGACCGCACGGAAATCGCTCTTGCTGAACGTATCGAAATCCACGAAGTCCTCGAAGAGCGGCTCGACCACGATCTTGGACGGATCGATGGTAGGGATCTTGTTCGGAGCGACGGCAACGCCCGCCGCACCATCCTGAGCTGCCTGCGCGGCATCCTTAGCAGCCTGCGCGGCATCCTTAGCAGCCTGCGCGGCGGCACCGGAGACGCTTCCCTTCTCGGGGCGCATGTGCGGGAACAGCAGCACGTCGCGGATGCTCGCGGAATTGGTGAGCAGCATGACCACGCGGTCGATGCCGATGCCGATACCACCCGCGGGAGGCATGCCGTACTCGAGCGCACGCACGTAATCCTCGTCGTACTCCATGGCTTCGTCGTCGCCGCCGGCCTTCTCCTCCATCTGCTTGGCGAAGCGCTCGGCCTGGTCCACCGGGTCGTTGAGCTCAGAGAACGCGTTGGCGTACTCGTGGCCGGCGATAACCAGCTCGAAGCGGTGCGTGAGACGCGGGTCGTCCTCGCGGCGCTTGGCGAGCGGGCTCACCTCAACGGGGTAATCGCACACGAAGGTCGGGTTGATGAGGCTCTCCTCACCCCTTTCGTCGTAGATCTCGGCGATGAGCTTGCCCGCACCCCAAGCGGAGTTGACGTCGATACCGCACTCGGCGGCCGCAGCGCGAAGCTCCTCAATTGGCGTGTCGAGGTTGAGCTCACGGCCCATGGCCTCGGAAACAATCTCCGTCATGGAGCGGCTCGGCCACTCGCCGAAGAGGTCGATCTTCTGATCCTGGTACACGATGGTGCCCTCGAGCCCGACCGCCTTCGCGGCCGCCTTGATAACACCCTCGGCGAGCTCCTTCATGCCCTCGAGGTCGCTGTAGGCGCGATACGCCTCCATGGTGGTAAACTCGGGGTTGTGCGTCTGGTCCATGCCCTCGTTGCGGAAGATGCGGCCGATCTCGAACACGCGCTCATAGCCGCCCACGAGCAGGCGCTTCAGGTGAAGCTCCGTCGCGATACGCAGGTAGCACTCCTGGTTGAGCGCGTTGAAGTGTGTGATGAACGGCTTCGCGGTGGCGCCGCCCTGGATGGTCTGCAGGATGGGCGTCTCCACCTCCATGTAGCCATTGTTTTCCATGTAACGGCGGAAAGCGCTGACGATCGCCGAGCGCTTGCGGAAGGTCTCGCGCACGTCGTCATTCATGATGAGGTCCACGTAGCGCTGGCGGTAACGGGTCTCCTTGTCGGAGAGGCCGTGGAACTTCTCGGGCAGCGGGCGCACTGCCTTGGAGAGCAGCGTCAGGCGCTTCGGAGCGATGGAGAGCTGGCCGCGCTTGGTGCGCACGATCACGCCCGTCACATTGATGATGTCGCCCAGGTCCAGGTCCTGCAGCAGGGCCCAGTCCTCCTCGCGCATCTCGTTGATGCGGCAGAAGAGCTGGATCTCGGCGGTGGTATCGCGCACCACCACGAAGGCGATCTTTCCCTGGCCGCGCTTGGCCATGATGCGGCCACCGATGCTCACCACGTCATCGGTGTCTTCGCCCGCCTCGAGGTCGGCATACTTGGCCTCGATGTCGACGACATGCGCCGTAACCTCGGAATGCTCCGGATACGGATTGCCGCCGGCCTCCATGATGGCAGCGCGCTTGGACAGGCGATGGGCGCGCTCGTCATTCAGCGTCGACACCGCCTCCGACGCGTTCTGCGTGCTCTCCTGCGTCTCGCTCATATCTTGTTGCTCCTTGCTATCTGTGGGCCCCATGTGCCCAGAACATCATGTAAAACTCGGTGCGACCCCGCTGCAACCGCAAACAAAATCGCCTCTGTGCGACCCCGCCAGCGCCGCGAACCAAAAAGCTCCCCGAGGCCTCGCGGTCCCAGGGAGCATGCATTCGGCTCTGCGCTCGACCCGGGGCCTAGCGCGCGATCTTCGTAATGGTGTAAGTACGCGTCTTGCCAGACGGCAGCACGACCTCGACGGTCTCGCCCACCTCATGGCCCACCAGGGCGGAGCCCACCGGGGACTCCATCGAGATGCGGTTCTCGAGCGAGTTGGTCTCGCGCGAGCCCACGAGCGTGAAGTCGTGAATCTCGCCATCGGCGTCGACGACGGTCACCGTGCTACCGAGCGTAGCGCCAAGAATACCCGCCGCGTCGAACTCGGCCACCTGGGCGAGCGTGTTGCGGATCTCGCGGATGCGGGCCTCGTTCTTGGCCTGCTCCTCCTTGGCATCGTCGAACTCGGAGTTCTCCGAGAGGTCGCCGAAGTCGCGCGCGACCTTGATGCGCTCGACAATCTCAGTCCTATGTTCACCCTCGCGCCACGCAAGCTCCTCTTCGAGCTTCTTGCGGCCCTCGTCGGTCAGTGCCTCGCCATTCGCCATGCGGAAGACTCCTTTAACGCCGTTTCTACCATCGACCCACCATAATAACGGCCGACCGCCCGCGTGGGGAGGTCGGCCGCATGCGCTCTATAGGAAGAACAAAGCTCCTTGATGAAGGCTGCGCCTTACTCGGAGATGGGGCCCTCGTCCTCGCCGGACTCCTTCTTCTTCTTTGCCTCGGCAAGCTTCTCCTCGAGCTCGCGAATCTCGCGGTCCTCGGCGCTCTCCTCGGGCTCCTCCTCGGTCTTGTCGTCGCTCGACATGCCCTCACGGAGGTTCTTCACCGTGGAACCAAGCGACTTACCGAGCTTTGGAAGGTTCTTGGGCCCGAAGATGACCAGGACCACGACCAAGATGACAATCCACTCAAAACCTTTAGGGATCATAACGATTTCCTCCAGTTACACGTCAAACAAGCTCGAAAGAGTATACCGCGCGAGCGTTGCTCGGACAACCGCGCCATATTATCAACGCGTCTAGGCAATCCCTCCGAAACACCTTCCTATACTGGCAAAACATCGCCCGACGGCACGGTTTGGCCATCGGGCGATGTAAGCGTTCGGTAAGGCTGGATGGCCCTGCACGCGCTAAGGAGCGGCTTGAACCTCCTGCTTAGCCAGCCGTTTCCTCCTGCTTCATTGCTGCCCTACAGGACGAGCATGAGCACCGTGAGCACGGCAGCGGTCACCAGGGTGAGCGCGATGAAGAACTTAAGCGTAAGCCTGAGGAACGTGGTGTAGCTCGTGTGCGCGAGTTCCAGGCCCGAGACGATAACGCCGTTCGTGGGGGTGATCATGGCCACGACGCCGTGCGCGGCAACGTAGATCATGATCATGATGTCGGGCGAGAAGCCGAGGTTGTCGGCCAGCGGCCCCATGATGGGCATGGAGACCGTCGCCATGCCGGAGCTCGACGGGATGAGGAACGAGAGCACGAAGTAGAGCGCGTAGCTCGCCGGGGCGAAGACCACCGCGGAGACGCCGCGCAGAGCGTTGGCAGCAGCGTTGAGCACGAAGACATCGAGCCCGGTCTCGGCCATGAGCACCGAGATGGCGCGGGCCACGGCAATCACGAGGGCGGTCGAGATCATGGTGGAGCAGCCGTCGATGAAGGTGTTCACGATCTCCTTCTCGGACAGACCGCCCACGAAGCCAATCACGATCGAAATCACGAAGAACCAGATGCCGCACTCGGTGAAGTACCACTGGCCAAGCGGCAGGCCGGTCAGGATGGCGCTCCAAGCCGTCGAAGGATCGTCGGCCGTGCCGCCGATGGCGAAGATGTTGATACCGAAGCTCTCCCACGGAATGAACGACACGATCATGATGAGGAACGAAAGCGCGAACAGCACGAGCACGAGCTTCTGCTTGCCCGTGAGCACGGCGTTCTTAAGGTTCGAAGCCTGCTCGTCCTCAAGCGCACGGGTCTCGTCGGCATAGGCAGCGTCCATGCGAGCGAGCTCATCGGCCGTCATGGCAGAGTTGGAGCGGTCGGCCTTGACCTTCTTGGCATAGTTCATCACGAAGGCGATGCCCATGACCTCAGAGATCACGAAGAGCAGGAAGCCCACGGCGATGAGCGTACCCTGGTTGACCGCGATGCCCATATCGGTAAGCGCCGAGGACGCGATGGCGATCGAGAACGGGTTCACCGTGGAACCGAGCGTACCCAGGCCGGCGCCCAGAAGCACCACGAGGGCGCCCACCATGGAATCGAAGCCCATGGCGAAGGTCACCGATGCGAGCAGGATGTAGAAGGGGATGGTCTCCTCCATCATGCCGTAGGTGGAGCCGCAGATGCCGAATGCGAGCATGAGCACCGGGATGAGCAGCGTATCGCGGTCACCAAGCTTGCGAACGAGCGTGGCGATGCCTGCATCGAGCGCACCCGTCTTGTTCACCATGGCGAGGAAGCCGCCGAGCACGATGACGAAGAGGCAGACGTCGATGGCGTTCTTGAAGCCGTCGAACGGTGCGCGCATAACCTGGGCAAGGGTTGCGCCCGTAACGTCGGGCGTGAATGCCGCGACGATCCAGGTGCAGATAGCAACGAAGATCAGGCACCCGATGAGGATGGTGAACGAGGTCGGCATGCCCCGTTTCTTCTTTTTCTTGACAGCTTCGGCCATGAGTCCTCCTTTTCCGCCGGCTCATCCGTAAAGCCGGCACGTACAACCGTTGTTCGTTGAGAAGATCGAGTGATCGGATGCAGACGAGCACGGGCGGGCGCATCGAAACTTCGAGATGGGGTGCGTCGAGAGCGCGGCCGTTCTCCAGCCGCACGGCTCTTCTCCATAGGACCGCGCGCGTCAGCCGCGCACTCGACGCCCCACGTGTGCCCCGCCGCGCGAAGTCGTCCTACTCCGCATGGCGACTCAGATAGGAAAGCGCGCTGTTGGCAAGCAGAGCGGAGCCCTTCCAGAACACCGTCTCGTCGAAATCGACGTTGGGATGGTGCATGCCGCAGCCCTCGTGCCCCGGCAGCGTGCCCGTGCCGAGGATGAAGTAGGTCGTGGGGGCGTTCTCGGCGATGATGGCAAGGTCGTCGGTGCCGGAGAACGGCGCTTCGAGTTCCTGCACGGGCTCGTCGAAAAGCTCGTTCGCATAGCCCACGAGCTCCTCGGTAAGCGCGGGGTCGTTGTAGGTGTTCGGCACGCCGCGCAGGAAGTCTACGGTCGCCGTGCCGCCAAACGCCTCGGCGATGCTCTTGACCATGCGCTGCGCATGCTCTTTGAAGCCCTGGCGCACGCCCGCATCCTGCGTGCGCAGGGTGCCGAGCATAGAAGCGCTATCGGGAATCACGTTTGCGGCGCGGCCCGATTCAATCTTGCCGAACGTTGCCACGCACGTCTGCGTAGGATCGACCTCGCGCGCAATCAGGTTTTGGAAACCCTGGTAGATATGGCAGGCGATGTTGATGGGATCGATGCCCTGGTGCGGGGTGGAGCCGTGCGCGCCGCAACCGGTGATGCGCACATCGATATCGTCGATCGACGAGAAGATCGTGCCCTTGCGCGTATAGATGGCGCCGGCATCGAATTCGAGCGCTTGCACGTGCAGCGCCGCCACCGCGTCGACATGCGGGTTCTCGAGCACGCCGGCCTCGAGCACCGCGTCACCGCCGCAGTACTCCACAGGAGCAACACCTTCCTCGTCGGGCTGGAAGAGCAGTTTCACGCAACCCTTCAGCTCCGCCTCATGATCCTTCAGGATCTTCGCAGCGCCAAGCAGCATAGCGGTGTGCGTGTCATGGCCGCACGCATGCATGTTGTTATTCGTTGAGGCGAAATCGAGCCCCGTGGCCTCCTGAACCGGCAGGGCATCCATATCGGCACGAAGCATGAACACCGGGCCGGCCGCCGGATCGCCCACCTGCGCGAGGAGCGCGCCCTGGCAGGGCGACGAGACCTCATAGCCCATTTCCTCCAGGCGCCCGCGCACGTAGGCGCACGTCTCGTCCAAGTCGAAGCCGAGTTCCGGGTGCTGGTGCAGCCAACGGCGATCGCGCACGATCTGCTCCTGCAGCGCCTTTGCCTCATCGATTACGGTACTCATCACATCGCTCCTTTACTTTGCATATGCCCCGCTTGACGCGATGGGTTTGGTCGTGAAACGATACTAAAGCATTGCTCGCCCGAACGCATGGGCGCGCGCCACCATGTTTCATGCGTCGGAAAATTCACCCGGCACATGTGAGCGCGAACGGTACGAACGAGCAGATAAACGGTATCACCCCAAATGGGTGAGGGAGGTTACATGGCCGAAATGCGCAAAGAGCTGCCCGCGTTGCCGTGGTCGATCGCCGTGTTTCTCGTCGCGCTCGTCTCGCTTGTCATGCTCATGCACAACAGCGTGCTTCTGCCCACGGCGTCCACGGACCTCATGAATGTGAGCGTGTTTATCTCGGGTCTGCTCTATGTTCCCGTTGCCATCGTAGCGCGGCGATGCCCCAAGGCGCTTTCGCTTGCGGGCTGCTCATGCGCCGCTGCCGTGTGCGGCGCGGTCGCGATGCTGCTGTGGCAGAGCGTTCTTGCCAACCCTACCGACGGAACGCTCTTCCTTGTTACCGATACGCTCTTCAACGTGAGCCGAGGTTGGGGAACCATTCTCGCCGCACTCGCGCTCTCGCGCATACCGCGCAACGCGCCCACGATGGTGGCCGCACTTGCCGGCATCGCGATCTCGTACGCCATCTGGCCGCTTCTGCGCTCCGCCACCGAGGCCGCGCCGGCACTCTTCGGCATTATCATGCTCGGCATGCTCATAGGAACGGGTGCTATAAACCAGCGCGACCTCTTCGCCCGCATTCGCGAGGCGGCGAGCCCCCGCGACCTCGAAACGACGAACCCCTTCTCGTTCGTGCCGCTCTCGAGCAAGCTCTTCGTATGCGTAGCCCTGTTCGAGACCACTTTCGGCTACGCCACCGCCACGCGGTTCAACGCCATGCAGGGTTGGCAGTATGCGCTGCTTGCACTCGCCTACGGTGCGCTCCTGCTCGTATGGAGCCGCGCGCGACGCTTCACCTTCGATGAGGATGCTGCGTTCCGGCTCTGCACGGTAACCGTAATCGCCGGTTTCCTGCTCACGCCAGCGAGCTCCTTGCCCACGTCGGTAACATCGACGATCATCGAGGCCGGCTCAGAATGCTTCTACGCGCTCATGTTCTCGGTCCTCGCGAGCATCGCGGCGCGCAATCCCACAGGTGCGCTCGCCGTGGTGCCCTTGGGGTTCGCCGTCTCATCCTGCTCGTCTGCGGTGGGGTTCGCTGCTGCCGAGAGCATCATGACCGCGCAGGCGAATGGTTGGACAGATGCCCTGCTTATAACGAGCGCCTTGCTCTCAATCGTCATCTTCTGCTTCGTGTGGATCGGGCTCGACGGCTTTCGCTTCCGCCGCTTCTTCCAGGCGATCGTTCCTGCTGAGGTTGCCGAGGAGCGGCCCGCGCGCACGCCTTCCGACGACGCCCAAGGCATAGACGCCGCGCTGCACTCGCTTGCCGAACGTCATGGTCTCACCGCCCGCGAACGAGAGATCTTGGGACTGCTCGCCCGCGGACATAGCGGGAAATCGATCATGGAGCGCCTCACCATCTCGGCGAACACGGTGAAAACGCATACACGCCACATCTACAAGAAGATCGATGTCCACAGCCAGCAGGAGCTTATCGATTTGGTTGAGGAGCTTGCACACGCTGCAGCGAGATAGCAAAACAGGCCAGAGCTCATCGCCCTGGCCTGCCTGAATTCGCTGGTCGGGTTGACTGGATTTGAACCAGCGACCCCCGCGTCCCGAACGCGGTGCTCTACCAAACTGAGCCACAACCCGTTAGCAGAAGGTATGTTAGCAGAACGCGCGCCACAATGCTAGCAAACTTGCAAAGAGAGTCCGGACTTCTCCATCGTTGCTGCGCATGACCACCATCCGCACTTCGAATCAGCGTCGCGCGCGATGCGCTCAGCAGCCCCCATGCTCTCGCAGAGCGCGAACGAGCAGGCTCCGGAACCAGTCACCTGGGCGGCAAGTACCCCATCCTGGCCACGCAGCCACGAGACAACGCTTGCAATTTCGGGAGCGATCGCGCATGCCGCGGGGGCAAGGTTATTCGCTATGTGTGCCGGAACCTCGGCGGCATCGTGCGCCCGCAGGGCCTCGAGCAGCGGATCGAGCGGGGCGGCAGAGGGCGGGTCTTGGTCGAACACCTCGTAGGCCTCGCGGGCCGTCACACCGGCGCAGACGGGTTTCACGAGCACAATAGGCATACCCGCAAGCGGCTCAAACGCCTCGCGCAGGCGGTCTCCCGCACCATCGCAATAAGCGAGCGCCCCGTACAGAAAAAAGGGAACATCGGCGCCAATGGAGCGAGCGATGGCATCGACACGCTCATCCCTCGGGTTGATGCCCCATGCATGGCAGAGGCCCATGAGCGTCGCCGCGGCATCTGATGATGGGCCGCCCAACCCCGCACGCAGCGGAATATGCTTCTCGATCACGATTTCAAACGATGGCTCTCGCCCAAACGCCTCTCCCAAGGCACAAGCCGCCCGGTAGGCGGTGTTATGCTCCATGGGAAAATCTGCCTCGGGAACGGTGCGCACCGTAAGGCGCTCTGCCGGCGCAAGCGTCACAACATCTGCTAGGCTCGTCGCCGCCATGACCGAATCAACGCGATGATAGCCCCGGTCATCTCGCTGCGTGTGAACACCGAGGTACAGGTTAACCTTCGCGGGCGCGATAACGACAAGCGCCCCTTTGGATTCGTCGGACGCGCTAGTGCTCATCGGACTGGTTGCCGAGCGGCGTGAAGATATGCTCCCCCGATTCCGGGTCGAAGAGCTCGACCGTACCGGTGAGCACGTCGACGTACTGGTAGCTCTGGCGCGAGGTGCGGCCACGACGCTCGTTCACCTCGACGATGAACACAGCGGGGTGAACGGTCTTGACCGTGCCCATGCGCTCGATAACGCGGGTGCGCCCCATGTTGGCCTTGACCTTCACGCGCTCGCCCACCATCTGCGCAAGCTTGTCTTTGATTTCGTCGACGTGGTTGACCTCGAGCTCGTCCATTACTATGCCTCCCGTAATGCGCCGAAAATCGGCACAGTACTCCCAAGTTAGTCAAAACTGATTCAGTATAGCAGCGCGAATAGCTCGCTAAAACCCCCGGTACAGGAACGTCACATACCGGTTGATGGCCCGCCCGCGCCCGACCGTACCATGCTGATGGCAGCACCGGGTTGGCGGCGGCACCGTGAAGGAAGCAGCGTCGGGTTGATAGCGGTGCCATGAAGGGAGCAGCACCGGGTTGGCAGCGGTACCGTGAAGGGGGCAACTCCGGGCAAGGAGGGCGCTTCTCAAGCCCTCGACGCACATGATCCGCCGCATCAACCCGGCGCGCCGGGAAAAGGTGTACATGAGCGTCACGAAAAGCCTCATTTCAAGCTTTTTTTGACGCTCGTGTACACCTTTTTGGAACGAGCCAGGTATATCGCTGGCCTACTAGGGCTGGCGAGCTGAATTAATGCATGTTCGCGGGGCAGAGAGAGCAGCGTCACGCTCAGAACGAGCGCGCGCTGCCGAGCAGGGGCGCGCTACAGCGCGCGTAGCCTAGCAGGCACGCCGTAGCGCATCGGCGCCAAACAGGAGGACGCTACAGCGTATCGGTGTCGAGCACGATGGTGAAGGGCCCGTCGTTTACAAGCTCCACCTGCATGTTCGCGCCAAACGTTCCCGTGGCAACGCGCGAGACGTCTTGGCGTGCCAGCTGCACGAAGTACTCGTAGAGCTCGTTTGCGTGCGCTGGGTCGCCTGCCGCGGTGAACGAGGGCCGGCGCCCGCGGCGGCAATCCGCAAAGAGCGTGAACTGCGACACCACGAGCACCTCGCCACCTACATCGTCAATGGAACGGTTGGTTTTGCCATCCTCGTCTTCCATAATGCGCAGGCCGAATAGCTTCTTCCAGAGACGGTCTGCCTCCGCGCGCGTGTCGTCGGCACCAACGCCAAGAAGGACGAGGTACCCTTGGCCGATACTGCCGGTTACCTCGCCGTCGATGGTGACGCTCGCCCGTGTAACGCGCTGAACGACCGCTCTCATTGCACACCCTCCTCCGGGGTGGCAGCCTGCGGGGAGACGCGCTCGGCATCCTCGACCGGAGCAGCGACTCCCTCATCCGCCAGTGCAGAGGCATCGCGCCGGGCGCTGAGCTTGGCGCACAGGTCTTCGAGCGCATGGAAGCGGTGGCTGATGGCGTTTTTCTCCTCTGGCGTGAGCTCGGCCATGGTCTTGCCCGGCGTGTCATCGGGCAGGAAGAGCGGGTCGTAGCCAAACCCATGCGTGCCGCGCTCGGCATGGTCCACCACGCCCTCGCAGGTACCCTCGCCCATGGTGACGAGACCGTCGGGCTCGATGAAGGCAATCGAGCTCACGAAGCGCGCCGCGCGCGCAGCATCCTCAACTCCCTCTAGCTTGGCAAGAAGCTTGGCATTGTTGGCGGCATCGTCGCCGTGCACACCGGCATAGCGCGCCGAATAGACGCCTGGTTCACCGCCGAGCGCATCGACCATGAGGCCCGAATCGTCTGCAACTGCCGTGAGGCCCGTCGCCGCCACGGCCGCCTCCGCCTTGATGATGGCGTTCTCCGCAAAAGTGGTGCCCGTTTCTTCCAGGTCCTCGAAATCCCCGAGCTGAGAAAGCGCTACGAACGTCATCTCCGGAAGCGCGCGCCCCAAGATTTCCTCGATCTCGACGAGCTTATGCGCATTCCCCGTGGCAACGACCACCGTACGCGCCGGATCGAGCGCAGCCGCATCAATCTTTTCTAACGCCATGAGAACTTCTTCCTCTCCTATCGCGCTGCAATAAAACCGCTTGCCTACGAACCGCACCTGCCGGAGGACCCGCATGGTTCCACGCAAACGTCCTCGCCGCGGCAAACGTTATCGAACATCCTACGGAACGGTCCGCCGCATATCATCCCGTGCTCAAACATTCTCGTCGCATCGGCAAAGCCGATGCTCCTGCGAAACTGCGCGCGGGACGATATACGGCGGTCCTAGAAGGGCAATCGGATGTTTCCTAAGCAAACATTCCGCAGCCGCGAAGCGGCGAGGACGTTTGCGTGGAAACTTCTGATTGCCCATAAGGGAATCCTAGGAGCACTCTCGACTAGTCCTCGTCCCGAAACGCCGTAACCTGGTTCTGGAGCCCGATCAACTTCTCGATGCCCTTATCACCCATATCGAGCAGCCTTCCGAGCCGCTGCCGGTCGAATGGCGTGCGCTCGCCCGTGCCCTGAATCTCGACGATCTCGCCCGTGTCGGTCGCCACGAGGTTCATGTCCACCTCAGCACGAGAGTCCTCGCGGTAATCGAGGTCGAGCAGCTCGCAGCCGTCCACCACGCCCATCGAAACCGCGGCGACCTGGCCCGTAAGCGGCAGTCGCGCGATCTTTCCGGCCTCGACCCACGCCATGAGGGCATCGTGCAGCGCCACCCAAGCTCCGGTCACCGCCGCGGTACGCGTTCCGCCGTCTGCCTGAATTACATCGCAGTCCACCGTAACCGTATACTCGCCGAGGGCACGGAGGTTGGTAACGGTGCGCAAGCTTCGGCCGATGAGACGCTCAATCTCCATCGAGCGGCCCTTGCGGCTCGCCCGCTCGCGCGGCACGCGCCGACCCGTCGAGGCGGGAAGCATCGCGTACTCCGCCGTAACCCATCCGGCACGGCTCGCACGGCGCCAACCGGGCACGCCCTCCTCGATCGTCGCCGCGCAGAGCACACGGGTATCGCCGAACTCCACGAGGCACGACCCCAGCGCATGCTTGAGCACCTCGCGGGTAAGCGCCACTTCGCGCATCTCGTCCATCGCGCGGCCGTTTGCGCGATCGATTTCCATATAATCCAAGGTTTCCTCCCCATCGTATCTCACTATGGCAAGAACCGGCCGTGCCGGCTCCCGTATGACAGGTTTTGCGGGCTGGCGGCAAGCCGCCCTCTGCCGCGCGCCGTGCGTCCCCCGCGCCCTGCTGATCATCCCCGCAACCCAGCGGCAGGTCGCCCCGGGGCCTGCGAGCCCCGCAGCCTCGCGGCTGCCCCCCGCAGCAGGCGGGCTCCAAGGCCTAGCGGCGGTACATCTCCTCAAGCTCGCCAAGGTCTACATGCACGATGCTCTTGAGCGGTTGCCCGAAGATGAAGCTTCCCGCCGCCGCGAACTCGGCAATGTTATCCGAGGTTGTTGCAAACCGGTGCTGAGGCTCCACATCGGCCGCGGCAAGCTGTCCGCGGCGGTGCAGGATGTCTTTGAGCTCGCGCGTGGTCTCCTCCGCAGACGACACCACCCGCACGCCCGTGCCAAGCGCATGGCGGATGGGCCCTGCAAGCAGCGGAAAATGCGTGCAGCCGAGCACCACGGTGTCCACCTCGGTATCGGCGATCGGCGAGAGCGTCCTCGCTACTTCGGAACGAATCTCGGGGGTATCGAAGATATCGCCGTCTTCGAGCCAACGCTCCTGCAGATGCGCGCCCGTGGCCAGCTCGCGCTCGACGATGTTCACGAAGCTTGGAGCGGGGCACCCGTATACATCCACGCCCGCATCGAGACTCTGGATGGCTCGCGTGTATGCGCCCGACCGCACCGTGAGCTCCGTAGCGAGCACGCCCACCTTCCGCGTGCGCGTCGTGTTGATAGCCGCCCGCGCGCCCGGAGCGATCACGCCGATCACGGGAACGTCGAGCGTCTGCTGCGCCACGGTGAGCGCCGCCGCGGTCGCGGTATTGCAGGCAATCACGATGATCTTGACATCATGTGCCTCGAGCCAGCGCCCCGCTTGCAGGGCGAAGGTGCGCACCTCGTTCTCCGAGCGCGGTCCATAGGGGCAGCGCTTCGTATCGCCCACGTAGTAAATCGATTCGTGGGAGAGCGACGTCGCGATCGAGCGCGCAACGGTGAGCCCGCCCAAGCCCGAGTCGAAGACGCCAATCGGGCGGTTATCGTAGGCGAGGGGGCTGACGCAGCGGTCATCCATCACATCCGCCTCCCCTGCGCCTCCAGCAGGCAGCGCATGGCGTTCACCCAGCCATCAACGATGCGTCCGCGCGCCACCACGGTCTTGGGGTGCTTCTCGAGAAGAGCATCGGCGTGCGGGTCGCCCAGCGCATTCTCCACCATGATGAACTGCGCCACGGCATCGGCCATGAGGAAATCGGACGACGAGTCGCCGATAGCGAGCGTCTCGGAGCGGTCGATACCGCGAAGCTCGCAGAAGCGCTCGATGGCACGCCCCTTGCCCAAGCCCTTCGGCATGATGTTGAACGCACGGCCGCGCACCCCTTCAGGCAGATGAAGCGTCGTGGGCGCTGAGATGTAGTTGAGAAAGCCGTTGTCGCCCCAGTCGAGCGCCATGCCCGAGGCGTCGAGCAGCGCGATCGCCTCCTCGTCTGGCACCTCGCCGCGCAGGCCGATGGTAACCTCGCGATGCTTATAGCCGTTCGACATGTCGTTATGGAATTCGATGAGCCCCGGCCAGCGCGAGATGAACTGGTCGCAAAGCCCGGTCTGCTCGATAACCTCATGCGGCGTGAGCCCGCAGGCGGGATCGTAGTCCATCTCCGCCGTGAAGTACTCCCAGGTATCATGTGGGCGATCGATCATGATGATGCCACCCATCTCACCGATGTAGGAGGTGAGGCCGAGCACGCGCGAATCCTCGTGCAGCATGGAGCGATTCCGGCCCGAGCACGGGATGACCTCGATTCCCGTCTGCTTGAGCGCGATGAGCGTCTCCACGAAGGCGCAACTTGGTTCGCCCGCTGCGTTTGCGAGCACCGTAGAGCCAGGCCCCATCATCGTGCCGTCAAGATCTGTGAACACATAGCGCACGCGAGCAAGGCGCTCGCGCAGAGCCTCATCGGTGTTTTCGCCGCTGAGAGCCTCGGGCAGATAGGTAATCGGCATGCATCCTCCGCTTTGATCGTGGCTTGCGCGCAAATGCAATTGCGGTTTGTCCCTATCATAAGATATGTCCCGTTGCCGTCAGCGAGCGAATTCGGCTATACTCAGACTCCACGGGCGATTGGCGCAACGGTTAGCGCAGGTGCTTTACACGCACAAGGCTGGGGGTTCGAATCCCTCATCGCCCACCATAGTTTTTGTTGACCCCGCACACGCGGGGTCTTTTCATTTTCATGCCCATCACAGAGGGATTCGAACCCGCAGGGTCGCGAGCTGCGCAAAGCGCGCGAGCGTCTTTGCCAGCACGCGACGCAAGGCGGCAAAGCCGCGCAGCGATCCGGGGCTGTTGATAAAACGAACCGGGTTCGTTTTATCAACAGCTCAAAACGGAGGTGAGGATCTGGGCAAGCTCGTCCACATTCTCCTTCGTGCAGATAAGCGGCGGCAGGAAGCGAAGGGTGTGGGCGCCCGTCGCGTTGATGACCGCTCCCGCTTCGAGAGCGGCGGTCACCACATCGTGCGCATCCCCCGCACCCTCATCCAGATCGCAGCCGAGCATGAGGCCCGCGCCGCGCACCTCGACCACATGCGGCACCTTCTCGAGCTGCTCGGCCATATAGGCGCCAACCTCGGCCGCCTTGCCGGCATACCCACCGTTCACGAGCTCGCAGAGCGTAGACTCGGCAGCAGCCACGGCAAGACAGCTCCCGCCGAAGGTCGAGCCGTGATCGCCCGGCTTGAAGGCGTCCGCCACCTCCGCGCGCGCCACGCATGCACCAGCCGGCACACCGCCCGCGATGCCCTTCGCCAGGCTCATGATATCCGGCACCACGCCTGCGCGCTGGATTGCGAACGGCTTCCCCGTGCGGAACACACCCGCCTGGACCTCGTCGGAGATGAGCACGCCGCCCACCTCGTGCACAAGGCGAGCTGCCTCTTGAACGAATGCCGCGTCGAGCGGGTGCACGCCGCTTTCGCCCTGAATGGGCTCGAGCATGACGGCGCAGATCTCGCCTCCAAGCTGGGCAAAAACCTCGCGCAGCTCATCAATGTCGTTGGGCGTGCATGCCACGAACCCGCCCGGGAGCGGACGGAAGGCGTCCTGCAGGCGATTTTGCATGGTGGCGGCAAGCGTCTCGAGCGTGCGGCCGTGGAAGCCGCCGCGCAGGCAGACAATCGTGTTCCCGCCGTTGCCGCACCGCTTGGCATACAGGCGCGAAAGCTTCATGGAGCACTCGTTGGCCTCGGCTCCCGAATTGGAGAAGAAGGTTTTCCAAACCTGCTCGCCCTCTTGCGGGGCAGCAGCGGCACGCACGGCCTCGGCATCGCCCTCGGCGATAGCACGGGCAAGCACACCGGCGCCCGCAAGATCGTCGTTAGCAAGCTTGGAAAGCAGCGCCGCGACCTCGCCGCGATGCTCGATGTAGAAGTAATTCGATACGTGCATGAGCTCTGTGGCCTGGCGCTCGACCGCGCCGACCACCGCTGGGTGCCCATGGCCCAGGCAGCATACCCCGATACCCGCCAGGAAGTCGAGGTATTCGCGGCCCTCGGCGTCCTTGAGCGTCATGCCGGCGCCTTCCACAAACTCCACTTGGCTCCTACCGTATGTATGCATCACGAACTCGTTATCGAGCGCGCGCTCTTGATCGAATGTCATCGTCTTCTTCCTCTCCATTGCCTGGTGTATCTCTCTGCCTAACGCGACTCGGCGTCCTCATCCGCCTCTGCCAAGCGCGACGCGAACGCGCCGAGCGGGTGGGGATGCCGGTCCTGCTCGTACGACTCCATTGTGGAATGCATCACGGTGCCCAAGCCGGTGTCGGTCAGGAGCTCGAGCAGCAGCGAATGCGGCGTGGTGCCGTTGATGATGTGCGCGCGGAACACCCCGCCGCGCAGCGCTCCCACGCACGATTGCAGCTTGGGAATCATGCCCTTGTCGATGTCGCCACGCGCGAGCAGCGCCTCGGTCTCCTCGAGCGTGAGGTTCGAGATGAGCGAGCTCTTATCAGAGAAATCCTCATAGAGGCCGTCGACATCCGTGAGGTAGATAATCTTGTGCGCATGCACGGCCTTAGCGACGGCCCCCGCCGCAACGTCGGCGTTGATGTTGAAGAAGCCGCCGTCCTCCCCCTGCGCAACGGTCGCGACCACGGGGATATAGTCGTTGTCCATGAGGCTCTCGAGGTAGTCGGCATTAACGCGCGTAACACGCCCCACGCGGCCAAGGCCGGGATCGAGCTGCTCGGCAACGATCGTGCCCGCATCACTCCCCGAAACACCCACCGCAACGTTGCCGTGCTGGTTGATGGCAGCCACGAGCTCCTGGTTCACCTTGCCCACAAGGACCTCGCGCACGATCTCCATCGCTTCCGGCGTGGTCACGCGCTGGCCATCCTTGAACTCCACGGGAAGGTCGTAGTGCTTGAGCGCCTCGTTGATGGCCGCGCCGCCGCCGTGAACGATCACGATGCGCGCACCGATAATCTTGAGCAGCAGGATGTCGCTCATCACATCCGAGCGCAGCTTGGCATCGACCATGGCGGCGCCGCCGTATTTGATCACGACCGTGCGGCCGGTAAGGCTCTTGATCCACGGCAGCGCCTCGAAGAGCAGCTGGGCGGTCTGGTCGCTATTGAGCGACGGCTTGGCATCGCGTGCGTACTTCATGCTCATCCTCCCATACGCCTGCGGGGCCCGGTCCGATCACCGGCCCGCGGTGGGTCAAAACAACCCCGTCCCAAAATGACCGGTCAAAATGGCTCACGAACGGTAGTCGGCGTTAATCGAAATGTAGTCGTGCGTGAGGTCGCAGGTCCAGACGGTGCACGAGGCATCGCCCGCGCCAAGATCCGCCGCGATGACGATCTCCGGCGCCTCGAACCGGCGCAGCGCCTCGTCCTCGTCGAACGGCACCGTGAGACCGCCCCGGCACACGGGGATGTCCATGATGTCGATATCGACGTCCTCCTGGTTGAAGACCACGCCGCACTTACCGAGCGCAGCCGCCACGCGGCCCCAGTTGCAGTCGTGGCCGGCCACGGCGGTCTTCACGAGCGGCGAGTTCGCGACCGCGCGGGCAGCGGTATCGGCATCCTGCGGCGTAGCGGCGCCCGAAACCGTAACGGTCACGAGCTTCGTAGACCCCTCGCCATCGGCGGCGATGCCACGGGCGAGCGCCTCGCACACCACATAGATGGCGCGCTCGAGCTCTTGGTAGGCATCGCTACCCTCGTCGATGGGATCGAGCATCGGCGCAGCCTTGCCCGAGGCGAACATGATGCATGTATCGTTCGTCGAGGTGTCGGAATCGACCGTCACCCTGTTGAACGTCTGGTCCACGGCGGAGCGCAGCAAGCCGTGAAGGGTTTCCGGGCGCACGGGAGCATCGGTGGTGATGAGCGCGATCATGGTTGCCATGTTGGGCATGATCATGCCCGAGCCCTTGCAGCAGCCACCCACCGTGAACGTGCTGCCCAAATAGCCCGCAGCCTGGCTCTCGTAGGTGACGGCGTACTCCTTGGGGTGCGTGTCGGTCGTCATGATCGCAAGGGCCGCATCGGAACCGGCCGCACGGGAGAGCGCATCGGCAGCAGCGGGAATACCCTCTTCGAAGGGTTCGATGTCGAGAATCTGGCCGATGACACCCGTAGACGACACGAGCACCTGCTCGGGCTCGCAGCCCAGCACCTGGGAAGCGATGTCACAGGTCTCGTGAGCGGCAGCGATGCCGACTCCTCCCGTCGCTGCGTTGGCGTTGCCTGAGTTCACCACGACGCCGCGAGCCATGCCGTAGCCCACACCGCCCAGATGGGCACGGCTCACCGTGACCGGGGCCGCGCAAAAGCGGTTCTGGGTGAAGGTGCCCGCGACCGGGCACACCTCGTCGGCAACGAGGAGCGCCATGTCGAGGCGCTTCGGGTCTTTGCGGAAGCCCGCATGAACGCCTGCTGCCATGAAGCCCTGCGCGCTCGTCACGCCACCGTTGGGCACGGCGCGAATCCTCGCATCAAACTCATCGATATTCATAGGTCCATCCCTTTTGGTCCAGCTTCTACTTCGTCACAGTGTACCGAGCCGCGGCACCAGGGGCAACGACGGAAACCGCGCCCTTTGCGCCGACGGCGCGCCTGCTACTTGCGCCGGCAGCGCGCCTGCTACACCGGCAGCGCAACCAAAGGAAGGCCTCGTCGCTCGTCGAGCCCGAAGACGATGTTGGCGCACTGGACCGCCTGGCCCGCAGCGCCCTTGCAGAGATTGTCGATCGCGCCGATGGCGATGAGCGCCGACGCCTCGTGGTTCACCGCCAGACCGATCTGGCATGCGTTGCTGCCCGCCACCGACGACGTCTTGGGCACCTGGCCGGCGTCGAGCACGCGAACGAAGGGCCGCCCCTCATAGAAGCTGCGATAGGCGCTCACGGCCTCCTCGGCGGTGAGGCTCGCAGCAGACGGCGCGAGCGGCAAGGTGACGGTGGAGAGCAGGCCGCGCTTGAGCGGTGCCAGATGCGGCGTGAAGACCACGCGGCCGTCCAGGCCGAGAATCTGCTCGATCTCGGGCGTGTGACGGTGGCGGCACACGTTGTAGGCCTCGACGTTCTCGTCGGCGCTGCAGTAGTGCGTGCGCGCGTTCGCCGACTTGCCCGCACCCGTGACACCCGAGATGGCATCGACCACCACAGGGCCGCCTTCCGCAACCCAGCCCATGCGCACCGCGGGTGCGGCGGCAAGCGATGTTGCCGTGGGAAAGCATCCCGCGCACGCCACGAGCGCGGGTGCGCCCGCTGCATGGCGCTCCGCCGCGCGATCGAGGTCTTCGGCAAAGAGCTCAGGAAGGCCGAAGGCACGGTCCTGCAGAAGCTCGGGCGAGGTATGGGAGACGCCGTACCAGCGCTCGTAGGTCCCAGGATCGCTCAGGCGATAATCTGCCGAGAGGTCGATCACCGTCACGCCGGCATCCAAAAGCCCTGGTGCCGCAGCAAGCGCAGCCGTATGGGGAACAGCGAGGAACACCGCATCGCATGTGGTGAGCACGGGGTCGTCGTGCGTGGAGAAGACGAGGTCGCCAGCGCCTTCTACCCCGGCAAACGCAGGGTAGACGCTACCGAGCGCCTGCCCTGCATCGGCATTGGACGTAATCGCCCGAAGCTCGAAATCCGGGTGCCCGAGCAGGATGCGCGCAAGCTCCACGCCCGCATACCCTGCCGCTCCGACGATGCCCACCGTGTACGCCATAACTCCCCCGCAATCAAATCATGCAGAATACTGCATTTGAAAATCTTTCTTATGCAATAGCATGAAAGAGTATCACGATTGAGCGTGCGGAGTTATCCGTTAACCCCCTTGAAACCTTCTGGCAGCGCCGCAAGGAAACATGAGCTGCTGACGCGGATGGAAGTGCGGGGAGGCACTGCGGCCGCGTTACTCCGTGCTGAGCGCCGTCTTGTCAACATCATCCGCGGCCGCGCCATGCCGCACTGGGCACCGTTGCGGCCGCGCCATCCCCGCCGAGCGCTACTCTGCGCCGAGCGCCGCCATGGTGATGTAGTTATACGGCTGGTTGAAGTGCGGCAGGAAGAAGATGTCGAGCAGTTTGAGCTTGTCGATGGTCACGCCTTCCTCGATGGCGAGTGAGAACATGTGAATGGCCATCGAGACGTCGTATTCGGAGGCGAGCTGCGCTCCCACCACGCGGCGGCTACCACGCTCGTAAACGATGCGAATCTTGACCTGCGCGTTCTCGCGCATGAATGCAGGGCGCTGGAGGTCTTCGAAATCGGTATAGAGCACCTCTAGCCCCGCCTTCTCGGCCGCACGGACCGAAAGGCCGGTAGAGCAGAGGTTCAGGCCCATAACGGAGATCGCGTTGGAGCCCTGCACGCCGATGGACTCGAGCGGCGTGCCGCCGATGCTGTGACCGGCAACGATGCCCGAGCGCACGGCATTGGTGGCGAGCGCGATATAGGTGGTCGCGTGCAACGCGTTCGAGTAGACGGTCGCGCAATCGCCGATGGCGTAGACGTCCGGGTCGCTCGTCTGCTGGTGACGGTCGACCAGATAGGCGCCGTTGTCAAAAAGCTCAAGATGGTCGCGACCGAGCGCGTTGTTCGGAATGAAACCGATGGCGTTCACCACGAGGTCAGCAGGATAGCTGCCCTGCTCGGTGGTAATGGAGCGCACATGCCCCGTCTCGTCCCCCACGTAAGCGCAGACGGCCTCGCCAAAATGGCACTCGATTCCACCCTGGGCAAGGCGCTCGTCCATGAGAGCGGCGAACTCGGGATCGTAGTAGCTTGCAAGCGACGCGGGAGCAATGTCGAAGATGCGCACGTTCTTGCCACGGCGCTTGGCCGCCTCGGCGATCTCGACGCCGATATACCCAGCGCCCACCACCGCGACGTCTTCCACAGAATCGTCGGAAATCTGACGATCAACCTCCTGGCCCTCTTGGAAGAGCTTGAGGAAATTGATGCCCGCGAGGTCGTGGCCGGGCAGCTTGGGCGCAATCGGGAGCGAGCCGGTTGCCAGTACGAGCTTGTCGTACTTGATCGTAAAGTCGGCACCCGTGCGCGGGTGGCAGCTCACCAGGTGAGCGTCGAAATCAATGCTCGTGACCTCGGTCTCCATAAAAACTTGGGCGCCCTTGGCCTCAAATGCGTCCTTGTTGGTATAGAAGAGCTTGTCGACGGAATCGATCTGGCGGCCCACCCAAAGCGCGGTACCGCAGCCGAGATAACTCAAGTTGGTGTTACGGTCGATCATCACCACTTCTTGATCGGGATAGGTGTCGAGCAGCGTGTTGGCGGCAGCGATTCCGGCGTGGTTGGCTCCAACGATGACGGTCTTCATCTCATTCCCCTCTCTCGCGCTGGTAAGCGCAGCTTGGACGTGCGAGGCTATTCGGTAGTTCGACCATATCGAAAATATGTTGCTTAAACAATATCAATTCTGTAAACGGCCCATACGCACTCGGTAATAGGGCGTGCGGCGGCGCGCGTGGCAGCACCTCGATCGCCACCGAACGAGAGCCCCATGCGCCCACAAGCCCCATGCGCCCGACAACGGATGGTTGGGCACGCGCCCTTATCGCTCGGCGAACTCCTTGATCTGGCGAAGCATGCGCGTAGCCTCTTGCCTTCCCGCTATGTAGAGCTCGAGAAGCTTCGACGCGTCGCGCTCAACGTGCCCCACCGTTACCGGGTGAGGCGGCGCAACCACGAGAGCCCGACCCTCGCGTTCGTAAGCCCAGATATGCTCGCGCTGCTCGTTGTAGCGCTCATGGCGCGTGGAGAGGGCATCGAGCAGATAGGGGTAGGCGGCATAGCGGGCGCGCGCTGCGGGCATGAGCTCGTACGGAGACTTGCGGTAGCCTCGGTGCTGGGTGAGCACCACGATCGCGCGGTCATACCCCTCCTCCTCGAGCACGTGCTCAATAGGCACGGAATCGGCCACGCCGCCGTCGAGGTAGAGGCTGCCATTTAGCTCAACGGGCTGTGTGACCAGAGGAAGCGAGGTTGAGGCGCGCACCACATCGATGTCGAGCGAGGCGTCTTGCACCTCGGGGTACTCGGCCGTACCGAACATGATGTTTGTGACGGTGGCGAATAGCTTCATGGGGTTTGCGCGATACGCCTCGTTGTCAAACGGGTCGATGCGGTCCTGAACATCGAAGAGCAGGAAGTCGTACCCGATCAAGCTTCCGTTCGCCGCAAGCGCGCGCGACCCAACGTAGCGTTGATCATCACAGAACGCGAGGTTGATACGGTTGACGCGCCCGATTTGACGCGATTTGTAGTTCAGGCCGTTCAGCGCGCCCGCAGACACACCGTAGCAGGCGGGAAGGTCGACGCCCTGCTCGAGCATGACGTCGATCACGCCCGCCGTGAACTGCCCGCGGAAGCTGCCGCCCTCGAGGATGAGCGCGCACGCGCCCGCTCCCGGCTTGGCAGAGCTCGTTCCCGGCTTGGCCGAGGCCGCGGCCGGCTCACCGCATATTGCGCCCGGCTCGGCAGAAGCCGCTCCCCCGCCTTGCCGCAGGCTATCGTGAGACTCTGCCTCGTATACGTCGGCTCCATGTATGTCTTGCTGCATTTCCGCACCCTTTTCTCATCGCATGCACCGCTGTGCTTCAGGCTCTTCTACCCCATTGGCCCAGACATACGCCCGCATCTTGAATCTTTGGAAAAGCCGCTATCCGGCAAGAGGGTTCAGCCAGAGGGCCCGGTGAGGGGAAGACCGGCAAGGTGAATCTACCCCGATAGGTGAATCTACCCCGATTTCATTAACAGGTGCTACGTCACCTCTGCGCGCGGGGCTCGAGACAAACTATCCGAAGGTGTGCCCTGCCGCTATGAATCGGTACCTGACCTATGCCATGGCAGGAACGGTCGGGCTCATCAGCGCATGGCTGCACGATGGCCGCTCGGTGCCGGTGGAAGAGATGAGATCTCTGCTTGGTCGCGTTATTCTGGGGGAGGCGCGGAACGGCTCTCTTCGAATGCAAGTGTCTACCGCACGTAGCCCGACCGTGCGCCCAACTTCGCCCACGTCTCAAGTTTCGCGAGCCTGCGCTGGCACACGTCTCGTACGAACGCTGCGGCGCTGCTGCCGAGGAGCGCCCTCCCGATCTATTTCAGCAACCAATCAACGAGACTGCGCTGCTCAATACCGTTATGGTCCGTCGCACCGATGCGGTCCAGGGTGAGCAGCGTCTTGGGGTAGGCGTCCCCCAGCAGCTCGAGCGGGCGCAGCTCGCGACGCAGCGTCGCCTCGTCCAGTACGGACAGCGCGACCTGATAGTAATGTGGTTTGCCCTCGCGCTCGGCAACGAAGTCGATCTCCAGATCCCCCACACGCCCTACGCGCACCGTGTGGTAGCGCCGCAGCAGCTCTAGATACACGACATTTTCCACGCGATGCCCGAGGTCGCTGCCGTCGCGTCCGAGCAGCAGATGTCTGAAGCCGAGGTCGCCGAGGTAGTACTTGCCCCCCTGCTGCAGCAGGCGCCGACCCTTGGCGTCATAGGGCTCGGCCTTGAAGATGAGGTAGCACTCCACGAGCGCGTTGAGGTACTCGCTGACGGTGGTCGGGGAGACTTTTGAGCCGTTTGCCGTCAGCGTGTCCGCGACCGTTTTGAGCGAGAAGCGATTTCCCACGTTATCGGCGAGAAAGGCGAGAAGCGCGCGCAGGACCGGCATGCTGATGCGGGGGTGCCGCGTCGCCACGTCTTTGACGAGGACGGTGTTGAGCACGCCGTCAAGGTACTCGGACACGTCCTCGGCGGGCAGGAGGGAGGCGTACGGCATGCCCCCCAGCGAGAGGTAGCGGTTGAGCAGCTCGGTATCGTCCGCGTCGTCCGCAAGGGCGGCGCGGGCGCCGCGATACTCCGCGAACGAGAGCGGCAGGAGCCTGAACTCAACATAACGGCCGGTAAGCAGCGTGGCAAGCTCGCTCGAAAGCAGATCGGAGTTCGAGCCGGTGACGTAGACGTCGCAGTCCTCGCGCGCGTACAGCGCGTCGACCGCTCGCTCAAAGCCCTTGACGCGCTGGGGCTCGTCGATAAACACGTAGCAGCTCGGGGAGCTGATGCGGGCGACGGCGTAATCGTAGAGCTCCTGCGGCGTGGTGGGGGCGGCAAAGCCCAGGCGCTCAAGATCAATCGAGACGATTGACCTCTCGTTCACGCCGGATTCGACAAGGGCTCGCTGGGCCAGCCTAAGCGCGGTCGACTTACCGCAACGCCTCAGACCGGTCACCACCTTGATGACGTCACGGTCCTTCCAGTGGAGAAGCCATTCGGTTGCCTGGGGGCGCGGAACGATGACTTGCTGGTTTATCATGGGCGAGTCCAATCTGTCCAACCAAATGGATAAGCTAAGGAAATAGCTTAATTTTATCCATTTATCTAGACGGATATCGGTGAATTGGTAAATCTATCCAACAAACTGGATGTATTGAGGCATGGAATCAGCTTTGCGGTGCATCACACATCACCTGTGTGTCGCTCTGACATACTTTCAGAGGAGTAGCGCGGAGCTCGCTGAGCTGGCCGAAGTGCCGATAAGGGCCATGCGGCCCTGCCGCGAGCGGGGCGGCACCTGCGCCGAGATCGGCGGGGAGCTGGGCGTCGACCCTGGCAGCATATCCAACTGGATCGGGAGGGCCGGCTCCGCGGGCGCAGGCGTCCGGAGAGGCACAGCCCAAAAAGCCAAGACGGATATGACCGGCTGACCGGAGCGAAGCCTTTACATCGCAAACTCGACTCGATATGGCGCGCGAAATAAAAAAGCAGGTAGATAACACTATCTACCTGCTACAGCAGTTGGTGGAGGCGCGGAGAATCGAACTCCGGTCCACGAAAGCCCCCTGATCGGCATCTCCAGGCTCAGTCACTGGTTTAATCTCGGATGCGTTGCGCGCAGTGACACGCTCGCGGCATCCCAACCGGTTCAGTCTTAGCCCGCACCATACCGATTACGTGCGCGGGAGCATTCCCCTAACATGACACCGCGCCCGGGGCGGGGAATTCCCGGGTTTGGCGTGCCGCTAATTAATTAAGCAGCAAGAGCCAGCTGGGGCTCGTAAGAAGAATTCTTGTCAATTCATTTTGACAGTACCCCTGTTTAGCGTGGCGAGGAGACCACGGCCTGCTTCCTCTCTCAGAGCTATCGTGTCGAAACCAGTCGCCCCCGAAGGACGGTCTGGGCAAGCCGCATCGCAGAGGCGCACCGCGCCGGCATGCGAGCAGCCGCACTCGACCTGTCAAAGAACGCGCCGGGCGCAGCTCGCAAAGCACGCGTTGTCCGGGTGAGTACTGTAGTGTACCACGCATGGACCCCGCATATACCCCTGCCACGGCAAATTCAATGCTATGGGCAGCACGCATGCCGACCCCCGTCGCTGCGTCACATGCGTTCGCGGCGGGCACCGCGCTCCGTGCGCAGCAAGGCATCGACCAAGCGGTTATCGTCATCGTCGGGCGAACCGAGTGGCAAGCCGCACGCCTCAAAGAAGTGGCTGCCAGCAAATTGCCGTGCGCGGAACGAGTCGTGCTCGCCGTCATCGAGATACCGCACACGGCTTCGGCAATCCGTCGTGCCGCAGAATAACGGCCCATGGCTCCGAACGTAATCGATATAGAGCGGCTCATCGGACCAAAGCAGCACGCCTGCCATGTTCTCGAGCTCATACGCCGTCGCGTACTCACGCCAACGCGCCTCGCGATAGCGAACATAACGGTCGAGCACCGAAGCCATCCGCGTCACGCGCGCAAGCGTACTCGCCGCCGACATCACATCCATCTTGTTCGTAGCCGCAAGCCCGCATGCCGTACCCAGCTCCGCGAGCGCGCCCTCGCGCTCCTTCCCCTCAAGAAGCACCGCCGGCACCGTGAGCTTCATCGACTCGTCCGGGAAAAGCTCAATCGCCGAATGCGGCATCATGTCCGCAAACGCCACCGACGCACGAAAGATGAGCGAATCGTGCGCATGCTGGATATGGCAGCTGAACCCCTGCGCCCCGAAAGCTCGGCGCATGGCATCGGCGCGGGCGTTGATTACCTCGCGCGACGAGGTCTCCCGCGTGGAACCCGTTCGGAAGAGGTACAGATCGAACAACGGCACCGCAGACGAGAAGTAGACCGTTCGGCGGCAGAAATCGGTAATCTGCGCCGCACGACGCGTCGCCTTGTCGTAGAGCTCCACAAGCGCAGAACCAGCAGCGGGCCCGGACGTCGAGCCCTCGCGAATCTCCACCACGCCATCGGCCACATAGGGCGGAAAACGCCCTTCATCTACACGCACCACAACAACCCCCTGGTCGGGGGCATCGGGATCGCTGATGAAGCGCACATCGAAGGGAGGCGCGGGAGAAACGTGCTTGCGGCACAGCTCCCCGATAAGCTGGCTGTAGTCCGCCGAAAGGCGCGGCACGGGACACACGGCATGATCGTCATCCGCGATGCCGATGACCAGCCACCCTCCCCGTGAATTAGCAAACGACGCGATGATCTTAGGAATCTTGCGCTTCACGCCCACCGTGAGCGACTGCTTGAACTCAAGCACATAGCCTTCGTCCATATCGGCGAGCTGAGCAAGGTCGGCAAACGTCACGTTGGCCAAATCCTTGGGATTGCCTTGGTCGTCGGTAAACGGGCTGAACGTCATGCACACCGCCTCCTGCGCAGTCGGTCTTTCGACCGTTATACCCATGAAACGCATGGGTGCCCCGCCACGATGGATGGTGAAGCTCATGTCGTTGACCGGGCGAACGAATGATGCTGGGCGTCGAGGAATCCGTCTTTCACAAACAAAGTGCGACTCATGAAGCAAAACGTGTACATGAGCGTCAAAAAATGCCCTATTTCGAGCTTTTCGTGACGCTCGTGTACACGTTTTTCATAGCAAAAAGCGGGCGGGACATCGTCCCACCCGCTTGAAAGCCGAGAACGCTTTGCCTGCAGGGCAGCCGGCGAGTTGCTCTTCCCCTGCCGGGCAGCCGGCGAGCCGCACTTCGCTTGCAGAGCCGCAAACGGGCCGCTTTTGCCTACTGGCCGTCGAAAACCCTACGACAGTGCCTGGCGCAAGAGCTCGTTGAAGAGCTTGGGATTGCCCTGCCCCTTGCTCGCCCGCATGCATTGCCCAACAAGGAAGCCGAGCACCTTTTGATTGCCGTCGCGATACTGCTGGGCCTGGTCGGGGCAGTTGGCAAGCACCTCGTCAACGTACGCCTGAAGCGCCCCAGCGTCGCTCACCTGGCGCATGCCGCGCTCGTCCACAATCTTTTCGGGGTCGTCGCCCGTCTGGGCCATGGCCTCGAAGACCTCGTGTCCCTGGTTCGAGCTGATGGCATCCGAGGCAAGCAGCTTGGCGAGCGATGCCACCTGCGCGGGTTCGAGCCCCGATTCCGCAAGCGTGCAACCTGCGGCCCGAAGATGGGCAGGCAGCTCGTTCACGATGAGGTTCGCGACCGTCTGGGCCTCCTTGCCCGCCGCGACCGCGCCCGCTGCCGCCTCGAAGAACGCGGCGGTCTCGGGGTCGCCGGCAATCTGCTCGGCGTCCGCGCGCTTGATCCCGAAGTCGCGCTCGTAGCGATCGCGCTTGGCGTCCGGCAACTCGGGAATCTCCGCACGGCAATGCTCGATGAAGGCATCCGAAAGATCGAAGGGCGCAAGGTCGGGGTCCGGGAAGAGCCGGTAGTCGTCCGCCGTCTCCTTGGTGCGCATGACCACCGTGCGCTTGCGGCTGGGCTCCCAGTGGCGCGTCTCTTGGTAGATCTCGCCGCCTTCCTCGAGCACCTCCGCCTGGCGGCAGATCTCGTAGGCAAGGCCATCATGCAGCGCCTTGAAGGAGTTGAGGTTCTTGAGCTCGGTCTTCGTGCCCAGTTTGGAGCTGCCGCGGCGGCGCAGGCTCACATTGCCATCGCAGCGCATGGAGCCCTTCTCCATCGAACAGTCCGAGATGCCGAGCGTGAGAAAGATGCGGCGGAGCTTCTCCATGAAGAGGCGCGCCTCCTCCGGCGTGCGCAGGTCGGGCTCGGTGACGAGTTCGATGAGCGGCGTACCGCAGCGGTTGTAGTCGATAAGGCTCTCGGCCGCCCCACCGATGCGGCCCTCTTCACCGCCCACGTGCACCATCTTGGCGGCATCTTCCTCCATGTGGATGCGCAGGATTCGGATGGGGACGGTATAGGATCCGTCCTCGTGGCGCACCGGGACAGCAAGGTTCGCGGTGTCGTACCCGCTCATGCCCGCCAGCGCCGATGTGGCCCCTTCTGCGGCCTCTTCTAGGACGGGTTCTTTTTGGCCCATCGTCGACGCGGTGCCGGCGTGGGCCGGCTTAACAGACGAACCCGCGCCCGATGCCATGCCTTCGGGAAGGTCGCGAGACATCGCGGTCGAGAGGCCCACGGCGTTGGCGCTCGCGCTGGCAAGGCTCTCGGCCTCCGCATCTCCGAACGCGCACTCCGGGCGCTCGGCGGCGCCGCGGCCGGTAACCTCCAGATCGAGCCTGCCATGCATGGCGAAGGCCACCGGACCCTGCGTGGTCTGGAAGTTCTTCGCCATATCCGGATAGAAGTAGTGCTTGCGGTAGAACATCGAATGCTTCTGGATCTCGCAGTTGGTGGCGAGGCCCGCCTTCACGATGTACTCGATCGCGCGCTCGTTGGGCACGGGGAGCGCCCCGGGCAGGCCCAGGCAGACCGGGCACACATTGGTGTTCGGCTCGTCGTCGTGGCCAATCTTGCAGCCGCAGAACATCTTGGTGTCGAGCGTCGTGAGCTCGGTATGAATCTCTAGACCGATTACGGCCTCCCAGTCCTTCAGAACCTCGCTGAGCTCCTTCATGCGAGCTCACCTCCCTTCCCAACGAATGCGGGCGCACAGGGCGCCCCGAGCCGGCCACCGCGCTCCGCGTCGGCAACCCCCGCACCCCATGCGCCCGGCGTGGCAGCCACCGCACGTTCGAGCGCGGAGCCGAACGCGATGAGTCGCTCGTCTTTGAATGCCGGTGCCACAAGCTGCGCGGCAACCGGCAGGCCAGATTCCTCGCCCACACCCAAAGGAACGGTCATGCCGCCGTTGCCCGCGATGTTGATCGAGATGGTGTACATATCGGAGAGGTACATCTGCGTGGGGTCGCTGATCTCGCCATGCTTGAACGCGGTGCGCGGCGCCGCGGGCATAAGGATGACGTCGACTTGCTCGTACGCGCGGGCGTAGTCCTCGGTGATGAGCGTGCGCGCCTTCTGGGCAGCGTAATAGTACTTGTCGTAGATGCCGCTGGAGAGCAGGTACGCTCCGAGCATCTGGCGGCGCTTGGCCTCCGCGCCGAAGCCGTGCGCGCGGGAAAGGGAGCTCTGCGCCGCAAGCGTGGTGCAGCCCGGCTCCTGGTAGCCGTAGCGCACGCCGTCGAAGCGGGCGAGATTGCTGAATGCCTCGGCCGGACCGATCACGTAATATGCGGCGATGGCAGCGTCGAGGTGCGGGAGGTCTACGTCCACGAGCTCAGCACCCGCGGCCTCGAGGGCACGAGCTGCCCCCTCGACGGCATGACGCACCTCCGCTGTGAGGCCCTCGGCCTCCATGAACGCGGGGATGATGCCCACGCGCTTGCCAGCGATGCTCGCCCCCACGTGCTCGGCAAAAACTGCCGGAACCTCTTGCGCGGTGGAATCGAACGGATCGGAGCCGCCCGCCACGAGCGCATCCATGGCAAGCGCCACGTCCTCGACCGTGCGCCCGAAGGGCCCCACCTGGTCGAGCGAGCTGCCAAAGGCGACAACGCCATAACGGCTCACGGCGCCGTACGTGGGCTTCATGCCCACCACGCCGCAGAACGCCGCCGGCTGGCGGATGGAGCCGCCCGTATCGGAGCCGAGCGCGATGGGCGTCATGCCCGCGGCAACGGAAGCCGCCGAGCCGCCCGACGAACCGCCCGGCACGCACGCGGTATTCCACGGATTGTTCGTGGGATGGAAGGCCGAGGTATCGGTCGAGGAGCCGAATGCGAACTCGTCCATATTCGCCTTACCCACGGGCACGCAGCCCGCGTCGAGCATGCGCTGGACACAGGTGGCGGTGTAGGGGCTCTCGTAGGTCTCGAGCATACGGGAGGCGCAGGTCGTGCGCGTGCCCGCGAGGTTCATGTTGTCCTTGATGGCGAACGGCACGCCCGCAAGCGGCGGCAAGGGCTCGCCCGCCGCGCGCGCGGCATCCACGCGTTTCGCGGCAGCCAGAGCGAGCTCGGGCGTGACCTGCAGGAACGCTTGAACCTGCGGGTCGCGAGCATCAACGGCGGCAAGCGCAGCCTGCGCGACCTCGACGGCGGAGTACTCGCCGGCGGCAATGCCCGCCGCGATCTGCGCAGCAGAGAGGGTGTCGATGGCAGCCATTACTCCTCCTCCCCCAAAATCGAAGGCACGCGGAAGCTGCGGTCGCGCGCGCTGCCGGCATTGCCCAAGGCGGCCTCGATGCCAAGCGCGCGCCCGGTATCCGGGATGTCGTCGCGCATGACGTTCGAAAGGCTCCCGATGGGATGGAACGTGGGATCGATATCGGGCAGGTTATAGGCGAGCACGGGCTCGAGCATCGCGACGGCGTCGTTCAGGTAGGCGCACATCTCGGTAAGCTCGTCGCCCTCGAGCGCGATGCGCGCGTAATCTGCGATACCGCGCACGTCGTCTTCGCTGAGTGCCATGAGCGCTCCTTCCGGTTGCATGAATGCGCTCTATTATACGTTGCCTCGGCGCGGCGGCCACCGGAGGCGCGCGTCGTCCCAAGTGGAAACACAGGGCGCGCCGGGCGAAGCCCTCGCAACCATGCCCGCGCTTCCATCAGCGGCTCGTGCCTCGAGCTCTTCCGAATATAAGTAAACGAGATTTGCGTTTAGTGTCCGTCATGCAGCCCCACGCCCGCCTGATGGGAGGCTCCTATGAACACCATACAACTGAGCTGCTTTGTCGAGGTGGCCGCGCAGCTCTCGTTTTCCAAGGCTGCCGAGGCGCTCCACGTGTCGCAGCCCACGGTGAGCCACCAGATCAAGGCGCTCGAAGACGAACTGGGTTGCGCGCTGCTCGTGCGAAGCACGCGCACCGTCCGCCTCACGGACGACGGCTTCGCCTTTCTTGAATACGCAAACGACATCCTCGACCTTGCCGCGCGCGCCGAACGTCGCTTGAAGCACAAGCAGCGCCCGAGCTCATTGCAGCTTCGCATCGGCGTGCATGACGGCCTTGAGGCGCAACTTTTTTTCGCTTCTGCCCTCAAGCGCATGAATGCCGAGGTCGAGGGGTTCGATCCGGTGATTCGCATGGCGCCCATGAGCGCGCTGCGCTCGATGCTCGAGAACGACCTCGTCGACGTGCTGCTCGAGAGCCGCGATTCCGCGGGCGAGCCCGATGCGGCATCGGTCTTCCGACGGCTCATGGAGTGCCCCGTCGTCTGCGTCTGCGCAGCCGAGAGCCCGCTCGCCGCGTACGAGACGCTTGAACTTGATGACCTTGCCCAAGGCGAACGCATGGCCGTCGGCGACCCGCACCACTGCGCCGCCGCCATCGTCGACCTGCAGCGCAAGGCGAGCGCGCACCTGCCAGCCGAGGCCATCATGATGGGCTACAACATCGAAATCGCCCTCGCGCTCGCAAACGCGGGCGCCGCCTTCACCGTGCAAGCAGATATACCAGCCATGCAGGTTCCGCCGCTGCGCTATGTACCCATCGAAGGCCTTCCCACTGTCTCGCTCGGCGTGCGCGCAAGGCGAGGATGCCGACCCGCGACCCTCGACCGCTTCATCGAAATCCTGGCCGAGGAGCTGCAGCGAACGCCCCCGCTTAGGCCCATGTAGAAAGGGGAACTTCGGGAACGCCCTGCCGGATTGTTCTCGCGAAAGGCGCACAGCGCATACGGGCCACGTATCCTTAGCAGCGGCCGCAGCATACTCTCTACTGCGAACTGATTACTGCGCACCGATTGCTCAACGAGCCCAGCAACCATATGTCACCATTCGGTTTCCCGTCCAACCGCACGGCGCGCGTGGCGTAAACTCAGCGTTGACTGAACACGCAGCGGGCCCCGCATCCCGCTCGCCGCCGAGGAGGCCCTATGAACACCCAACGTATCGATCGCGTGCGCGCTAACTTGCAGGCACGCGACCTCGACCAGCTGCTTATCGTCGACCCGCTCTCTATCTGGTGGCTCACGGACTACTACACCGAACCGTACGAACGCCTGCTGGCACTCTACCTGCCCCGCACCGGCGTACCGACGCTCTTCGTAAACCGGCTCTTCCCCGATGCCTCAAACACGGGGGCGCGCATCGCCTCGTATTCCGATACGGACGACCCGATCCCCATGCTCTCGGCAGCCATCGACCCTACGCGCCCGCTGGGCGTCGACAAGGAACTCTCCGCCCGCTGGCTCGTCCCGCTCATGCAAACGGGGGCCGCACGCGCCTTCGTGCTCGCCTCGGATGCCGTCGACGACGCCCGCGCGATTAAGGACGCCCGCGAGCAGGAGCTCATGCGCGCCGCCTCTGCGGTAAACGACGAGGCCATGGCATGGCTCGTTGAGCAGGTTCGTCCCGGCGTTACCGAGCTTGCCATCGCCGAGGGCCTCCTTGGCACGTACCGGCGCCTGGGAGCCGAGGACCATTCGTTCTCGCCCATCGTGAGCTTTGGTCCGAACGCCGCCGACCCGCACCACGAACCCGACGAAACGGCGCTCACCGCGGGCGACATGGTGCTCTTCGACGTGGGCTGCAAGCGCGATTGGTACTGCTCGGACATGACGCGCACGTTCTTCACGGCCGAGCCCACCGAACACCAGCGGGCCGTGTACGAGACGGTGCTTCGCGCCAACGAGGCAGCCGAGGCCATCGTGCGACCCGGCGTCACCTTCGCCGAGATCGATCTTGCCGCGCGGCGCATCATCGAAGACGCCGGTTGGGGCCCGCAGTTCAACCATCGCCTGGGCCACCAGATCGGTCTTCAAGATCATGAGCCCGGCGACGTCTCGGCCACGCACGACGAGCCGGTGCAGCCGGGCATGTGCTTCTCCATCGAGCCGGGCATCTATCTGCCCGGAGACCTGGGAGTTCGCATCGAGGACCTCGTCATCGTGACCGAGGACGGCTGCGAGGTGCTCAACCGCTACCCCAAGGGTGCGCAGATCATCGGCTAGCAGAGAAAGCCACAGAGCGTACGGCAAAAGAGGGCCCGCCCCGGACCATGTCCGAGGCGGGCCCCCGCGCATGCAATGTTGCAGCGTTTACGTTAGAAGTCGACGTCCACGTCGTTGTAGACGCACTCGAGAAGCTTCTCCATCTCCTCGGGCGTTGGCTGGCGCGGGTTGGAACCGGTGCAGGCGTCGCCGATGGCGTCGACGGCGATGCGGCTCTTCTTCTCCTCGAACTCGGCATAGTCGATGATGGACTCGTCGGCCTTCACGCCGCCCTTGCCGTAGTTCTTGATGCCCTGCGGGATGTCGATCTTGTCGTTAAGATCGCGGATCATCTGCACGAGCGCGGCCACGAGCTCGTCCTCGGTGTTGCCCTCGAGGTGGAAGACCTCCTTGGCGATGTAGGCGTAGCGGCTCTTAGCACGGGCATCCTTGCTGTTGAACTGGATGACCTTGCCGAGGTACATGGCGTTGGCGCAACCATGGATGATGTGGTCGCCGGTGAAGGCGGCACCGGTCTTGTGCGCCATGGAGTGCACGATGCCGAGCAGGCCCGAGGAGAAGGCGATGCCGGCGATGCACTGGGCGTCGTGCATGTGCTGGCGGGCTTCCTTATCGCCCTGATAGCTCTTGGGCAGCCACTCGACGATCTCGCGCATGGCATACAGGGCGTTGGCGTCGGTGTAGGCGGAACCGGCGGTAGAGACGTAGGCCTCGATTGAGTGGGTGAGGGCGTCCATACCGGTGTGCGCGCAAAGCTTGGCGGGCATGGTGTAGGTGAGCTCGGGGTCCACGATGGCCACGTCGGGCGTGATCTCAAAGTCGGCGATCGGGAACTTGATGCCCTTGGAGTAGTCGGTGATGATCGAGAAGGCCGTGACCTCGGTAGCGGTACCGGAGGTAGAGGAGATGGCGCAGAAGTGGGCCTTGGTGCGGAGCTTCGGGAGGCCGAAGACCTTGCACATATCCTCAAAGGTGGTCTCGGGGTACTCGTACTTGATCCACATGGCCTTCGCGGCGTCGATGGGCGAGCCGCCGCCGAGGGCGATGATCCAGTCGGGCTGGAACTCGGACATCACGGCAGCGCCGTTCATCACGGTCTCGACGGACGGGTCGGACTCGACGCCCTCGATGAGCTTGACCTCGAAGCCGGCCTCCTTGAGGTCCGCCTCGACATCCTGCAGGAAGCCGCCGCGGCGCATGGAGCCGCCACCCGTGACGATGACGGCGCGCTCACCCTTGAGGTTCTTGACCTCGTGGCGGGCGCCCTCACCAAAGTACAGGTCGCGCGGGTTGGTAAAACGTCCCATATGTGCCTCCAAACACAAGCCTCTCTCGGCTTGATTACTCACGAGACCGCTCATTCGGCCCCGTTAGGACCACCATAAGACCGGGCGCAATCTCCCCGGAAACCTGCGGCTCGCACAGCTCGGAACCGCCCCGGGCTTCTCGCTCATCCCTGTCACCAACGGACATTTTACCGCGCGGAAACATTTTGTATTCAGTCGATTGCATAAAAGAGGGGGTCTTTAGCCTCGCGGGAAATGCGAGAGGGCGAAATTGGTCATACGCGGAGCACAGTGCTGGATGCGTGCGTGACACAGCACGCGCGAAACACGCTCTCGGATGGGGTTGGGGCGCCATCCGCATTGCCGGGCGGGATTCGGACGCTCGGATCGTCGCCGGGCGAAATCTGGACGCCGCGTGCATTCTCGGGCGAGATGCGGACGCTCGCACCGTTATCGGGCGGAATCTGGACGCCGCCCGCATTGTCGGGCGGGATTCGGACGCTCGGAGGGCGCTGAGCGTCCAGAAGGGGACCGCGGACGATTTCTTGTACGTCCTACACCGCGTAGCCGAGCAGGCGGCGGTTCTCGTCCGGCGTCCTCCAGCCGAGCGACTCCGAGGCGCGCCCCGAGCGGAACCAGAGGAGCCACCGGTGC
>NZ_VTFZ01000012.1:0-112598 GCF_009676995.1 Enorma shizhengliae
TGGAACCACGTGAGGCGCCAGAAGAAGCTGGGCGGGCTGACCCCGGTGGAGTTCCGGGAGCGGGCCCTCCGGGAGGCGGCTTAGGGGTTATCATTTAGCGCGTCCAAGTTTTGGGGCGCAGTTCAGGGGACGCCGCGTTGGGGTATACTCGTAGCGAGCAGAAGGTTTAGGCCCTCCTGTGAAAACGTTGTGGTGGGGTAATGCCCACGCCGAACAGCCGTCTCCACCAAGGCGGCTGTTCCCTTTTGCGTCAAGCATCACCCCGTGCCCGGCCTAGCCGAGCAGCATCTCGTAGGCCAACAGAATCAGCGCTACCAGAACAGCCGCCGCGAGCAGCAGCTGGGTGAGCTTGCTCAAGGGATCCCTCCATCTACCCCGTTGGACTCGGAGGGCACCGCCCGCTCGTTAAGGCGATTATAGCATGAATAGCGAACATATGTTTGTATATCTTGACCTATGGAAGATATCAGAAGCCCCTGCTCCGCCGCCTTCGCCCCCGATGCTCGGTGGCCGAACGCCGTTTAGCTAACAAAACAAAGCGATTCCACTCTTCATGGTGCTGATGCACTGAGGTCGCAGGGCAAGCCCTTATTTCACGCACTTCTCCATGATGTAATCGTCCATGATGAACCCTTGGCCGATATCGGTCTCGACGGCATCGATAACAGAGAAGCCGTTGCCACGATATGCGCGAACGCCCAGGTCATTACCCTTGTTGACGGTGAGATACATGGCAGAGAGCCCGCGCTCGCGGCAAAGTCGCTCATAGAAGGAGACCACGGCACTCGCAAAATGCTTTCCGCGCTCCGATGCCAGAAGATAGATCTTGGAGATGAAGAACCGATTGGTCTCGGGCTCGACATACCCGCCCGTATATCCCACGATGCGCCCGTCGTCCACGGCGCGCACGAACCAATACTCGTAGGCATGATCGCGCATGTCGCGCTCGATCGCCGGCAGCGACTGGAACCGATCGACCATATATGACGTCTGGTCCGCTCCGATGAGCGACGGCCAGTACTCGAACCAGATCTCGTGGGCGAGCTCGGCGAGCGCGCTCACGGTTTCAGACGTAACGGCCTCGAGAACAACGGTCCCCATTCCCTGCTTACCTCTCGTCCTCCAAACAAATCAGGAGCCTGCGATAGCCGCCGTACTCGCCATTGAGTGCCTTCGACACACGGCTCACCGTGGTCGATGACGCGCCGGTGCGCGCCTGCACCTGCACATACGGCTCCCCTTCGTCGAGGCAGCGCGCCACCTGCAGGCGCTGGGCCAAATCGCAGACCTCGCGCGGGGTGAGCAGATCGGCTAGGAACGCCTTGATGTCCGCCTCGCCGTGCAGCATAGAAAATGCGCGCACCAGCTGCTCGACATCTTCACGTTCATACATCTTCTCGATATCCATGCGGCACCGCCCCCGTTCGCCCCGTTTGTGCATGCGCTCTGCAACGCGCCCTGGCGACAATGGCCGCACGCTGGCGCACGTCGCAGTGTACCACACCACTTCGCTAAAGCGCCGCACTTCAGAGGCATCATGCGGATACACCGCCGGCTGCGTCGCACCAGCCTCTTTCAACCGCGCGGGCACCTCGCCATCCTTCAACTCTTCACATACGCCGCCCATCGGAAATATGTGAGCCCAGTTGGGGCATAATCGGTCGGAACTTCGCGAACCCGGCGGAACCGCAAGCGCGCGCCCGACGAGCTCGCGAACCGCAAGACAGGCCCCGCGCCGTAACCGCATGTCGCAACGAACCGGCCCACGCAGCGCGCTCCCGAAAGGCCCCTCATGACCTTCCTGCTCAATTGGCTCTTCACCTCGATCGCCATCGCGATCGCCGATTGGTTCGTCCCGGGCATCTTCGTCCTGGGCACCGTCGAGCCCTGGCTGTGCTACATATTCACCGGACTTTTCCTCTCGCTCGTCAATTCGCTCGTGAAACCCATCATCACGGTGCTCGCGCTCCCGCTCACCATCATCACGCTTGGGCTCTTCCAGCTTATGGTGAACGGTCTCATGCTCCAGCTTGCAAGCTCGCTCTCGCTCAACCTGCTCGGCTCGGGTATCGTGGCCGCCAACTTCGTTTCGGCATTTGTTGGCGCGATCATCGTGAGCATCATGTGTACCATCTTGGGCGTGAAGAAGCATTAGCCTCACGCCCCGTCGGGCCTGCACCCGCCCGTCGCACGAGCCGGGCGCCCCGTCGTAAACAGCGTATGAACCGCCTCGCCGGCAGCCATCCTTCTGGAACTCCGGCCCTATGCTTACAGTACGCGCCGCCGCAACGGTGCCGTGCAACACCATACACACCCCTCTTTTATAAGGAGTTTTCCATGAGCAAGATCTATTCCTCCATCGACCAGCTGATCGGCAACACCCCGCTGCTGGAGCTCAGCAACATCGAGCGCACGGACGGCCTCAAGGCGCGCGTGCTCGTCAAGCTCGAGCGCTCGAACCCGGCCGGCTCTGCCAAGGACCGCGTCGCGCTCTCGATGATCGAGACAGCTGAGCGCGAAGGTGCCATCCGCCCGCATGAGGGCTATACCATCATCGAGCCCACCTCGGGCAACACCGGCGTCGGGCTCGCTGCCGTGGCAGCCGCTCGCGGCTACCGCGCCATCATCGTCATGCCCGAGACCATGAGCGTCGAGCGTCGCCAGCTTGTGCGCGCCTATGGCGCCGAGCTCGTGCTCACCCCGGGGGCCAAAGGCATGGCGGGAGCCATCGAGCACGCAAACGAGCTCCAGAGCGCCACGCCGAAGAGCATCATCGCAGGCCAGTTCGTGAACCCCGCGAACCCCGCCATCCACCGCGCCACCACCGGCCCCGAGATCTGGGACGACACCGACGGCAATGTCGACATCTTCGTCGCCGGCGTGGGCACGGGAGGCGCCATCACGGGCGCGGGTGGCTACCTTAAGGAGCAGAATCCCGCAATCGAGCTCGTCGCCGTGGAGCCCGCCGACTCCCCCGTGCTCTCGGGCGGCAAGCCCGGCCCCCACGGTATCCAGGGCATCGGCGCGGGGTTTGTGCCCGAGGTGCTCGACACGCACGTCTATGACAAGGTGATGACCGCTACCACCGAGGATTCCTACGCCGTGGGCCGCCGCCTCGGCGCTGAGGAGGGGCTGCTCGTGGGCATCTCGTCTGGCGCCGCCACTTGGGCCGCGCTCGAACTTGCCCGCCGCCCGGAAAACGAGGGCAAGACCATCGTGGCGTTCCTTGTAGACACGGGCGAGCGCTACCTCTCGACCCCTATGTTTGCGTAGGCCGCCGTGGGCACGCGCGTTCTCATCGCCATGAGCGGCGGGGTCGATTCAAGCGTTACCGCCTACCTGCTGTCTTCGGCCGGCTACGACTGCATCGGCGTCACGATGCGGCTCTACGACGCCGAGACCTCGGGGCGCGACCCCGCGCGCGCATGCGGCAACCTCGCCGATATCGAGGACGCGCGTGCCGTGGCGAGCCGGCTCGGCATACCGTTCACGGTGCTCGACTGCCGCGATGCTTTCGAGCGCGACGTGATCGAGGCGTTTTGCCGCGCCTACGAGCTGGGCACCACGCCTAACCCCTGCGCCATCTGCAACCAGCGCATCAAGTTCGGCGCCCTGCTCGCCCATGCCCGCGAACTCGGGTGCGAGCATCTGGCAACGGGGCATTATGCGCGCGTTGAGCAGCTGGAAAGCGGCTCCTTCGCCCTTATGAAGGCCGTCGATCGAAGCAAGGACCAGAGCTACTTCCTCTATGGGCTCACGCAGGAGGAGCTCGCTCATGTGCTGTTCCCCCTGGGCGGGCTCACGAAACAGGGCGACGTGCGCCGCATCGCGCGCGAGCACGGCTTCGAGAACGCGGCGAAGCGGGATAGCCAAGGCATCTGCTTCGTCCCCGACAACGACTTCGCCACGTTCATCGAGCGCCGTAGGGGCCAGGCGCTTCCCGACGGAGATATCGTCGATAGGAACGGATCGGTGCTGGGCACTCACCACGGCGCCATCCGTTACACCGTGGGCCAGCGCAAGGGCCTTGGTGTGGCGGCAGCGCGGCCGCTCTATGTGACCGGCATCGACGCGCGTGCCAACACCGTAACCCTCGGCGACGAGGCCGACCTGATGTCGGGCGCGCTCATCGCCGACAGCTGGACCTGGTCGGCCCCCGCGCCCGACACGGAGGCCCGGCTCGACGCGGCGCCGCTCCGCGCGGCCGCGCGCATCCGCTACCACCAGGCCGACCAGGCGGTCCGCGTGCGGCGGGCGCTGCCCCCCGAATGCGCGGCGGGGCCCGTGCCCGTCCGCGGGGAGGCGCTCCGCATCGATTTCGACGAGCCCCAGCGCGCCGTCGCGCCCGGGCAGGCGGTCGTGCTCTACGACGGGGACGTCGTGCTGGGCGGCGGGCGCATCCTCTGCGCGGCGGGCGCCTAGGCCCCGGGCCGCTCGCGGTCTATGAACATGAGGAGGAACGCCAGGAAGTGGAGCGCTGCGCACACCGCGATCGCGCGCAGCGAGAGCAGGTCGATGAACCAGTTGCCCAAGATCGCGCCGACCACGAAGCAAAGGATCACGCCGAAGTAGAGCACCCCGTTCTCCAGGAACCCCCGCTTGTGCGTGACGATGTAGTCGTCGACGCTCTGCAGCGCCGAGCGCAGGTTGCCGATGCACATCGTCGTCGCGATGCCGTGCCCGTGGATCTTGCGGAACGACTCGACCTGCATGCCGCAGGCGAGCGACGTCAGGCTGTTCGCCAGGATGTTGAGGTCGCCGGGGACGAAGCTCACGCCGAGCAGGATGAGCGCTTCCACGAGCACCGTCACCTGGCGCCAGTGGATTCGGCTCGAGAAGCGCTCGTGCACGAGGTCGCTCAGCATGATGCCGAGCGAGAAGCACAGCACGGGGGCCAGGAACCTGAGCGCCAGCGCGTAGTCGCCCTCTGAGATGTGGACGCCGGTGAGCAGGATGTTGCCCGTCTGGGCGTTGGCGAACACGCCGTCGCGCGCAACATAGGAATACGCATCCATGAACCCGCCCGCGAGGGCAAGCACGATTCCGAGTTCGATCGATTCGGAGGTCTGCTTCGCTCGCTCCATGTACCGGCACCCTTCCGGCGCGATTCCGCGCGTCGCCCATATGACGCATGCCATCGTAGCGCATCCGAAGGGGATGGGCGCCGGGGATCAATCAGTTGTCGAAACGTTTGCAGACCCGTCCCCCGGGCCGAAGGCCCCCGTGGGCGAGATGTCGAAGGGAAAGGTCCCGCAGCGGTTGAACGCCGCGATGAACATGCGTATGGCATTCGAGGGCGTGGTGCCCACGCGCTGCGTTGCCGCCGCGAAGGCTGCCTTCTCTTCAGGCAGAACCTTCGCGACGACCGGGGTCATGTGATCTGCCATGGTCGTACCTCGGTGGAACGAACGAGTGCGTTTACCTGGGCGCGCGGCATGTGCCGATGTCGCACTACCAATGACCTAACTCGGCCCATGCCGCGCGCCCAGGCTTGGTGTGATGTTGCTTCGTGGTATTACTAAGTATTACTAAGTTATACCCCGTTGATAGATTAACGCACCTGGAGCGCCCGCGCAAGGACAGCGCGAACTGTTCAATGCAAAACTTGTCTCAAAGGATCGAATTTTGCTAGACACCTCAAGTAGCTTGTTTTTCGGCAAATCTCTGAGCTGGGGTTTTGAGATACGGAAAAGCGTCTATACTTCATAGGCACTCGAAAAAGCAGTCCTTTGAGCCAAGTTTTGTCGATTAACCCCATGGCCCACAGCGGCACGAACCGCGCCGTTGCGAGCCATGCTCTCGAAGGAGCCCCATGGCGCATCGCCCCCTTATTCTCGCAACGGCATCGCTCACCACGTATCTTGGCGAAACTGCCTTTCGCTTGTGCGAGAACTATGCCGACGCCATCGTGCGAGCGGGTGGCTTGCCCGTCGTGCTTCCTCTAACGGAACGCTCCGATGTATACGATGAGTATCTTGACCGCGCCGACGGCCTTATGCTCACAGGCGGAGCAGATATAGAACCCGCTCGCTATAGAAGCGCGCTCGAGCGATGCGGGGTCGAAGCGTTATCAGGGGAACGGCTGGTAGGCGAAACGACTCCCCTACGCGACGCCGCGGAACTCCACCTCTTATCCGGCGCAGAGCAGCGAGGGCTGCCGATTCTCGGCATATGTCGCGGCGCGCAGATTATGAACATCGCTCATGGGGGCACGCTCTACCATGACCTCGATGCGCAGCACGCACCGGCCTCTGGGGCCCTCGCTATCGTCCATAACGAATATATGGATGGGCGAATTTCGCACACGGTCGAGATCAAAGGCGGAAGCGTGTTGGGAGGTATCCTCGGCGAGAGCGAGCTCGCCGTGAATTCTCTCCACCATCAGGCGATTCGAGACCTCGGAGCGGGCTACACCGCGAGCGCCATCGCGCCCGACGGCGTAATCGAGGCCATCGAGCGCCCCGATGCCCCCTTTATGTTGGGCGTGCAATGGCACCCGGAATACCATGCGAGCAAAGAGCCCATGGCGCGCCTCTTCAACCGATTTGTCGAAGCGTGCGCCCAAGCAAGCTGATTCGCAGCGGAAGCCGACTCTAGGGCCCGCGACCCATGGAGCGCCCACGTGACATGAGCCCACGGGGTGCACCTTCCTGCACCCCGTGGCTGCTTCCGGGCAGCCCCATCGCCGCAACCAAGGTATTCGCACATCGTCACGGTATGCAGGCCGCCCGCACTTTGTCGCGGCAACTTAGGCTAGCCGCACCCCGTTGCTGTTTCAGGGCTGTCCCTACTTCCGTCGGCCACCAAAATCGCCGGGGCGGCGCGAATGGCCCGCGGGCTTACCCATGCGACCCGAACGAGATGCGGTACCCGCTGCATGGCTACCCCTGCCGCCGCGGCCCCGACGCTCATCGGGAAAATCGCTGTTGCGCCAATCATGGGAGAGCGCATCGCGCGACGAGGCGCCTCGCTGCGCGCCGCGGGCCCTGCCGCCGCGCCCCTTCTTGGTCACCGCCGCGCCAGCATCGGCGCCGCTCTGCCGGTTGGTGCGAGCGCCCCTGCCCGAACGGTTCGCCCGGGCACTGCGCGGCTCGTCGTGGACGAGCTTCTCATCGTGCTCTCGCCGTTCGGAATCCGCATCGTTCGAGCGAACGCGCGCTCTACCAGAGCGTTTGGGACGGGCTGGACGCGGCGCCTTCTCGTCCGCACCCGCAGCGGAGGCGGCAACCTTTGACCTAGAGCCATCCCGCTGCACGCCCTCGTTGCTCGCATCCGAACTGCCCGGGGCTGTACGGCCGTGCGTGCCGCGCCGAGCGGAGCCGTGCGAACCCGCGCTGGGGCGCTTCTTCTTGGACGTCGACTTGCCGCGCTTCGTCTTCTTCTTGGAGCGCGAAGCCGGCACACGACCGGGATCGATGATGGGCGGATGAGCGCCCAGCTCGAGCCCATCGGCGTCGTAGAGGTCTGCCGTCTTTCCCATGAGCGCTTCGATGTCGAAGAACTCCTCCACGTCGAGCTCCGTCACGAACGTAAGCGCCCAACCAACCTCACCGGCGCGACCGGTCCTACCGATACGGTGAATGTAGTCGGTCGGCTCGCTCGGCACGTCAAAATTCACCACGTAGCGAACGTCGGTGATGTCGATGCCGCGCGCGAGCACGTCGGTCGCCACGAGCACGTCGACCTCGCCATCGCGGAACGCCTTGAGCGCGCGCTCGCGCTGTGCCTGGGTACGGTTGCCATGGATGGGCGCCGCCTTGATGCCTGCGCGGGCGAGGCGCCGGCAGCAACCGTCCGCGCGATGCTTGGTGCGCATGAACACGATCACGCGCTCCGGCCCCTCGCGCTTGAGGACATTCGCAAGCAGGGCGTTTTTGGCTTCGGAGGATACGGGCAGCACGTACTGATCCACCGTGTCGGCAGTGCTCTGCGGCGGCGCAATCTCCACGCGCGCAGGGTCGCGCACGAGGTCGGTTACCGCACCCACGGCCTTCTCGTCCAACGTGGCAGAGAAGAGCAGGGTTTGGCGATCGTCCGGCGTGGCCCCCACGATCTTGCGCATATCGGGAAGGAACCCCATGTCAAGCATGCGATCGGCCTCGTCAAGCACGAGCACCTGCACCTCGCTCAGACTGCAGCTCCCCTCGCCGATGAGGTCGACGAGTCGCCCCGGCGTGGCAACGAGGATGTCGCAACCGTTTTTGAGGGCGCTCCTCTGAGGGTTGTAGCCAACGCCTCCCACGACGGTTACCGCGATATGCCCCGTATGCTCGGCCACGCGTGCGCAAATATCTTCAATCTGCTGGGCAAGCTCGCGCGTTGGCGTCACCACGAGCATGAGCGGCCCGCGACCGCGAGCACGCCGACGGCGCTCGCCGCGCGGAGCCACATGGCCCAGGCGGCACATGGTCGGAAGCAGGAACGCCGCAGTTTTACCCGTGCCCGTCTGCGCAGCGGCAAGGAGATCGCGGCCAGCGAGCACCTCGGGAATTGCCGCCGCCTGCACCGGGGTGGGCTCGGTATAGCCGAGATCGCGCACGGCGGCGAGCACCTCGTCCGAAAGGCCGAGGCCATCGAAGCCGAGGACCTCGGCTGCGTTATTTGAATCCATGTTGTATGTCCATTCTATGCGCCATGTGCGACGCCGCATGGACGGCGCGGGCAGAGCGCCGAACGGGCAACGGCGCATGGGCGCGTCGGTAGCAGATGTTGTATCGATCGGGCGAATCGCAGGGCGCGTGGATGCGGTCGCACCGTAATCTGCGATGGAGCAGGTTCGCCGCAGGCAAGTATAGGGGGCGAGACGTCCGCGCGGCGCGAAAACCGGATCGCCACATGTGAAGACCATAGCAACATGGCGGGGCAGGCGTTGTGCCGGCAGCTGAGAAAGCGATCGCCCCCTAGTGCTTGACACCCCCAGGGGGTGTAGGTGTATAAAGAGTATGACATGGATAACATACCTCAATTGAAGGGACGCCCCATGGCACATGAAGCATTTGACGTGGGAGGCATGACCTGCGCGGCATGCCAAGCCCATGTGGAAAAAGCCGTCTCGAAGCTACCAGGCGTGACGAATGTCGCCGTCAACCTGCTATCCGGCTCGATGACCGTCGATTTCGACGAGAGCGCACTCACCGACGACGACATCTGCACCGCCGTGGATCGCGCCGGCTACTCCGCCGCGCCCGTCACCGGATCGGCCGATGCCGTCAACGCGTCCGCCGCCGGCACCTCCCCCGCCCGCGCCGCACGCCTCGAATCCCCCACCAAGAAGCTCGAGGCCACCGCGCGCGCCATGAAGACGCGGCTCATCGTCTCGCTCGCATTCTGGATCCCGCTCTTCTACATCGGCATGGGGCACATGCTCGGCTGGCCGGTGCCCGCGGTCTTCACCGACCCCGCACACGGCATGACGCTCGCCCTCACCGAGCTCGTGCTCACCATTCCCATCGTCTTCATGAACCGCTCTTACTTCGAGAACGGCTTTAGATCATTGGCACACGGCGGCCCCACCATGGACACGCTCATCGCTATCGGCGCCGCGGCGAGCATCGCTTGGTCGGTCTACGCAATGTTCCTCATGGCCGACCAGCTTTCCGCAGGCACGTCCGCGGGGCTCCACGCAGCGCATGCGACGGCGATGGACAACCTCTACTTCGAGAGCGCGGGAACGATTCTCTCGCTCGTCACGGTGGGCAAGTACCTGGAGACGCGCAGCAAATCCAAAACCGGCGGCGCCATCGAGAAGCTCATTGACCTCGCACCAAAAACTGCCACCATCGTGGACGAGGAGGGCGGCGAGGCCACCGTGGCCGTTGAGGAGATCAAGCTCGGACAGACCATCCTCGTGCGTCCCGGCGAGGCAGTGCCCGTCGACGGCGTGGTGCTCGAGGGGTCCTCGGCGGTAGACGAGAGCGCGCTCACGGGAGAATCGATACCCGTGGAGAAGGCGCCGGGCGACACGGTGAACGCAGCGACCATCAACCGCACGGGCTCGTTCACCTTCCGAGCCACCCGTGTGGGCGCAGACACGGCGCTAGCCCGCATCATCCAGCTCGTCGAAGACGCCAATGCCACCAAAGCGCCCATCGCGCGCCTGGCCGACAAAGTCGCTGGCGTGTTCGTACCCGTGGTCCTCGGCATCGCGGCAATCACCTTCGTCGCATGGCTCGCCCTCACGGGCAATCCCAACGAAGCGCTTACCTCGGCCGTTGCCGTGGTGGTCATCAGCTGCCCGTGCGCGCTCGGACTCGCCACGCCGCTCGCCATCATGGTGGGCACGGGCAAAGGCGCCGAGATGGGCGTGCTATTCAAGAGCGCAGAGGCACTCGAGACGCTGCAAAAGGTCGACACCGTGGTGCTCGATAAGACGGGCACCATCACCAAGGGCGCGCCCGCGGTAACCGACATCCTGCCCGCCGAGCGTCCAGACGGCACCCCCGCCATGAGCGAGAAGGCCCTCATGAAGCTCGCCGCGGCGCTCGAGAAGAAAAGTGAGCACCCTCTCGCCGAGGCCATCATGGCGCGCGCCGACGAGATGGGCATCGCGGCGCGCACGGTCGAGGACTTCACCGCGCTTCCCGGGCGCGGCGTGACGGCGCGTGAGGGGGCGAGTGTCGTCGCAGCCGGCAACGCCGCCCTTATGGAGGAGCTGGGCATCGAGGTGCCGACAGAACAGCTCGAGCAGTTCGCGCGAGCCGGCAAGACGCCGCTCTTCTTCGCCCGCAACGGACAGCTCGCGGGGACCATCGCCGTCGCCGACGAGGTCAAGCCCACAAGCGCCGCTGCCATCCGCGCGCTCGAGGGCCTCGGCATCAAGACGGTCATGCTCACCGGCGACAACGCCCTCACGGCAGGCGCCATCGCGCGCAGCGTGGGCGTCTCAGATGTGGTGGCCGACGTCATGCCCGCCGACAAGGAGCGCCATGTGCGCGCCCTGCAAGACGAGGGGCGCAGCGTGGCCATGGTGGGAGACGGCATCAACGACTCCCCCGCGCTCGCCCGCGCCGATGTGGGCCTCGCGATTGGAACGGGGGCGGACATTGCCAAGGAGGGCGCCGACGTGGTGCTCATGAGGAGCGACCTCATGGATGTGGCGCGGGCGATCGAGCTCTCGCGTGCGGTGATCCGCAACATCAAACAGGACCTCTTCTGGGCGCTCTTCTACAATGCCTGCGGCATCCCGCTTGCGGCGGGCATGTTCTTCCCGCTTCTGGGCTGGCAGCTTTCGCCCATGTTCGGCGCAGCAGCCATGAGCCTCTCGAGCCTCTGCGTCTGCGCGAACGCGCTTCGCCTACGCGGGTTCAAGCCGAGCGCGACCGACCGCATCGCGCCAATCGCGAGACGCTAGGCAGCGCCGCTGCACGGATTGCCGTCTCGAACGGGGGCTGGCAACTCGTGCGGGAGAAACCCGTCGCCCGAGATGCCTCTTCTGGGTACCTTCGTTTCACTTTTGGGAATATCTTTTTACGAGAGGGACGGTATCGGCCAGATAGAGGAACGTTTTCCCAGGTTGCCGATACGCGATCTGCTCGTATCAGCGCCGTGACCAAAACGAAGTTCCCAAAAGTGGAACGAACTATTCATCGTCGAGTCGTACTGAAGAGAAAGGACGTTACCATGCAGTACATCATCAAGACCGAGGGCCTTCACTGCAGCCACTGCGACGCAAGCGTCGAGACCGAGCTCATGAAGGTCGCAGGCGTCACCGACGCCGATGCGGACCACGAGACGAACACCGTGCAGGTCGAGACTGAGGGCGAGGTGGCAGCCGAAGCGCTCGCCGACGCCGTTGTCGCGGCGGGGTTCAAGGCTCTTTCCGTCGAGGCCGCCTAAATGCAGGCCGACCACGACAAAACCCTCCGCCTGCTTAAAACCGCGCGCGGGCAAATCGACGGCATCATGCGCATGGTCGAGCAAGACCGCTATTGCATCGACATCTCGACCCAGCTCATGGCCACCGAGTCGCTGCTCGCACGCGTGAACGCCGATGTTCTCAAGGCTCATATCGAGCACTGCGTGCGCACGGCAGCAGAAAGCGGCACACCCGAGGAAAAGGAAGAGAAACTCGAAGAGATCGCGCGCATCATCGATAAGCTCAATCGGTAGCCGAGAGACGGCAGCGCGAGGGGTGCCCTGGAGAGCGCCCCTCTTGAGGGCGAGCGCGCGGCAAGACGCCACTCTCAGAGGCGGGCGCATGACCGGTTGCCCCGGAAGGCAGACCCGCAGCAGAAGGCATCGCCTTTTTATTAAGATTTGGTTCATCTGCCGCCTCGTGGGTAGAACAGAGCAAGACACGCCGCGCCCGCGCCCATCTCGACGCGCGGGCGTGCTTGACACACGCGAAGCAAGACTGGAGAGGAACCCTCGGCATGCAAGATTTCATGAAGGATCGCTATGGCGTTGACGACCTATCATGCGCCCTCGGCGCGCTTGGTGTGGTGCTTACGCTTGTTGGGACCATATTCAACCTGCGCGTCGTCTCGATCGTCGCGCTCGCTATCCTCATCGTTGCCCTCCTGCGCTCCTTCTCCAAGAATCGAGACGCTCGATATAGCGAAAACGCCGCGTTTCGCCGCATGATGGCCAAGCTTCCCTTCGCGGGGGAGCGCTTCGGCGGCGACGGCAGCGGATACCGTGGGGGCGGCTCTTCGCGCGGCGGCGCGGGCTCTACCGAGCAGCTTAAGCGCCAGGCTCGCACCGCCAAAAAGATGTGGAAGGAGCGCAAGACGAAGGCTTTCCTCAAGTGCCCCAACTGCGGGACGATGCTCTCGGTTCCCCGCGGCAAGGGGAAAATCATCGTCACCTGCCCTAAGTGCCACGCACACATGGAAACCAAATCGTAGTATTCGAAGTACAGCGTTTGCGAACAGAGACGCGAGCATAGCCGGCGCCGGAACCTCCGGAGCCGGCTTTTTCCGTTAGCCCGCCCCCGGCGTCGCGCTCACAGTGACGACGCGCCCGCCAGCATCTCTGCGCTTGGCCGTTCTCCACATTCACCTGATTTCGCTCTTCTCAGCGCTGCCGCACCCATGCACGTTGCTGCGCCTACCTGTTTTCGCACTCCCCACGACGACGCACCCGCCAGTACTTCCGCACCCACCCGCTTTCCGCATTCCGTTGCTTTTTCTATGGATGAGAAGGGGCAACGCACCAACTGTTGCGCATGACGCAGTGGCGCAACCTTGCGATTAGCCACACGGGACCAGCTATTTCACAGACGGTGTTCAGAAAATGCAGGAAGCATCCGCGCCATTTGTTCACCTGCCCCATAGAAGCTATGAGTATGCAAGGCCGGTGAACCCGATGCGATTCCTTTGCAACGCGGGATCAATCACGCGCGAATCTGCGCGCGGGACCGGCATCGAGGTGGTACGAGGAGCAAGCCATGGACGAAAAACGAACAGCAAGCTATGCCACTGCAGAGCAACGCGACATGCAGAAGCAGACGGCGTGTATAGCAGGTGATATCGACGCCGTTGCCCGCTACTGGGCAATCCGCAAGCAAGAACTGCTGGCCGACGCTGCCGGTACGTTCATCTCGTTCGTGGAGCCCGCGTTTCTCTACGACATGCCTCCCTTCATCGAACCGGATTCCTTCAACGTCATGTTTACGGAATGGATGCTCTTCGAATATCCCTTCCGTAACGGTAGAACGCCCCTTGAGGAATATGCGGCCCATCCCCCGGCGGGAGCGAAGGCCCTGCATCTTGACCACGTGCGGCAAATCTGTGAGACGCAGACCTTCTCTCGCTTCATCATCCACGACAAGGACACGCGCAGCGGTATGGCCGCGCTCGAAGATATCCAGACCGCTCGACGCTACGACGTCTACGACCCCGAGCTCTGCAAACGAGCCCGTTGGAGGAGCGGAACCATTGGCGAGAGAATTGCCTGCGTCGACGGGCTCTGGGTTCCCCTAGCCAACACCAGGCTTTACGACCGGGCCGCACCTGCAGACACCGCCCTCGATGGACCCGGGTTCTTCCATCCCGAAGACCGCGTGCGCAAGCCCGAGGCGGAGCACGCTTCGTTCTACCTGCGCCTCGTCCGCGATATCATCGGCATCGACGGAAGATACCGACACACTGCAACCATTCCGCCCGACGAGGAGCAACGCACGCGAACGCGCCGTAATGCCCAACCGCGGGGAGCATGATCGTGAGCGGGCTGCGTCGAGCAACGCAAGAGAAGCTCGATCACATCCTCGATGAAGCAGAATGTTACCGAGCCCTCGCCCTCGCCTGCGAAGACGAGGCGCGAGCGTTTCGTCGCCGCTGCGAAAACGGGTCCATCGTAAGCCCGGCACACGGCGCATTTGCACGAACTATCTATTGGGAAAGCCTAAACCCACGCGAGAAAGCACTTCACATCATACGCGCAGAAGCCGCCCGTCACCCTTCGTGGATTTTCCGCTCGCACTGCGCCGCCCTCATCTGGGGGCTTGACGTACCATATCCCCTGCTCGATACCACAAGCATCATCGCCGCTCGGCCGCCGCGGCCCTGCATCATCGCCGCGCGCAGGCCCTCCCCACGCGATGAAATCGAGAGCGTTGACGGCATAAAGGTGACTTCATTCTGGCAGACCGTTTCGGAGTGCCTGCGCGAGGCCCCCTTTAGCTACGGCCTTGCCATCGCGGATTCAGCCCTTCGCCGCACAAACCAAACCCGCGTGAATCTTATGTCTCACCTTGAAAAGACACGTGGCTATCCCGGTATCAGGCAGGCGCGGTTTATCGCCTCCTATGCAGACGGGCGCTCGGAAAACGGCGGGGAATCGCGCGTGCGCGCCTTTTTCATCGCCCATGGCTACCCGATACCAGAGCTGCAGGTCGATTTGCCCAATCCCATTGAGCCCGCCAGGCCCTTCCGCGTCGACTACTACTGGGAGCTCTCGCACCTGCTACGCATCGCGGGGGAGTTCGACGGAAAGCAGAAGTACCAAGACCCCGCCATGCTTCGCGACAAAACCATCGTGGACTCCCTGATAGAAGAGCGGCAGCGAGAATCGCGCTTAACGCTGCTTGGCCTTCCTGTGCTGAGATTCACCTACGAAGACCTTTCGCAACCCGCGCGCCTTGACAAGCTTCTCAAGGCATCGGGAATTTCCCCAGACCGCGACGCTGCGCAACGTTGGAGAGATCAGTGGCGAGCCGTCACGCATACGCGGTACTAGGGTGCGTGATGCCCATGCGCCGCCTGAAGCGATGCCGATCTTTTCCCATACGGCCGAGTGCGGTGGGCATGACAGCACGTGTCCGACCGCCATGGGCAGGGGCATGGCCGGGTGCGACGGGCAGCCAAGCGCAGCTGATCTGGAGATACGCGTCGCCGGGCGCTGCACCCCTGGCGCCGCCGGTTACCGAGTTCGGCAGATCCGGAGCTGCCATTAACGCTCCGGTGCCCGGCGCTGCAGAAATGGAGTTATGCTCAGCGGACGCGGCGGGTATGGAGCCATGCTCACGAGCGCAGCAGATTTGGAGTTACCGGCAGCATCCCCCTCACCCAGCGCTGCAGATCCGGAGTTACAAACAGCGAACGCTGCAGATTCGGAGTTACGGGCGCCTGTGGAGGCCGGTAACTCCGGATCTGCAGCGCTCGGCACGGATAACTCCATTTCTGCAACGTTGAGCGGCGAGACACCCGACCCGAACATGCGATAACTCCAAAACTGCTGCGCTCAGGGCCGGGCCGAGCCGATAACTCCGGATTCGCCGTGCTCGGGGTCGGCAGCGTCAGGACCGCTGAGCCCGGCGGCGCGTAACTCCGGATTCGCTGCGTTCGCAGACGGGACAAACCTACAGCTCGAGATATTCGGCAACCTCGGCAGCGCATGCAAGGGCATCCGCGATGGCGTTGACGACGAGAGACGACCCATTGCGCGCGTCACCGGCAGCATAGATTGCGGCAGCGGCAGGAACGGAGCTCGCGTCAGCACCGGTCGAAGCCGCACCGGGAACGGAAACCGCCTCGACGGAGCTCGCTGCTGGAGCAGGAGCGGAGATCGGGCCGACAACGCTCTCAGCCGCACCGGACGCGCCACCTGCAGCAGTACCAACAAGCTCGCAGCGATGGCTCTCGGCAGACACCATCCGAGGCAAGGGGCGCCCCTCCCCCGGCGCAGGCATCGCCACGCCGAAAGCATCGAACACGCCGCGCTCCGGACCGGTGAAGCCGCAGGCAATCAAGACGAGCTGCGCGGGCAGCTCCCGCTCGCTCCCCGCAAGGCGCTCAGGTCTACCCGAGGTCCAATCGAGATCTGCGACCCGCAAGCCGCGCGCGGCGCCCGCATCGTCAAGCAGCACCTCAAGAGTGTCGACACCCCACGAGCGGATCTCTTCGCCCATGAGGTCGATAGCCTCTTCCTGGCCGTAATCCATCTTGCGGACGTTTGGCCACTCAGGCCAAGGATTGCCCGGCAGGCGGCGCTCCGGCGGCGCGGGCATGAATTCGAGCTGGCGCACGCTCTTGGCGCCCTGGCGTACCGCGGTGCCCACGCAATCGTTACCCGTATCGCCGCCGCCGATGACCACGACATCCAAGCCAACAGCCGAGATGGCGGGTGTAGCGGGCGCCTCGGGGGTGCCTTCGAGCACGGCGCGCGTTGCAGCGGTCAGGTAGTCGACGGCGTACACGACGCCCGGCGCATCGATGTGCTCGACGGAAAGCCCGCGCGCGGCCCGAGCGCCCGCCGCCACGACCACGGCATCGAACTCGAAACGCAGGTCGGCGGCGACCGTCGGATCGGAGGCATCGACTCCCAGGCGGAACACGATGCCAAGCTCGTTCATAAGGGCCACGCGGCGCTCGACCACGCCTTTCGGAAGCTTCATGTTGGGGATGCCGTACATGAGCAGCCCGCCGGCGCGGTCGTCGCGCTCAACGACCGTCACCTGCGCCCCGCGCCGCGCGAGCTCCCATGCGGCAGCAAGCCCCGCAGGCCCCGAGCCCACCACGGCAACCCGCGGCGCATCCTTGGAAGCCGGCTCAAACCGGCGCGGACCACCGTGCACCCATTCCCAATCGGAAATGGCGCGTTCGTTGTCGTGGATGGTCGTGGGCTCGTCGCTCACCCTGCCAAGGTTGCACGCAGCCTCGCAAAGGGCCGGGCACACACGGCTCGTGAACTCCGGCAACGGAGAGGTAAGCGCGAGGCGCTCGGCCGCCTCGGCCCATCGTCCGCGATACACGAGCTCGTTCCACTCCGGGATGAGGTTGTGGAGCGGGCAGCCGCTCGGGCGAGCGCTGCCAAACGTACTGCCCATCTGGCAAAACGCAACCCCGCACATCATGCAGCGGCTCGCCTGTCGGCGCTGGGCATCTTCATCGAGGTTCACATAGAGCTCGTTGTAGTCGTGAACGCGCTCGCGCACCGGGCGCAGCTCATGCGCCTCGCGATCCCGCTCGAGAAATGCTCCGGGCTTCCCCATCGATATCCCCTCTCAAACCTTATCGACTGCGGGTAATCCGCCCCGCATCAAATCCGTCCCCTTGTGACGTCCCCTCGTGACGATCCCTCATGACCGCAAACGGTCAAAATGAACCCGTCCCATAATGACCGACCAAAAACGGTCAAAACAAACACGTCCCATAATGACCGCTACGCCGTGATGGCCTCGAAAGCCTCCTCCAGCGCTTGCTCACGCGTGGCGCCCCGGCGCTCGGCCTCCTCCACGATCTTCAGCGCGCGCTCGTAATCGGTGGGAACCACCTTGACGAAGCGCCTCGACGCCGTGGCGAACTGGTAGAGCAGCTTGATGCCGCGCGGGCTCGCCGTATAGCGGACGTGTTCCTCGATGAGCGCGCGAATCTGCTCGAGCTCGGCCCCCGATGGCGTGCAGAGCCGCACCATCTCGGTATTGCAGCGGGCGGCGAGCGTGCGACGCTCGTCATACACATAGGCGACGCCGCCCGTCATGCCCGCAGCGAAATTCTGCCCGACCTCGCCTAAGATGAGCGCGCAGCCGCCCGTCATGTATTCGCACCCGTGTGCGCCCACGCCCTCCACCACGAGCGTCGCACCGGAGTTGCGCACGCCGAAGCGCTGGCCAGCAAGGCCGTTCGCAAAGCCGCGTCCCCCGGTTGCGCCATAGAAGGCCACGTTGCCCACGATGATGTTCTCGTCGAACTTGAACGTGGCGCCCTCCGGAGGACGAACCGAGACGACGCCGCCCGAGAGCCCTTTGCCAAAGTAGTCGTTCACATCGCCGCGAACGTTGAGCGTGACGCCCGCTGGCAGGAAGGCTCCGAAGCTCTGCCCGGCAGAGCCGTCGCAATCTATGGTGATGGCGCCGTCCGGCAACCCTTCGGGATGGGCCTTCGTGACCTCGTGGCCCAGAAGCGTGCCCACGCAGCGGTTGACGTTGGCGATGTCCGCGCGGAAGTGCACCGGGCGCAGGTGCGCGCGGGCATCCTGCGTATACGGCACGAAGAGCGTCGCGTCGAGCGTGCGCTCCACCCCTCGATCCGCGGCCATAGCGGGCAGGTAATGCGGGACGTCGGCGCCCGGGATATCCGCGCCGAACTCGCACACCGCGGGCGCGAGCACCGGAGCAAGGTCGATGAGCCCAGCCTTCCAGTTGCCCGGCGCCTCAACCTGGCGCAGGCACTCCACATGGCCCACCATCTCGTCTACCGTGGCGAAACCAAGCCGAGCCATGACCTCGCGCAGCTGCTCGGCCACGAAAAGCATGAAGCGCTCCACGTGCTCCGGCTTGCCCGCGAAGCCCCGGCGCAGGCGGCAGTTCTGCGTGGCGATGCCCGCAGGGCAGGTGTCCTGCTGGCAGTCGCGCTGCATGAGGCAGCCCATGGCGATGAGCGGCATGGTGGCGAAACCGAACTCCTCGGCACCCAAAAGGCACGCGACCGCGACGTCGGTGCCATCCATGAGCTTGCCATCGGCCTCGAGCACCACGCGCGAACGCAGACCGTTGCGCACGAGCGTCTGCTGCGCTTCCGCGAGGCCGAGCTCGAGCGGCAGGCCCGCGTGCCAGATGGAGTCGCGCGGAGCGGCGCCCGAGCCCCCGTTGTGGCCCGAGATGAGGATCTTGTCGGCCGCGCCCTTGGCCACACCGGTCGCGATGGTGCCCACGCCGGCCTCGCTCACCAGCTTCACGCTCACGCGCGCACCGGGATTGGCGCACTTGAGGTCGAAGACGAGCTCCGCCAGGTCCTCGATCGAATAGATATCGTGGTGCGGCGGCGGGCTGATGAGGCCGATGCCGGGGGTCGACCTGCGCACCTCGGCAACCCAAGGGTAGACTTTCTTGCCAGGCAGGTGCCCGCCCTCACCGGGCTTGGCGCCCTGAGCCATCTTGATCTGGATCTCCGTCGCCGAGCACAGGTAGCGGCTCGTCACGCCGAAGCGCCCCGAGGCCACCTGCTTGATAGCCGAGTTCTTCGAGTCGCCGTTGGCGAGCGGGGTCTCGCGGCGCGGGTCCTCGCCGCCCTCGCCGGAGTTCGATCGGCCGTGCAGGCGGTTCATGGCGATCGCCATGCACTCATGCGCTTCTTGGGAGATGGACCCGAACGACATGGCGCCGGTGTTAAAGCGACGCACGATTGAGCGGGCGCTCTCGACCTCGTCAAGCGAGAGGGGCGTGCGGGCATCCGCATCGAAATCGAGCAGGTCGCGCAGGCGCACCGGGCGCCCGGGCACGTGCAGCCGTTCGCTATAGGAACGGAAGAGCTCGTAGCTGTCCTCGCGGCAAGCGCGTTGAAGCGTGTAGATGACCTGCGGATCGATGAGATGCTCCTCGCCGCCGAGCGGCCGCCACTTGGTGAGGCCCAAGGTGGGCAGCTGGCCGGGCGCGGGGCTCTTCTCGGTTGCAAGCGCCTCGTCGTAGCGTTGGCGCAGCTCGCGCTCGACCACTTCCGCGTCGAGCCCTCCCACGCGGCTCACCGTACCGGTGAAGTAGCGGTCGATGAACGTGGGCGCAAGGCCCACCGCTTCAAAGATCTGGGCGGAGTGGTAGCTCTGCACCGTGGAAATGCCCATCTTGGACATGATCGAGACGATGCCCGCCGTCGCCGCGCGGTTGAAGTTCGCCACGCCCTCTGCTGCCGTGAGTACGCGCCCATCCTTGGCGGTAAGGTCGCCCGCGTCTGCAAGGCGTCCGATCACCGCATGGGCGGCATACGGGTAGATGCCGCTCGCCGAGTACCCCACGAGCGCCGCGAAGTCGTGCGCGCTGACGGCGTCTCCGCATTCCACTACGAGGTCCGCGAACGTGCGCACCCCCGCCCGGATGAGGTGGTTATGAACAGCCGAGACCGCAAGAAGCGACGGGATGGGAACCTCGCCCTCCCCTGCTCGGTCCGAAAGCACGACGATGTTCACACCATCGCGCACCGCAGCCTCTACCTCGCGCGCCAAGCGGCCGAGCGCCTCCTCGAGGGCGCAGGCCCCGGCGGGCGCCGCGTTCGCGCTGTCGAGCACCGCGCTCGCGCCACGCTGCGCTCCGCGGCCATACACGAAGACGGCGCGGAAGCGCTGGGCACGGAACCCCACGCGGTCGATGGCGCAGATGCTCTCGAACTCTTCGCGCGTGAGCAGCGGCCGTTGCAAGCGCACGAGCTGGCAGGATGCGCGCGAGTCTTCGAGCAGGTTGCCGTGGTTTCCCAGATAGAGCACCGTCGAGGTCACGAAGCTCTCGCGCAACGCGTCGATCGGCGGGTTCGTTACCTGGGCGAAGAGCTCGTAGAAGTAATCGAAGAAGGACCGGTTCTTCTTGGAGAGGCATGCGAGCGGCGCGTCGATGCCCATCGAGGCGAGCGGGGTCGCACCCGTGCATGCCATGGGGCGCAGCACCTCGTCCACGTCATCCCAGTGGTAGCCGAGCTTCACGAGGCGCACCGTCTCGGGCACGGCGGCATCCTCGGCAAACGGCGCGCGCTCAGCCGAAGGAGCCGCGAGGTCGCGGACGTCGATCGTCTCCTCGGCGATCCAGTCGCGATACGGCTTCTCCTTGGCGAACGCGCCGCGGAGCTCGTCGTTATAGACCACGCGGCCCGCCGCCATATCGACCTCGAGCATCTCTCCCGGCCCCAAGCAGCCCGCGGTGAGCACGTTGGATGGATCGACTTCGATGGTGCCGACCTCGCTCGAAAGCAGGAACCGGTCGTCGCGCGTCACGTAGTAGCGAGCCGGGCGTAACCCGTTGCGGTCGAGCGCGGCGCCGAGCGTTCGGCCGTCCGTGAAAGCAATGGCAGCAGGCCCGTCCCACGGCTCCATGAGCATGGATTGGTAGGCGTCGTAGGCGCGACGCTCTGCTCCAAGCGCTTGGTTGTGGTCCCATGGCTCGGGAAGGAGCATGCTCACCGCGCGGGAGAGCGGGCGGCCGTTCATGACGAGGAACTCCAGCACGTTGTCGAGAATCGCTGAATCGGAACCCTCGCGATTGATGATGGGGAGCACCCGCGCAAGATCGCCCTGCAAAAGCGGTGAGTAGAGGTTGGGCTCCCGAGCCCGAATCCAGTTGACGTTGCCCTTCAAGGTGTTGATCTCGCCGTTATGAATGATGATCCGGTTAGGGTGAGCCCGCTCCCAACTGGGCGTGGTGTTGGTGGAGTAGCGCGAGTGCACGAGTGCCACGGCTGTCTTGACGGCGGCGTCGTTGAGGTCGATGAAGAAGCGGCGCATCTGCGTGGCAACGAGCATGCCCTTGTAGACGATGGTGCGGCTCGACATGCTGCAGATGTAGAAGATCTTGCCCTGGAGCGCATGCTCCGCGTCGCCCGCCTTCTCGATGGCGCGGCGACACACGTAGAGCCGCCGTTCGAAGGCATCCCCCGGCTCCGTTCCCTCGGGCAGGCCGAGGAACGCCTGGAGGATCGTGGGCATGCATGCACGCGCCGTGTTGCCGAGGTCGTGCGGGTCAATGGGAACCTCGCGCCAGAAGAGCACGGGAACGCCGCAAGCCGCGCAACCGTCCTCGAAGACGCGGCGCGCGTCGCGCACCCCCTGCTCATCCTGGGGGAAGAAGAGCATGGCCACGGCGTAGCGCCCCTCATCGGGAAGGATGTGGCCGCACTTCTGAGCCTCCTTGCGGAAGAAGTGGTGCGGCACCTGGAAGAGGATGCCCGCACCGTCGCCGGTATTCTTCTCGAGGCCCGTGCCCCCGCGATGCTCGAGGTTCACGAGCACCGAGAGCGCGTCGTCGAGCATCTGGTGCGACCGCTCGCCCGTGATGCTCGCCAGCGCACCGATGCCGCATGCATCGTGCTCGAACTCAGGGCGATAAAGGCCGCTTTCCGCGGCGTTCGATAGGGTGGCTGTATGGCACGTGGGCATGGCGGCCCTCCCGGTTCTGCATGGATCGACAAGCGCAGGGCAAGCCGGCGCGTCGTGGCATCATACGGCGCGCGCGTTGCGCAACCGTTGCGCCGGCGTTTCGACCATGTTTCGAAACCGAGTGGCAACATGCAGTACGCTCGCATGAAAAAGCGGGCCCGGACCCGTTGCGATGACAGGTCCGGGCCCGCTCGAAACCGCTCGTTGCAGCCAGGCTCGGCGAGGCGCGTTAAGCGAGGCGCGCGTACTTGCGCTTGCCCACCTGGAGCACGCAGCCGGAGTGCAGAAGCGCCGGATCGATGTTGTAGGCCTTGGGCGCGACCGGCTTCTGGTCGATCTTCACGCCGCCGCCGTCGATGAGCCGGCGCGCCTCGCCGGCAGACGGGGCGAGCCCAGCCTCCTTGAGCACACCCGGAAGGTAGATGAGGCCTTCATCGTTGGGGGTCAGGTCGACCGAGACCATGGCGATGTCCTCGGGAAGCTGGCTCTCCTTGAACACCCGGTCGAACTCGGCCTGCGCCTCCTCGCCCGCGCCTGCGCCATGGTAGGTATCGCAGAGGTCGCGACCGAGCGCGCGCTTGAGCTCGTACGGATCGGCGGAGCCGTCGGCGAGCGCAGCCTCGATGGCATCGACTTCCTCGGGAGTCTTGGAGCTGGCCAGGCGGTAGTACTTCGCGATCATCTCGTCGGGAATGGACATGGTCTTGCCGAACATATCGGCAGGCTCGTCCGTGAGGCCGATGTAGTTACCGTAGCTCTTGGACATCTTGCGCACGCCATCAGTGCCCTCCAGCAGCGGCATGGTGAGCGCGACCTGCGGCTCCATGCCCATCTTCTCCATAAGCTCGCGACCGGCGAGCAGGTTGAAGAGCTGGTCGGTACCGCCCATCTCAACGTCGGCCTTGATGACCGTGGAGTCGTATGCCTGCATCACGGGGTAGAGGAACTCGTGGAGCGCGATGGGCGTCTGCGACTGGTAGCGCTTGGTAAAGTCGTCGCGCTCCAGGATGCGCGCCACGGTGAACTTGCTGCAGAGTTCGAGCAGGCCCTTGAGGTCGAGCGAGAGGATCCAGTCGGCGTTGTGCACGATGGTGGTCTTCTCGGGGTCGAGGATCTTCATGGCCTGGTTGACGTAGGTCTGCGCGTTTGCCTCGACCTGCTCCTGCGAAAGCTGCGGACGGGTGGAATTCTTACCGGACGGATCGCCGATGAGCGCGGTACCGTTGCCGATAATGAGCGTGACCGTATGGCCCAAGTCCTGGAACTGGCGCATCTTGCGCAGGGGCACTGCATGGCCCAGATGGAGGTCGGGGCTCGTGGGGTCCACGCCCAGCTTGATGTTGAGCGGTACGCCCCGCTCGAGCTTCTTCTTAAGATCCGCCTCAGGCACGATCTGCGCCGCTCCCGAAGTGATGATCCGCATCTGCTCTTCGACTGACAGCATTTCTGTCCTCCTGATATCTAGCACCCTCGCCGACGGCATCCCATAGGTCTTCTGCGCGCTGGCGGTGCTTGTTTTCTCGGTAGCTGTATTAGTGTAGCCGAAAACCACGCCCGGCACCCGAAACACTCCCGTGATAAAACGAACCCGGTTCGTTTTATCATTTTTGGCAGCGGACAAGAATGATAAAAGTAACCGGGTTCGCTGTATCACTCTGAGCTCGAAGGCGTGTAGCCGATCACGGAGTCGCGCCCATACCACTGAGCCAGGCGGAAGTTGATGTAGTTATCCATGTTGTCGCGGATATCGCCCATGAAGAGCACCTTGGGGCCCACGGTGTAGAACGGCACCTGGATATCTGCCGACGGGCTCTCCGTGAGCGTGGTAATGCGCGCCCACACCTGGTCATCGTATTCCTGAGCCTCCCCCGAGATGAGCGACGACGCGGCAGAGATCGAGACGAGGTCGTCGCGATGCCTCTCGTCGATGGCGAGCGCGCCGACCATGAGCGCAAGCACCGCGAACATGAGCGCGGTGTATGCCGGCCAGACCCGCCCCAAGCTCTTCCAGGGCACCGCAGCCGTGCGCCCCGACCTCTCGAGACGACGAACGCACCATCCGCAAAACCAGCCGATGCAGAGAAATGCGAGCACCACGAAAAGGTCGTAGCGAATGTTCTGCACGCGGCCCGGGCCCACCGTGCCCATGGAGTAGAACGTCGGCGCGAAGCTCGCCATAAAGAGCAGCACGGACGCCACGGCCGGAACGCCCGGCAGCGCGAAGGAACAGGCCGAGCGCCGCGCCGCCCACACCATCACGGGCACTGCGAGAGCAAGTGCCAAGACGAACAGGCCGTTGGTCCACAAGACGATGTACTCGATACCCGCAAAGGCGCTCCGCAGAAGCGTCATGAAGACGCCGAGATTATCACCGGGAAACTGACTCACCTGACGCTCCACGTTTCCCGGCGCCGCCATCGAGAGCGCGAAGCCGGCAGCGAAAACCACGAGCGCAGGAACGAGGGCGAAGCCGCGCCGGTTGCCCCGTGCGATGCACGCCACCGTGGCGGCAAAGAGCACCGTGCCCGCGACGAGCCCCGTTACGAAATTGCCGCCCGCCAGTATCGCCGCGAGGAGCGTGAGCCCCATCGCGCGGCCCACCAGCCCAGCTCGTCCGATGGGCCCCCGGCGCGTGCGCCCTCGAACAATGCGCGCCGATAGCGCCGCAGCCACAAGCATAAGCGCATGGTAGAAGGTGTAGTAGATAGCCGAGTTGTACCACCAGAACCCTTCGACGGGGCTCGGCAAAAGCTGCGTCTGCAGCAGAAGAACGAGACAGGTGAGGGCGACCCACACCGCGGGCGGCGCGCCGAGCAGATCGCGCACGACGACACTCGAGGCATACGCCGTGGCGAGCACGAGCGCGGCGATGATGAACACCGCGCCCAGGCCGTAGAGCTCCTCGGCGAACACGCCCGGCTGAAGCGCCATGAGAAAGATTGCTGAGTAGGTTCCCTGCCAGGAGAAATAGGTATCGACGACCTCCTGGGCCGCCGCCGCAACGGCTCCGAACACGCCGCGCCCGGCCTCGAGCGCAAGGTGAGCATCGACGCCGTAATGCCAATCGTCGGCATAGCTGTGATCGAAAAACGAGATGGCGACCATGATGCCCAGCGCGACCACAAGGGCAAAAGCGAGCACGGCGGCTATGGCCACGAGGGCATGGGGCTCGGCTCCGCTCCCCCGCCCTGGGCGGTGAGCAATCGCGGGCCGTGCTGCATGGCTGGCTGCCGCATGCCGCGGTGCCACCATGTGCGCCGGCTGCGCCTCACCGCCGACAGGGCTTCGCGTGCCTCCGTGCGCCGGCTGCGCGCCCTCGATCGAACCCATTGGTCGCTCCCATCTAGCCTTGCGAACACGCCGCAAGGTATGCAGTCGGTCTGGAATTTGGCTTGAACAAGCATACCCAAATTCCATCAACGAGCGTGTTGAGGTAATGTGTGCTCTATCTATGTTTGACGATTTGCCCGCATCTGCGCGCAAGCACACGCGAAGCTTCAGCAACAGGAGGTCTATATGGGTCCTCGTCAACGCCATAGTCGAAAGCGCGCGAAGACGCACGCTTTGCCCATCATCATCGCGTCGTTCTTCGGGTTCCTGCTCCTTGCGGGCACCGCTTTCGGCATCGGCATGATCGGCGTCGTGGACACCTGGCTCCAAGACCTGCCCGACTACACCGACACCGACCTCTACCTCATGAGCGAGCCCACGACGATCCTCGATGCCGATGGCAACGTGATCGCCCGCTTCTATACGCAGAACCGCACCACGGTTTCGCTCGACCAGATTTCCGACTATGTGATCAACGGCACCGTCGCCACCGAGGACGAGCGCTTCTACGAGCACGGCGGCTTCGACCTCGTAGGCATCATGCGCGCTGCGGTCTCGCAGGTCACCGGCGGTTCCGAGGGCGCATCGACCATCACCCAGCAGCTCGTGCGCAACACCATCCTCTTGGACGAGCAGTTCGACATCACCCTCGAGCGCAAGGTGCGCGAGATCTACCTCGCCGTCAAGATGGAGGAGATCTATTCCAAAGACGAGATCCTCAACATGTACCTCAACGTGATCAACTACGGTCACGGAGCGTACGGCATCGAGGCCGCCGCGCAGACCTACTTCTCCAAGAGCGCCAGCGACCTCACCCTGGCCGAGGCGGCCCTGCTCGTGGGCCTGCCGAATGCCCCATCGCAGTACGACCCCACCATCAACCCCGAGCTCGCCGTCCAGCGCCGCAACACGGTGCTCGACCGCATGCTCCGCAACGGCTACATTTCTCAGGAGGAGCATGACGCCGCGCAGGCCGAGGAGCTCCAGCTCAACGTATCCGAGACCTCGGGCACGGGCGTGGATATCAACGCCTACCCCTACTTCGTCGACTACGTGCGCTCCCTGCTCTCGGATGAGTTCGACTACGACCAGATTTTCTCTGGCGGCCTCACCGTTAAGACCACCATCAAGCCGAACGTGCAGCAAGCAGCAGAGGCATCGGTGCAGGACCAGCTCAACAAGTTCGACGAGGACGGCCTTGAAGCCGGCATGACGGTGATCGATAACGACAACGGCTACATCGTGGCCATGGTGGGCGGACGGGACTACTACGCCGACGACCAGCACACCAACCATGCCATCACGCAGCGCCAGACGGGCTCCGCATTCAAGGCATTCACCCTTGCCACCGCCATCGACCAGGGCATGAACCCCAACATCATCATCAACTGCAACTCGCCGCAGACCTTCGACGACGGCTCGTACACCGTGAGCAACTACGATAAACACTCCTATGGCTACATTTCGCTCGCGCGGGCGACCGAGGTTTCGGCGAACACGGGCTACGTGCAGGTTGCAAAGGCCGTGGGCATCCAGAACGTGATCGATATGTGCCATAACCTGGGCATCGACGACGAGATGAATGCGTATTCGTCGCTCACGCTGGGCACCAAGGAGCTCTCGACGCTTCAGATGGCCGAGGCATACTCCACCTTCGCCATGGGTGGCGAGCATCGCGATGCCGTGGCGATCACCGAGATTCAAAACCGTGACGGCGAGGTCATCTACCAGCATGAGGACAGCCCCGAGCGCGTCCTCGATGCGAGCGTTGCCGCCGAGATCAACGATATCTTGCAGGGAGTCATCTCCAGCGGTACGGCCACGGGTGCTCAGCTCTCGGCGAACCAGCCCTTCGCCGGCAAGACCGGTACCACCGAGGCCCCGTCCGACTTGTGGTTCTGCGGATACACCCCGCAGTACACCATGGCCGTTTGGACGGGCCATAGCGGCAGCAACCAGCGCATCACCGTCAACGGACGGCGCGGGCGCACCTCCGACCTGCCCATCCCTATCGCGCGGAACTTCTTCAACACCGTGCTCGACGGCGTTGAACGCGAGGAATTCCCGGCAGCCGACGGCCAGATTACCTATCAGGACGACTCGGTTTGGGAGGTTGACGGCAAGCCGCTTTCCGGCGGCGGATCCAAGGCCACAACGCCCGAGACCGAGACCGTGGTGGAAAACGAGGGGACCGGCACCGAGGCCGAGAGCACGACCACTCAGGAAAGCCCCACCTCCCCCGTGACCTCGCCATCGGAACCCGCCACCACCCCGGAGCCCGAGCCCGAGCCCGATCCCAAACCCGAGCCGAGCCCCGCACCCGAGCCGAGCCCCGGCGCGGGTGCGGGCACAGGTGACGGACAAAGCTGAGACAGACATGAGACAGTTGTGCCAGGTACAAGTGTCTCATTGATAGCAAAACGGGGAGCTCGCAGGGGCTCCCCGTTGCTTTTGGGTCCTAGACACATGAGACACTTGTACCTGGCACAACTGTCTCATCGATGAGGATTGCAGAGCTTCGAGATAAGGGTCTCGAACCGCTCGCCGTCGTCGTCGGTTCGCGCGACCACCAGAATGGTGTCGTTGCCCGCGAGTGACCCGAGCACGGCGGGAAGCTCCGCGGCATCGATAGCGGCAGCGATACCGGACGCCGTACCCGGCTGTGCTTTCACAAGCACGAGATTGCCCGTGCGCACGACCTCTACGACGAGTTCCGAGACCATGCGCTGCAGATGCAGATCCTCGGCAAGCACATAGACGCCCTCGGGAAGCTTGCGCAGCCCCATATCGGCAATATCGCGCGAGACCGTGGCTTGCGTGCAGTCAAAACCGAACGTCTTCAGCTCGTCGACGAGCATGCGTTGCGTGCGAACGTTCTTATTGCGAACTATCTCCCGGATGGCATCCTGCCGGCCGTTGCGCTTCTTCGCCATTTCGCTACACTCCCCTTTGCCACGTTCCTGCTAGATATGCGTGAAGTACGCATAGTGTACTCAATTACGCAGGAGAATGGCGGTGTGTAATCAAATTGAAGCATATCCTATACGATTTATGCTTCCTTTCATGCGCTGAAGGCTATTTGAGGGAACACTTTGGCAACGATTTTCCGCATACGGCGTACGACAGAGCGATCAAGCGCACGAAAGCATGACGCCCGTTCGCGCTGCGAAGGGAAGATGCGAGATGCGCGCGAGTATTGAAAGGCGGGCGCTCAGACAGCAAGCGGTCACGTTTTTGCGGACGATGGAACCGTAGATGAAGCCGAATTCACGGCTCGTATCACCGAGCACCGCCACCGAAGCCCGCGTGCTCGGCGCCTCGATCATGTCGCGAACGCGCGCGTTGCGCTCGATAGCAGAAATCTCGCGTGACGAGCAGACGCCTTCAATGCAAGAGATGATCTCGCGTAGATGCAGGCGATGGACCGCAGCCAGAAGTGCTTCGTCGCGGTCGCGGCGCCATGTCGAGATGAGTTGCAGGTACCGCTCGTGGTTCCGTTCACAGCAGGCATATGCGGCCATGTTGAAGTGATTCAGCATCTCTTGTTGAGCCACATGGCAGACGGCTTGACCCGCCACGCCCACGCGCTCGATATCCTCAAGGTAGGCGGCAAGATAGGCGACCTCGTTACCGCATAGCTGCATACGCAAGCCGAGCGCGTCGGCGCGGTCGCGGTCCAAGACCTTGCCCTTGAGCGCGTTGAAGATGCCGTCCGCCAAGAACAAGGGCGCTTGATCGCGAAACTCATCTTTCGTGCGCGTCGGCGCCACATCGAAGCTCAGGCGATGCGAGCTGAGCTCGCCGTTGCCAGAATCTTCGTCAACCGAAAGCGCGAGGATGGCGAGCTCAAGATCATGCTCGGTGAGCAATGCGTGAAGGTGCTCGAGAGCGCGCGGGGCCAGCCAATCGTTCTGTCCAAGCACGAGCACATAGCGGCCACGCGCCACGCCAAGAGCGCGGTCGAAGGCAAGGGAACGGTCGGTATCTTCGAGTTCGATGACGTCGAGCCTGATCTCGCGCTCCGCACAGCGACGGCAGATGGCAGCAGTACGATCATGGGAAGCGCAGTCGCACACCACGAGCTGAACGTCGTCGAAGTCCTGGTCGAGCACGCTCTCCAGGGTGCGCAGCACATGTCGCTCGGCATCGTGGGCAAGCACGATAACCGAGATGAACGGGCGCTTCACCATACGACGTGCCACCGCTCAACCTCCCCCGGGAGTCCTGGACTGCAAGTCGTATTACATGGTATCACCGGGCGTTTTCACCGGACTCGAAGTGCTTGGCTGCACGTTCTGTACAAATGTTCTGCAACAACACAACACATCGCGACGGTCTATGCGAGCAGCGCGGGGTGCAATTGGTGCGCACCATGCGCACGGGGCACCAAGCAATCAGCGCGCCCCGTCCGGACGACGCGCCCTATGCGAGTGGCGTGAGGGTATCCGGCGGGTAGGCAACGTCCATGAACGTGAGCCCGCACGCCGGCGCCGTTGGGCCCGCTGTCCGGCGGTCACACGCTGCAAGCACCTCAGAAACCCAGCTGGGCTCGCGCCGATGGAGCCCCACCTCCACGAGCGTCCCCACGATGGTGCGCACCATGGAATGCAAGAAGGCATTGCCGGTGATGGTGAACGCGAGCACCTCCTCCCCAAGCTCCTCGGTTCGCTCAAAACCCACGCTCATCACATTTCGACAGGTCGGTTTCCCCACCGCAGAAGCCATCTTGCAAAAGCTCTTGAAATCGTGCTCCCCTACGAGATGCTGCGCCGCACTATCCATGGCCTCTTCATCGAGCGGCATGCGCTGCCACCACACATGATCACGCGTGAGCACCGGGCGATTCGGCCGATCGGCGATGCGATAGGTGTAGGTGCGTGCCAAAGCATCAAAGCGAGCGGAGAAATCCGAATGCGCCCGGAAGACCTCCTGAACGGCGATATCGCGCGGCAAGAGCGCATCCATGGCGCGCAACCAGCGCGTCTGGACAATCGAGAGCTCACCATCGATGGCAGGGAAGCTCACATACTGGCTGAGCGCGTGCACGCCAGCGTCTGTACGGCCGGCGCAGGTAAGGTCCACCTCACGGCGCAGGAAGGTTTCCAGCGCCTTCCTGAGCTCTCCCGCGACCGTGCGCACCCCGGGCTGCGTCTGCTCGGCAAACCCGCTATAAGCCTCCCCTGAATACCCCAGGCGCAAAACGATGGTGCCCGCGCATGAGGGCTGCCCGCCATGGTCCATAGCTTCCTGTGCCCTCGCCTTGTCCTCCATCGCGCCCCCTATCGTCTCGCGCGCCAGCATATCGGCGCGCCTTTCCCATCAGATACTATACGAAAGCACCGTGAGCACCGCTATGACAACGAGCCCGCCGAGAAGAACAAGCTTGTCCGCAGGCTGCAAAGGTATGCGTCTATGCTGCCCAGAGCTCCGCTGGCCGTAGCAGCGGGCATCCATAGACTCCGCCACGCGATCGGCGCGCCTGAAGAGCCCGACCACGAGCGGCGTAAGCACCGCCGCCCATGCCCGTACGCGCCTGAGCACCGACCCTTCGTCGAAGTTGACGCCGCGCGCCCGCTGCGCGAGCCTGATGCGCCCCGCCTCTTCGGAGACAACGGGAATGAACCGCAGGGCCATCGCTAGCACAAGCCCGACGTCTTCGATCGGCACCCCGATATGACCGAGCGGCCTCATGAGACTCGTGCAGGCGTGTGCGAGCTTAGTTGGCGTTGTGGATGTCGCGACCGAAAGCGCAAGACATACGAGCATGATGATCCTCGCCACGGCGGTGGCGGCACGTGCGGCACCCACCGTACTGATGCCGACACTTCCCGCGATGGCAACGTCGGCACTTCCATCGCAAGAGACGAGATTTGCGCAGACGATGAACGCGAAGAGCAGGGCGACCGGCTTTAGGGCACGTGCAACGGCCTTGCCCCCGATGCCGGATGCGCGAAGCACCAACAGGCAGAGCATTGCCCACATGGCAAGTGCCCAAGGAGCCCTCGCGGCAAAGAGCGCGGCCGTCGCGACAAGCAGAAGGGTCACTTTTACGCGTGCGTCGACGCCTTCCAGCCCTCGCCCTGCCGCGTCCTTCCGGCCTGGCCTGGCCGCGACCTCCGATCCGTGCGAGGATGGCTCTTGCGCCGACGTGCCCTCCGGCTCTTGCGCGGCGCCGGCCATTGGCCCTTGTGCCGCCGTGCTCCTCGAATCTTGCGCCACCGAGCCCTCCGGGCCCCGCGCGGCACCGGCCTCTTGCCCCTGCACAGCAGCTTCCACCGACGTGGCCCCGTTCACGCCTGCAGAATCACGCTTTTCCGCTTGCACAAGAAGTTCACGAAGTTGCCAGGATTCTGGCGGCTCAAGCCCCGCCCGCGCAAACGCATCTATATCCGAGGCAAGTGCGGCTGGCGTCCCCTGCCATGCAATCGTGCCATCTGCAAGCAGGACCACCTGATCTGCGATCGCGAGCCACTCTTCAAGATCGTGACTCATCACGAGGACTGGAAGCCCCTTGCAGGCAATATCTTGCACCAAGCGGTGGAGCGCCGCACGAGCCGGAGCGTCGAGACCAGCCGTGGGCTCGTCGAGAACAACCGCGCGAGGATTGAGCGTGAGAATGCTTGCAAGCGCCACCCGACGAGCCTGGCCCCCCGATAGGCAGAACGGATCGCTTGGCAGCAGCTCCTTGATCTCGAGCTGCGAGGCCGCTTCGCTCACGCGCCGAGCAACCTCATCTTCCGAGCAGCCAAGATTGCGCGGTGCGAAGGCGAGTTCGTGCTCTACCGTCTCGAGAAAGAGCTGCTGTTCGGGATTCTGGAACGCTAGGGCAACTTCGCCCGGTACAGGCGCGGTGCCACCAAGCAGCACCGAGCCCGACTGCGCCTTGGTGAGTCCGGCAGCCAGACATGCGAGCGTGGTTTTGCCCGCACCCGAACGACCTGCGATAAGCGTCACCCATCCGGATGGAATCGAAAGCGAGATATCGTTCAACACGTCCGCGTTTTCATAGGCAATAGAGGCGTGGCTGAATGCCAAGGAACTCGCTTCGCGCACGGGCTTGTCTTCAGTGCCACAGTCGTTTTCGGATATCGCGCTGAAAACCGCGGTGTTATCAGACGGAATTGAGGAACCGGAAGCGTTCTCAGGCATGACTCGAACATCGAGGCCGTTTTCGGGCGAGATTCGGGCACGACCTTCTTTGTCGGGCAGAATTCGGACATTGGTTCCCTTGTCGGGCGAATAATCGCCATTTTGAGACGCTTGAGCGTACGAATTACGCCCGACAACGCTGTGAGCGTCCGAATCACGCCCGAAAACAGAGGCGCTGTACGAATCTCGCCCGGCATCGAGCAGGGACCCTGCACCGGCGCACCCATCCACTTGGACACTGCGCAGCCACGTGGCAAGTTGAGCCGGAGCAAACCCACCGGCAAGATCAAAGCCATCGGCAACGGCACGCCGCAGCGCGTCGGCATAGCCGTTTGGTGGTAAAACCCAATCCCAGAGGTCACGATAATCGACCAGAAGCGAACCCGGTGCCCCCGACCAGATCACCTCGCCAGCGTCGAGCACAAGCACCCGATTGCACGAAAGCACCTCAAGCGGATCATGGGTGACGAGAACCACGCCGACGCCACGCCCCGCAAGATGCGCCACCAGGCTCCTGAACTGGGCCCGGAAGGTGCTATCGATCTGAGAGGTCACCTCATCGAGCACGAGATAGCCAGGCTCCATTGCGAGCACAGAAGCCAACACGAGGCGTTGGAGCTCTCCGCCTGAAAGCGATTGCACCTCACGATCCTCGAAGCCCGCAAGCCCCACAGCATCAAGCGAATTCGCAACTCGCTCCGCTATCTCCCCTTCCGTGCAACCGATATTCCACAGACCAAAAGCGAGCTCGTCGCTTACGATGGTCGACACGGTCTGGTCCGCAGGATTTTGGCCAACATAGCCAACTAGACGGCGCACAAGGGCACGCCCCGGCACATTGGCGGTAAAGGCCCCATCGACGCAAACGGCACCGGATTGAGGCAACTGGGCCCCACACACAAGCCGCCCGAGCGTCGATTTGCCGGAACCATTGTGCCCGATCAGCGCAACGACCTCGCCGCGCTCGACGCAAAGCGAGACGCCGTGAAGGGCGCCGTCGACAATGGCATCTACTACCTCGATCATGCGACGCCTCCCTCCAGCATCGAGCGAGCTTTTCATCTTTGGAGCTCAGAGCGCAATCGCGCCCCCGCTCATCCATCACCTATTACAACGAACACGCCGGCGGTATGAAATGAAGCGCCACCGCGTTTAGGTTTCGGCATGACATAGCTCAACAGCAGCAAAACGCCAACACCGTTACCGCCGCCAACGCAGAAGCAAAACGACGCCACCGTTAATGTGAAAAAGGCCCCGCAGAGCGGGGCCTTTGCAAAAGCTCACATGAGCCTGGGCGCTACTCGGCAGCGCTCTCCTCGGCGGGAGCCTCGGTCTCGGCGACCTCAGCCTCAGCGGCGGGAGCCTCCTCGACAGCCTCGGCCTTCTTGGGGGCAACGGGCTTCGGAGCAGGAGCAGCCTTCTTCACCTTGGGGGTGCAGGGCTCGGAGACAATCTCGATGATGACCATCGGAGCGTTGTCGCCCTTGCGGGGGCCGAGCTTCATGATGCGGGTGTAACCGCCGTTGCGGTCGGCCCACATGCCCTGAGCGGCCTTGTCGAAGATCTCGGCGACGAGGTCCTTGTCACCGAGCTTGGCGATGGCGAGACGACGGGAGTGCAGGTCGCCCTTCTTGGCCCAGGTGATGATGGGCTCAGCATAGCTGCGGAGCGCCTTCGCACGGGTCTCGGTGGTCTTGATGCGATCGTTCTCAAAGAGCGCCTTGGCAAGGCTCTTCTTCATGGCCTTGGTGTGGCTCGCATCGGTGCCGAGCTTCAGGCCCTTCTTCTTGTTGTGACGCATGGTCTCGTATCTCCTCTATATGAAAGCTCGAGCTACTGCTTCAGGCTTAGGCCCATAGACTCAAGCTTGTCCTTGACTTCCTCGATCGACTTGACGCCGAAGTTGCGGATGTTGAGCAGGTCGTTCTCGGAGAACTCCACGAGCTGGCGCACAGAGTGAATGCTCGCGCGCTTCAGGCAGTTGTAGGAGCGAACCGAGAGGTCGAGATCCTCGATCTGCTTATCGAGCTCGGCGTTGTCGCTCGCGGCCTCAGGGGCGAAGATCGAAACCTCTTCCTCGACCTCGGGGGTCTCGGCAAGGTTCATGAACGCAGCCATGTGCTGGTTGATGATGTTGGCAGCCTGAACCACCGCGTCGCGCGGGGAAAGGGCGCCGTTGGTCTCGATCTCAAGCACCAGACGGTCGTAGTCGGTGTGCTGACCCACGCGGCAGGCCTCGACGAGCTTGGCGCAACGGCGCACCGGCGAGAAGAGCGAGTCGACGTGGATGATGCCGATGGGATCGGAATCGCGCTTGTTGCCCTCGTACGACACATAGCCGCGACCATGACCGATGCGCATGGACATCGTAAGGTGCGCGCCCTCATTCAAGGTGGCGATGTGCTGCTCGGGGTTGACGAGCTCGAAACCAGCCGGAATGAAGAAGTCGCCGCCGTTGACATCGCACGGGCCCTCGACGTTGATGGTGGCCTCGGCCTCGGACACCGAGGTGCCCGTGGCGCGGAAGACCAGGCCCTTAACGTTGAGGACGATATCGGTAACATCCTCAACCATGTTGGGGATGGTCATGAACTCGTGCTGGGCGCCATCGATCTTGATCGCCTCAACTGCCGCACCCTCGAGAGAGGAGAGCAGGACGCGACGGAGCGAGTTGCCGAGGGTGTCGCCGTAACCACGCTCGAGCGGCTCGACGGAGACACGAGCGGACGTCTCGTTGATCTCTTCGACCTGAACCTGAGGCCTAATGAATTCTGACATGTATTAACCTCCAGCCTCAGCAGCCCTGATGGACTACTTAGAGTAGAGCTCGACGATGAGCTGCTCTTGGATATCGGTGCTGATCTGCTCACGCGTGGGCAGCGAGAGCACGTTACCAGAGAGCTTCTCGATATCGACCTCAAGCCAGCCGGGGACCTCGAAGCGCTCGGACTGGATGAGAGCCTCCTTGATGGGGAGGAGGTCACGGTACTTCTCGCCCACCGCGATGACGTCACCGGGCTTGACGAGATAGGAGGGGATGTCGACGCGGCGGCCGTTCACGGTGAAGTGGCCGTGGGAAACCGTCTGACGGGCCTCGCGGCGGGTGCGGGCGAAGCCGAGACGGAACACCACGTTGTCGAGACGGCTCTCGAGGAGAACCATCAGGTTCTCGCCGGTGACGCCGTTCATGCGACGGGCGCGCTCATAGTAACGGTGGAACTGCTTCTCGAGCACACCGTAGATGAACTTAGCCTTCTGCTTCTCGCGCAGCTGGACGCCGTACTCGGATTCCTTGCGACGACGCTTGGGCTGACGCTTCGATTCCTTCTTGCTGCTGTAACCGAGCTCGATGGGATCGACCCCGAGCTGGCGGCAGCGCTTAAGAACAGGAGTCCTGTCGATTGCCATAGTAATGCGATCCTTTCAGAGTTACACGCGGCGACGCTTCTTGGGGCGGCAGCCGTTGTGCGGGATGGGGGTCTTGTCCTGGATGCTCGTGACCTCGAGGCCGGCGGCCTGGAGGGAACGGATGGCGGTCTCGCGACCGGAGCCCGGGCCCTTCACGAACACGGCGACCTTGTGCATGCCGTGTTCCATAGCGGCCTTGGCGCAGGCCTCGGCAGCCATCTGGGCGGCAAACGGGGTGCTCTTACGAGAGCCCTTGAAGCCCACCTGGCCCGCCGACTTCCAGGCAATGACGTTGCCCTGCGGATCGGTGATCGAGATGATCGTGTTGTTGAAGGTGGAACGGATGTGAGCCTGTCCCACGGAGATGTTCTTGCGGTCGGCGCGCTTGACGCGAGTAGCGGCGCCGCGCTTGTTCTTAGCAGTAGCCATCAGTTAAGCGCTCCTTATTTCTTCTTCTTGGCACCGATCTGGCGCTTCGGACCCTTGCGGGTGCGAGCGTTGGTGTGGGTGCGCTGGCCGCGGACGGGAAGACCCTTGCGGTGACGCAGGCCACGATAGCAGCCGATGTCCATGAGGCGCTTGACGTTCTGGTTACGCTCACGACGGAGGTCGCCCTCCACCATGATGTGGTTCTCGTCGATGTACTTACGGATGACGTCGACCTCTTCTTCGGTAAGGTCCTTGACGCGGGTATCCGGGTTGATGTTCGTGTCGGCGCAAATCTTAGACGCCGTGGTGCGGCCGATGCCGTAGATGTAGGTCAGACCGATCTCGACGCGCTTCTCACGCGGCAGATCGACACCGCTGATACGGGCCAACTTGGATCTCCTCTCTTAACCCTGACGCTGCTTGTGACGCGGGTTCTCGCAGATAACGAGCACCTTGCCATGGCGCCTGATAATCTTGCACTTGTCGCACATCTTCTTGACCGAAGGACGTACCTTCATCGTTCTTCCTTTCGGTTGTGCTCAAACCAACAAACCTACTATGTACTCGTCCAGCCGCAGACGTGAATTACCTGGCTGGTTGCGCACACGACAGCTGAGCGGTCTGTCGCGCGCGTGCGCTGCCTATTTATAGCGATAGGTGATGCGACCACGGGTGAGATCGTAGGGCGAAAGCTCCACCACGACCTTGTCACCTGGAAGGATTCGGATGTAGTTCATACGGATCTTGCCCGAGATGGAGCAGAGAACCGTGTGACCATTACCCAGATCGACACGAAACATCGCATTGGGAAGCGGCTCGGTGACCGTACCCTCGAGTTCGATTGCGTCTTCCTTCTTCACAAGCACATCTTTCTCTCGAAACGACAGCAGCGACTAATGATACCGCAGAGCGGTACCACCTCATGTATTTTTCGTCAACGCTCCACATTCTTCCTGCAGAGCGCACTTTCGTACTCCTCTAACCAGACGCTGTGATAAAACGAACCGGGTTCGTTTTCTCACTACATCACACCGCCCTGCAAGCTGCACCACGGGCCCTGAGCATCTTGGGTGAGAACAACCGGTCCGTCGTTGGTGATGGCGATGGTGTTCTCGTAGTGGGCAGCGGGCAGATGGTCATTCGTGGTCACGATCCAGCCATCGGGCCCTACGCTCACGCGATGCGTGCCGAGCGTGATCATCGGCTCGATCGCGATGACCATGCCGGCTTCGAGCGTGATGCCCCTCCCCTTCTTACCGTAGTTGGGAACGTTGGGTTCCTCGTGCATCGCACGGCCCACGCCATGCCCCACGTACTCGCGAAGCACGCCGTAACCATGGCTCTCGGCAAGGCTCTGAACGGCATGGCCGATGTCACCGATGCGGTTTCCCGGCACAGCCTGCTCGATGCCCGCCTTGAGGCAGTCGAGGGTGACTTCGCACAGCGCCTTGACCTCGGGAGCAGGGTTTCCGACGTAGAACGTCCAGGCGTTATCGCCCACCCAGCCGTCGACGATGGCTCCGGTGTCGATGGAGAGGATATCGCCATCGCGCAGGATCACATCGGGGTTGGGGATACCGTGCACCACGGCGTCGTTCAGCGATGCGCAGATGGTGCCCGGGAACCCGCCGTACCCCTTGAACGCGGGCGTGCCGCCGTGCATGCGAATGATCTGCTCGGCAAGCTGATCGAGCTCAAAGGTCGAAACGCCGGGGCGCACCATGGCACCGACGTGCCGGAGCACCATCTTGGACAGTGCTCCGGCCTTCTTCATCTGCTCGATCTCTTCAGGGGTCTTGATCTTGATCATAGACCGAGCGCTTCCTTTACGTCAGCGTAGACCGCTTCCATGCTCTGGGCGCCGTTGACGCTCTTGAGCAGACCCTGGCCGCGATAGTACTCCACGAGCGGGCTCGTGTTCTTCTCGTACACATCGAGGCGGTTCTGGATCGTCTCGGGCTTATCGTCATCGCGCTGGTACATCTCACCACCGCAGGCGGGGCAGACGGTCTCGGTCGCGGTGCCGGTATGGCCGCAGGCGCGGCAGGTGCGACGCGACGAGAGGCGCTCGATGATGATGGCGGGCTCGACGTCGATGAGCAGAGCGCAGTCGATGGTGCGACCAAGCCCGGAGAGCTCGGAGTCGAGCGTCACGGCCTGCATGGTGTTGCGCGGGAAGCCGTCGAGGATGAAGCCCTTCTGGGCATCATCGGCAGCGAGGCGCTCCTTCACCAGATCGATCACGAGCTGATCGGGCACGAGCTCGCCGGCATCCATGTACTGCTTCGCCTGGAGGCCGAGTTCGGTGCCGCCCTTCACGGCAGCACGCAAAAGATCGCCGGTCGAGATGTGCGCGACGCCGTAATCGGCGACGAGCTCCTGGGCCACGGTGCCCTTACCGGCGCCGGGCGCGCCCAACAGAACGATATTCATGGGTGACTCCTCTCCGCCCTACTTGAAGAAGCCGTCGTAGTTATACATCTTGAGCTGGCTCTCGACCTTATCGACCGTATCGAGCACCACGCCCACCATGATGAGCACCGAGGTGCCACCGAAGGCCTGGATGAGCTGGTTCCCCGTGAAGGAGAAGATGATGGACGGCACGATCGCGATGACCGCCAGGAAGACGGCGCTCGGAAGCGTGATCTTGTTGAGGGCGTTCTTGATATAGGCGGCGGTAGCACGGCCCGGGCGAACGCCGGGGATAAAGCCACCCTGACGCTTGAGATTCTCCGCGGTGTCCTCGGGATTGAAAATCATCGAGGTGTAGAAGTACGCGAAGAACACGATCAGGACGACGTTCAAGATCCAGTTGATCCAGCCCGAGGCAAGCGCGTTGGCCACGGCCAGCACCCAATCGACGTTGGGGAAGAAGACCGCGATCTGCGCAGGGAAGTACAGAAGCGCGCTCGCGAAGATGATCGGCACCACGCCGGCGGTGTTGACCTTGATGGGAAGGTAGGTCGACTGACCGCCCATCATGCGACGGCCCACAACGCGCTTGGCGTACTGCACCGGAATGCGGCGCTGGCCGCGCTCAAGGAAGACGATGAACGGGATCACGCACAGGATCACGACGAAGATCACGACGGTGACGACGATGCCCATCGTGCCCTCGCCAAGCGAGGAGAAGATGGACTGCGGCAGGCCAGCCATGATGTTCGCGAAGATGATGAGCGACATGCCGTTGCCGATGCCGCGCTGCGTGATGAGCTCACCGATCCACATGATGAGCATCGAGCCCGCGGTGAGCGTGCCGACGACCATGATGTCGAAGATGACCTCGGGAGCACCGGCCTCAGCGAAGCTGATACCGTAGCTCTTGAACAGGAACAGGTAGCCGATCGAGTTAAGGATGGACAGGCCGAGCGTGAGATAGCGAGAATACTGCGTGATCTTGGTCTGGCCGACCTCGCCCTCGCGGGCAAGCTCGTGGAGGCTCGGAATCACGCTCTGCAGGAGCTGCATGATGATGGAGCTCGTGATGTAGGGCATGATGCCAAGCGAGAAGACCGAGACGTAGCTCAGCGCGCCACCGGAGAAAAGCGTAAGAAGCCCCATAGCGCCATCGGTCGGCAAAAGGCCCGCCATCCCCTGGAAGGGGACGCCGGGCACAGGAACATGTGCACCGATGCGGTACACAATGAGCATCGCTATGGTGAAGAGAATCTTGTCCCGAAGATCTTTGATCCGGAACGCGTTCTTCAGGCCAGTTAGCACGGGAGCTCGACCTTTCCGCCGGCCGCCTCAATCTTGGCCTGCGCGGCAGCGGAGACCTTGTCGACGCGGACCGTGAACTTCTTGCTGGTCTCGCCCTCAGCAAGAATCTTCACCGGCTGGAATTCCTTCTTGATGATGCCGGCAGCCTTGAGCGCTGCGCCGTCGATCACCGCGCCGTCCTCGAACTTCTCGTCGAGGCGGGCGATGTTCACGGGAGCGAATTCGATGCGACGCGGGTTACGGAAGCCCGGGAGCTTGGGCAGGCGCATCGCGAGCGGGGTCTGGCCGCCCTCGAAGCCCGAGCCCTTGCCGCCGCCGGAGCGGGAGAGCTGGCCCTTCTGGCCGCGACCCGCCGTGGTGCCGTGACCAGAGGAGTTGCCGCGGCCGATGCGCTTGCGGCGGTGAGTCGACCCCTCTGCGGGGGTGAGGTCATGAAGCTGCATTGCTTACTCCTCTACAATCTCAACAAGGTGCTTGACCTTGAAGATCATTCCGCGGACAGATTCGTTGTCGGGAAGCTCGCGGGTGCGGTTGATCTTCCCGAGGCCGAGGGCCTTGATGGTCCTGACCTGGTCCTGCTTGCAACCGTTGGTGCTGCGGACCTGCTTGACGGTGATGGTATCGGCCATGCTTACTGCTCCTTCTTGCCCACGAACATCTCGCTGACCGTGAGGCCGCGGCGAGCCGCGACGTCCTCGGGGCTTGCGAGCTCCTTGAGGCCCTCGGCAGCGGCCTTGATGATGTTGAGGCCGTTATCGGTGCCGAGCGACTTGGAGAGAACGTTCTTGATGCCAGCAAGCTCGAAGAGGGGGCGCACAGCGCCGCCGGCGATAACGCCGGTACCCTCGACAGCGGGCTTGATGATGATGCGGCCGGCGCCGAAGTGGCCCTCGACCTCGTGCGGAATGGTGCCCTCTTCGGTCACCGGCACGTGGAACATGTGCTTCTTGGCATCGAGCGACGCCTTGGAGATGGCCAGGGGCACCTCAGCGGACTTGCCCATGCCGATGCCGACGTTGCCCTTGCCGTCGCCGACGACGACGAGCGCGACGAGGGACATGCGACGGCCGCCCTTGACGGTCTTGGCGACGCGGTTGATGAAGACGACGCGCTCCTCGAACTCGGAGGCCTCGCGCTGCTTGTTATCTCGATTACGAGCCATGTGCTTCTAACCTCCTAGAACTCGAGACCGGCGGCACGAGCGCCGTCGGCGAGGGCCTTGACGCGCCCATGATAGATACGGCCGCCACGGTCGAAACGGACCGCCTTGATGCCAGCCTCGATGGCGCGCTTGCCCACGAGCTCGCCGACCTTCTCCGCAGCCTCCTTGTTGGAGGTGTGGGTGCCCTTGAACTCGGCCTCGAGGGTCGAAGCGGACACGAGGGTCTTGCCCTGGGTATCGTCCACGATCATGGCATAGATGTTGGCGTTCGTGCGAACCACGCGCAGGCGCGGGCGCTCGGGCGTGCCGAAGATCTTCCCGCGAACGCGACGCTGACGGCGCTTGAGGCCGGCTGCCTTCGCTTTGTTCTTATCCATCTGATAACTCCTTAGAGGATCTTGCCCGTACCTAACGGGGTACGGGACTTACACGGTGTGCGTCTGCTACTACTTAGCGGCCTTACCGAGCTTGCGACGGATGTGCTCGCCAACGTAGTGGATACCCTTGCCCTTGTACGGCTCGGGCGGACGCTTGCCGCGGATCTCGGCGGCAACCTGGCCGACCTGCTGCTTGTTGATGCCCTTCACGTTGATGTGCGTGTTGTCGGGCACCTCGAAGGTGATGCCCTCGGGGGCATCGTACAGGACGGGGTGCGAATAACCGAGCGACATCTCGAGGTTCTTGCCCTTGAGCTGCACACGGTAGCCGACGCCAGCGAGCTCGAGCTGCTTGGTGTAGCCCTCGGACACGCCGGTCACCATGTTCTGGATGAGCGCGCGGGTGAGGCCGTGACGGGCGCGGGTCTCGCGCTCATCGTCGGGACGGCTCACGACGAGCTCGTTCTCCTCGATGGAAATGCTGAGCTTCTCGTAGAAATCAAGCTCGAGCTGGCCCTTGGGGCCCTTGACGGTCACGTGCTGACCATCGACTGCCACCTCGACTCCGGCGGGAATCTGGACAGGCTTCTTACCGATACGGGACACGGTGTTCTCCTTCCTTCTACTCGCCAGTCGTCTTACCAGACGAACGCGATGATCTCGCCGCCGACGTTCGCCTTGCGGCAGTCGCGGTCGGTCATAACGCCCTTGCTGGTGGAAACGATAGCGGTACCAAGACCACCGCGAACGCGGGGGATGTCGGCGACGCCGGCATACTTGCGAAGGCCGGGCTTGGAAATGCGGCGGATGCCGTTGATGACCTTCTGCTTCTTGGGGCCGTACTTAAGCGTGATGGTGAGGGTCTTCTGGGGCACGGTATCCTCGACCGTGTAGCCCTCGATGTAGCCCTCCTCGTGCAAGACGCGCGCGATCTCGACGAGCTTCTTCGAGCTCGGCATGGAGACGGCGGCCTTGTTCGCAGAGTTGCCGTTGCGAATGCGCGTAAGCATGTCTGCAATCGGGTCTGTCAGGTTCATGCAGATTCTCCTTCGTTCTAGATGAACTCGTGCAACCGGTCCTCGGTCACCCATAGCGACCGAGCCTGCCGTACACGATCTTCCCTGCCGGGGCTGCACACCCCGTGCACTGGTAGTGACTTACCAGCTGGCCTTCTTGATGCCGGGAAGCTCGCCCTTGAGCGCCAGCTCGCGGAAGCACACACGGCACAGGCCGAACTTGCGGTAAACCGAATGCGGACGGCCGCAACGCTGGCAGCGGGTGTACTTGCGGGTCGAGAACTTCGGCTCGCGCTGCTGTTTGACGATCATCGATGTCTTAGCCACTTACTTACCTCCTATCACGGATTATCATGCACCGGTCGGGCCGCACACGAACCGCGCGGCCCGGAGCCGGAGCGAATGAACTACTTCTTGAACGGGAACCCAAAGCCGTCGAGAAGGGCACGGCCCTCTTCGTCGGTCTTGGCGGTGGTGACGATGGTGATGTCCATGCCGCGCTGGCGGTCGATGGAGTCGAAATCGATCTCGGGGAAGATGAGCTGCTCGGTCACGCCCATGGAGAAGTTGCCGCGGCCGTCGAAGCTATCGGGCGAGATACCGCGGAAGTCGCGGATACGGGGGATCGCCACAGCGGTGAGACGGTCGAGGAACTCCCACATGCGGTCGCCGCGCAGGGTGACCTTGGCACCAATCGGCATGCCGGCGCGCAGGCGGAAGGACGCGATGGACTTGCGGGCGCGGGTGACCATCGGCTGCTGGCCGGTGATGGCGCGCAGGTCGCGCACGGCACCGTCGATAGCCTTGGAATCGGTGGCTGCCTCGCCGACGCCCATGTTCACGACGATCTTCTCGATCTTCGGGATCATCATGACGTTCTTGTACTGGAACTTCTCCTGAAGCTGGCCCTTCACCTCGTTGAGGTACTTGGTCTTAAGACGGGGCACGTACTTCTCTTCAGCCATGTTCACTCCTTTGGGGTTTTAAGCACGGGGCTTGGCCACTCCCAGATGCGAAAATAGGACAGAGGGAATTTCGCATCCGGTCGGGTTGTCCTCGTGCCTCCTGTCGTCATCGGACCGCGCTGGCTGTCGCGGCACGACGAATCACCGACAGGAGCCGGGCAATACGGTCGCTATGATACGCGTCTGCGGGACGAATTGCCAGAAGAACTTCTGAAGCCCCTTGGCAACCTGCGGAAATCCACATTTTCAAGATGCTTGCGGTGTGGAGGTTGCTGGGCGGGCAGCCCCCCCTCGGCGCTCATTCCAGCGCATCGCGCGAACGGGGCCTCCCGATGCGCCCCCCAGCGTGCGGCTTCTCGGGCGAGATTTGACGCCCGCGCGGTTGTCGGGCGCAATCCGGACACTCCCTCCGTTGCCGGGCGACATCTGGACGTTTTCGAGCCTCCGAGCGTACGAAAGTCGCCCAAGAAAAGCCTCCCATCTCCAGGGCTTTTTAGTCCAAGAAATGGGAGACGGTTCACTTCAGCACGCTGCTCCAATATTAGCGCTGTATCGCTCAATAGACTGAACTACGCCTCATATCACCCCGTACGCCTACCATACAGAATACGTATATTGATAGATATAGACGGTACCCGTGTGATTGTATTGGCACTGACCGCTCACAGACCAGCTGTTTGTCAAGCGTGATCCGGTGCAAGAATATCCGTTGCTATAACGAAGAGATTTATAGCTAACGTTGTACTTTAACCTATTGTGAGCTCCGTTGTTGTGGCATAAGTACACACGATAAGTGTCTTCCACCGTATCTATGTATGCGCGGGGCTCAATGGTTCCCGAATCCTCCGCCACACTATCCAAGCCTACCGCAACTTGCGGCACCATGAAGCCGAAACAGATGGCCAACAAGAGCACGGATACAATCCCAAAGGCTTGCTTCTTCAAGTACAGCAACATCCGCATTATAGTTCCATCCATCGTTTCCTTTTCCTCCGCATTTTTTCTTGTGTCTAACCCTCCCTCCTCACTTTACGGAAGCACGTTTCCAGAGGCCTTTTCAAACGTCTCCGCATAGTAATCTGCCACGGTGCCATCAGGGCGCTTTGAGCAAACGGCGCCATCTTCAATAAATAGGTAATCGTCGCAGAGACCCTCGAGCGTGCTGAGAATATGGGATGAAATGAGCACCGTTCCCCCTGCATTCGCATACTGACGAAGCGTATGGGAATGCCACTTTACATGAGTGGGGTCAAGGGCGTTCATGCTTTCGTCCAAAAGAAGGCAGCGAGCGCCCGAAACATATGCAAGGGTCAAGGCAACTTGCTGTTTCATGCCCTGCGATAGCTTGCGAACAGCTTTATGTCCAAACTCTGCAAGTTCGGAGCACGCATCATCGTAAACACGACCCGCCGCCTGCCCCCAAAAGGCTGTGACGAGCGCCAGATGCTCATCCGGCGAAAGGTGTGAGTACATCCAGTCGGCATTCCCCGGGACAAGAAACACACACTGCATGTATTGGGGATTGCGCGAGCAGGGAACACCGGCTATTTTGATGCTTCCGGATTTCAACAATGACGCGTTGCCAGCCAGAACCTCGAGCAACGTCGTTTTTCCGCATCCATTAGGAGCGACCAGCCCAACGACATGCCCGGGGTCGAGGGAGAACGATGAATCGCTGAGAACGGCTTGGCGACCCCGCGCTACCGTTATCCGAGACGCACGGACAAATCCGCGGGAAGCGTCCGCACCTGTCGCCTGGGACCCAAGCCTGTCGCGACGAATAGACACTCCTCGAACGAAAACGTCAGCGATAAAGGCGGCTATCAAGAGAATCGCGATGAGAGCCACTATCAGCATAAGGCCACGCCCGAAGCTTGCGCCTTCGACGGGAAAGACATCCGATGAAGGATTGTAGCTAAAGAAGCCCGCAGACGATGGCATATAGAAATAGATAAACGGACACCAGAGAATCCAATCGCCCCCCTCTTGAGCAAGCAAAGCCTGCAGGAGCATCGGGGAAAGGGACACTACCGCACCCGTCAAAGCTGCCACAGTAGAGTGGTTCACCATGCAATGAACAAACTGACAAAACAGAGATATAGCAATGGTCAGAAGCAGGTAGAGCAGAGCCACGCGCGCCGAAGACTCTAACGCGGTAAGATGCATAAGCTCGCCGCCTTGGTAGAACACGACGGGATACGACACATCGCCGAATCCATTCCTCAGCAACGCGAAAACAAGCGGCACCAGCAGCGTGATGGCGACGCACGCCGCACCAAGCACCAGCTGCAACGTGAGCAGGATCGCAAAACGCTGCACGCCGGATACGGGTGCCCTGCTAAGCAAACGGCCCGCATCGAATAACCGCAATGTAATGAGGCCGACAAAGACGCCCGGTAGCAACCAGACAATATAGGGAACGTGCGCGCTTATGAAGCTTAGAACCAATACAGCCGGCAACTGCGAGGAGGTATCGTACGCCTGCGGGCTCGCTAACCGGCTCATCCCATCGAAAAGCTCTGCAGATTGGCGCAGCGCAGGCTCGTCTGCCACCAGATACCCCGCATCGAGCATGCGTAGCTCAACGTCATAACATGCGCTTGCAGAACGAATCAAATCGGCATCCGACTCAGCAGATGCCATCCGCTCGAGTGCATCTATACGTTCCTGTGTAAGTTGTTTAAGGTCATCTGGCATGGTTGGATCGTCCAGGCTTGCCCGTGATTGGCCAACAAACTGAATGTTGGATTCGAACTCAATGCGCCGCCCTGCAAAACCAGTTTGGAAGTCAAGCAGAATATACATAGAAAACGACAGGGAGACGAACAAGAGCATCGCATAAAGCGCGAGCTGTTTGCCCGAGCAACGAATCAATAACGCAATCTGACGTCCCATAAGATGACCCCCATCAATGCGCTAACTTACATTTTAGACTATCATATATTCAGATATATGTATATATCTGAGCAGCATTTCTTTGCGCTTGGCAATTCATTCCGAACGCAGTTGTCCTTGAGCAGAGGCTGTCCACGGCACCTTGACACGATGAAGCTTGCAGCCACGGCTTCATCAGGAGACAACCATCACCGAGCGTTGCCTCCGTCCACCGCACCGACCGTGAGATTGACGGGGTCAACGAGAACGACAATGAGCCACTGAGGCAACACTTACCCAAGGACATCTTAGCCTCGACAACGTATTCGGCGAGAAGGCCGCGGTGGCGCACGTTTTCAAGATACTCGTAGCATGGAGCTTGCTGGGTCAGATGAATCCATCGGCGCTCATTCCGGCGCATCGCGCGGACGGGGCCTCCCGATGCGCCCCTAGCGCGTGGCTTCTCGGGCGCAATCCTGACACTTGTCCCGTTGCCGGGCGCAATCCGGACACTCCCTCCGTTGCCGGGCGACATCTGGACGTTTTCGAGCCTTCGAGCGTACGAAAGCCGCCCGAGAAGCACGCAGATGGCGGAAACCCGCCCGAGAACGGGGTGAGCGTCCGAAATAAGCCCGGAAGCGAATCGATCGTCCAAATCTCGCCCGAAAAAGCGCCTACGAACAAGCTCGACAACACGAGCAAAACGACGACGCCGCGCCCGGCAAGCAACGGGCCTGAGCCGGCAGCGCTACCTTACCGTCCGAACCGCTCAAAGAAGGCAAGCGCGTTTCCGCCGCAGAGCGCCTCGGTTACCTCGGCACCGAAGCGCTGCTCAAGGTGCTCTTGGAAGGCGGGCATCTTATCCGCGCTCGCGATGTCGGGCACCGGATCGCACCCGTCGAAGTCGCTTCCCAGCGCCAGCACCCGCTCGCCGCCGAGGTCGAGCCAATGCTCGATATGCCGGGAGAGGTCGTCGAAGGTGGGCGGCGTGGATGCAGGATCGTCCACGACGAACAGGTCCGCATAGTTGAGACCCACGATTCCGCCGCGGTCGCGGATCTCGGCGAACTGGGCATCGGTGAGGTTCCGCTTGTGCCCGCAGACCGCCCGTGCGTTGGAGTGGCTCGCCACGAAGGGGCGCTGCGCGAGCTTGGCCACCTCGCTAAAGCAGACATCGTTGAGATGCGAGACATCGAGGATGACGCGCTCCTCCTCCATGCGGCGCAGGGCATCGCGACCGGCCGCGGTGAGCCCGCGCTCCGGAGCATCGTGGCCGCTCGCAAGCGGGCCCGGAGCGTTCCAGCTGAGGGACGCCATGAGCAGGCCCTGCTCGGCGCAGACATGCACCAGCTCGATATCATGCGCGAACAGCCGAGCGTTCTCGATGGTCCGAACAGCCGCGATGCGACCCTCTGCAAGCGCCGGGCGAATGCCGGCCGCCGAGCGCACGTCTGAGAAGCGATCACCGTGCTGCGCCAGCTCGCGGTCGAGGCAGCCAGATACGTGCTCCCAGAGCGCCGCGGCGCAGGCAGGTTCAAAGGTATCGGGAATGAAGCTGGCAAAGCACTGCGCCCAAGGCGTGGCGCCGATCTTTTCCGCGGTGAGCTGAAAACCGCCGGCAAGCAGGTCCGCGGCGGCGGGTGGCTCGGGCAGCTCGGGTGCCGCGGACGCCTCGCCTTGCCCCAGCATGCCGGCTGCGGCTGCGAGCTCTGCGGGCAGGCTCTGGAACGCGAGCATGGTCGCGGTATCGCAATGCAGGTCGAATACGGGAAAGCCCATGATGCCTCCTTAAAGACGAAATTCGGCTCCAGAACCGGCACGAGCGTCCCAGTTCTGGGTGGATGCGACGGCGATGGCAGGACACGCCGGCAACGACCGGGCACGGCACAAAACTGGGCGCTATGCCCGAGCTCGCTCGCGTACCCGCATCGCACGGTTCAGACGCTCGCCGGCCACCGTCATGCCCACCAAGAAGATCACCAGGTACCACGGGTACAACCACGTTCCGAAGAACTGGGCGAACACGCCGAACAGCGGCGACATGGCGAGCGACCCGATATAGGCGAACGCCATCTGCATGCCCGTGAGCTCGAGTGCGAGCTCCTCCCCGAACCGTGCCGGAGTGGCATGAATCGTCGAGGGGTAGATGGGGGCGCATCCGCAACCCAGAAGCACGAGGCCCGCAAAAAGCGCGGTGTCGCCGGGCATGAGCACGCACACGAGCGCGACCGCGATGAGCGCCTGGCCGAGCCGAATCATATTGCGGTCGTTCACCTTGAGCGAGATGAAGCCGCTCACGGCACGGCCTACGGTGATGCCCATATAGAAGAGGGCGGCCCAACTCGCTGCCGTCTGCGCATCGATGCCGCGTGCAAGCGTGCAAAACGTTGCGGCCCAGTTGCCGCAGGTGGCCTCGAAGGCGCTATAGCAGAAGAAGCTGACGAGCACCGCCTTGACCCCCGGAATACGAAGCAGCTGAGCACGGGTTCGCCGAGCGGGGAGCTTCTCCCCCGCGCCATCGGACGTCCCGCCCGCCCCGGGCGCCGCGGCGGCTCCGGGTACTTCGCCCGCAGCTCCGAGTACCTCGCCCACCTCAGGCGCTGCAGTGGTTCCAGACAGGGCGCGAGCGCCCGCACCATGCCCAGCTTCCCCACGGGGCAAGGCCGCCTCGGGTGCCGCACCGCTCGCAGCCTCCTGCCCAGCCCGCCGCCCAGATACGCGAGGCAGCTTCCGGTCGCGCCAAAGGGGCAGCGAGAGGGTGAGCACCAGTGCGATGCCCACCTGTATGCCGCCGAGTACGAGAAAGCCCAAAGACCACGTGCTTCGCTCGAGGCACTGCGCCATGACCATGGGGCCGCCACTCGCCCCCACGCCCCACATGCAATGGAGCCAGCTCATGTGTTGCGACTCATAGTGAACCGCCACGAAAGCATTGAGCGCCGCGTCGACGGCCCCCGCCCCAAGGCCATAGGGGACCGCCCAGAGGCAAAGCTGCCAGAACGCCTGGGACTGGGAAAAGCCCATGAGGGCAGCCGCCGTGAGAACCACGCTCATCACCGTGACGCGACCCGTTCCGAAGCGCTCCACCACGCGAACCGACATAAGGCTCGACACGATCGTCCCCGCCGAGATGATCATGGTCACCACGCCCACCCATGAGATGCCCGCGCCAAGGATGGGGGCCATCGTGGGCCACGCAGACCCGATAGCGGAATCGGGCAGGCCCAAGCTGATGAAGGCGAGGTAGATGATGGGTAGAAGCCCTGCAGGCATGAAGCTCACCTACGCGCCGAACACGTAGCGGCTCAGGCGGTCGAACGCCTCTTCGACGCGAGCGCGCGGAAGGGCAAGGTTCATGCGAATGTGGCACGGGCCATGGAAGGGGCGGCCGTCTTGCCAGGCCACGCCCACGCGCCACCCGGCGCGAAGCAGCTCGCCCACATCGCAGCCGTGCTGCTCGCACCACGCAGTGCAGTCGAGGAAGAGCATGTAGGTGCCCTGCGGCTTCACGACCCGCACGCCCTCGAAATGCTCAGCGATATACGCGCACGCCCAATCGATGGTGCCGCCGAGCACCTCGGTCAGCTCGTCCACCCACACGCGTCCCTCGGGGCCGTAGGCACCCATGAGGGCGTGCATGGAGAGCACGTTCATGCTGTTGTAGTGGCACTTGGATGCCTGCGCGAGCACGCGATCGCGAAGGTAGTCGCCGTAGATGATGTGGTAGCTCCCCACAAGCCCCGCAAGGCTGAAGGTCTTGCTCGGCGCATAGAGGGCCACGGTGCGCTCGCGGGCGTCGGCGGAGACGGACTGCGTGGGCACGTGCACATGGCCGGGGAGGATGATATCGGACCAGATCTCGTCCGAGACCACCACGCACCCGTATGCGCGGTAGAGCTCCATGGCGCGCTCGATCTCGTCGCGCTCCCACACGCGGCCGCACAGGTTATGCGGCGAGCAGAACACTGCGACATGGATCTTGTTCTCGGAAAGCTTTCGCTCCATATCGTCGAAATCCATGCGCCAGATGCCCGCCTCGTCGAGCTTGAGCGGCGATAAGACAATCTTGTAGCCAGCGTTCTCGATGCTTTTGGTAAACCCGATATACGTAGGGCTGTGCAAGAGCACTGCATCGCCCGGCGCCGCGAAGGCCTGGAGCGTGGAGACGAGGCCGCCGAGCACGCCGTTCTCGTATCCGATATGCTGCGGTTCGAGCCCGGTCACGCCGTTGCGGTCGCGCTGCCAGGCAATGATGCGCTCGAAGTACTCGTCCCGCGGATCGAAATAACCGAAGTGGGGTTCCTTCACGCGCGCGACGATGGCGTCTTGGATGGCGGGGAGCACCGGAAAGTTCATATCGGCCACCCACATGGGGATGGCGTCGAACCCCTCCTGCGGAGCCTCCGGGGCACCGGGCGCGCCCAGACCGTCGACGGCCACCGCGTCTTGCCCGTGGCGCTCCATGATGCTTGTGAAATCGTAGGTCATAGCGGCTCCTTTGCACGCATGATGGTATCCAGACGAGAGCTGCGAGCGCAGGGCTAGAGCCTCGCGCATTCCCTATAATAGGAACATTCGCCGATTCAGCAATGCCCGCCGCCAAGATAAGGCCAAGGCCCAAGCCCTGGAACCTCTTCGAGTGGCCCGTGGTTCGCAGACACCCGGTGTCTACGATTCACAAACCACCAGAACATGAATCATGGACACCGGGTGTCCGCGAACCACGAGACGGGCATCAACGATACCGCAACGGCATTTCGAGACAAGCGCGCATCTTTGCCGTTTCAGAGAGGAAACCATGGCCGATCGCCCAACCCAACAAGCACTGTCCTTTGCGCGACGCGTGGAGCTCCTTGCCCCCGCAGGCGGCCCTAAGCCGTTCGCAGCGGCCCTTGCGGCGGGCGCCGATGCCATCTACCTCGGCATGGGAACCATGAACGCGCGGCGCAAGGCCGAGAACTTTACCGACGAGGAATTCGCCCGCGCGTGCCGGGCCGCGCACCTTGCTGGCGCACGCGTCTATGTAACCACCAACATCGTCATCAAAGACGACGAGATGGACGAGGCGGTCGAGCTCATCCGTCGGTGCACGGCACTCGGCGCCGACGCCTTCATCATTCAAGACTGGGGCCTCTTCTCGGAAGTAAAGCGGCTTATGCCCGAAATCGAGACGCACATCTCCACCCAGGCGAACATCCATGACGCACGCGGGGCCGCATGGTGCGAGCGCCTGGGCGCCGACCGCGTGACGCTGTCGCGCGAGCTCTCCCTGGGCGAGATCGCCGCCATCCACGAGCAGTGCGGCATCGACCTCGAGGTATTCGCCCACGGCTCCATCTGCTTCAGCTATTCCGGGGTATGCCTGCTCTCGAGCTTCTGCCAGGCCGGGCGCTCCGCCAACCGTGGTATGTGCGCGCAGCCGTGCCGTCTGCCCTACGAGCTCATTGACGAGCAGGGGCGCGAGATCTCGGCACCCGGCCGCGGTCGGCCTCTCTGCCCGCGCGACACCTGTACGACCGACCTGCTCCCCCAGCTCGTGGACACAGGCGCCTCGGCACTCAAGCTCGAAGGGCGCATGAAGGCCGCCGACTACGTCTTTTCGGTAACGGATGTATACCGCCGCGAGCTCGATGACGTCCTTGCAGGGCGGAATGCGGGCGAAAAGGAGCAGGCGGCTCGCAAGCGCCAGCTCAAGCGCTGCTTTAACCGCGACTTCACGCATGCGTACCAAGACGGCACCTCCGACGACGACATGATGAGCTACGAGCGATCGAACAATCGAGGCGAGCTCGTGGGCCGCGTCGCCGGGTTCACCGCGCGCGAGCCCCAAACCAAGGGGGAGCGCCTGCGGGCGGCCATCAAGGGGCCTGCGGGCACCGCCCACCTCGCACTCGACGCGCCCGTTGGGACAGGAGATCTCCTTGAGCTGCGCGACGACGACGATCCGGACACGTTCCTCACGGCCCTCGCCCGCCGTGATGCCGCCGCCGGCGAAATGCTCGATGTCGAGCTCCCGCGACCGCCCGGGAAGCGGTGCCGCGTGCGCATCATTCGTAGCCAGGCGGCGATCGACCGCGCCGACGACGTGCTCAAGCGTGCCTACCCCCGCAAGCGCCCTGTCGATGTGCGGGTGCGCGCCCGCCTTGGCAAGCCGTTCGAGGTCGAGCTGTTCTGCTGCGACGACCCCTCGCTCTCCGCATGCGCCCAAGGTTTCACGGTTGAAAAGGCGCGTACCAGGCCCGTCTCGTCCGACGACCTCGTAGAACACGTTGGCCGCATGGGCTCGAGCCCGTTTGAGATGCGGACCTGTTCCGTCGAGCTCGATGAGGGCTGTGGCATGGGCTTTTCCGCCGTCCACAAGGTGAGAGCCGCCGCATGCGACTTGCTCGAGGATGCCATTCTCGCCCCAAGCCGACGTCGCGCGGAGCTGGCCGAACGCCTGGACATTCCCTCGCACCGCAGCGTCGCGGATTCTGCGAACGAGCACAACGACGCACGAAGCGCAGAGACGATGGTGTGCGCGCTCGCCACTTCGCTCGAGGCGGCAGATGCCGCGCGCCGCGCAGGCGCCGACCGAGTCTATATGTCCACCGACGACCTCGACGCGGCGGGCATCTCCCCCGCCCAAGCCCGCGAGCTCGGCCTCATTCCCGTGCTTGACGAGGTCTGCCGCGCAGGCGACCGCGAACGGCTCGATTCCTGGGTCGAAACCGGCGCCGCCATCGCCGTCGGCAATATCTCCGAACTTGCCCTTGCTGCGGAGCGCTCGGCGCTCGCCGAAGTGCGCTCGTGCATCCCAGCACACAACCGGCCGTGCCTTGAGCTCCTTGCCCGAGAAGGCGCCCGCGCCGCCTGGCTCTCCCCCGAGCTCTCGCTCGCCGAGATTGAGCGCATTGCCCCCGCGAGCCCCCTTACGCTCGGCATCTGCGTATACGGAAAGCCGCGCGTCATGACGAGCGAGCACTGCATCCTGCAGGTCGCAAACGCATGCATCCACGACTGCGCCCGCTGCTCGCTGCGCATGCGCAAGCTCGCGCTCCACAACATCGACGACAAGATGCTGCCTGTCCGCACCGACATCCACGGCCGCTCGCGCTTGTACGACGCCTATCCCCTGGACCTTACGCCCCAGATGCCTGCGCTCCTTGCCGCTGGCGTGAGGCGCTTCCTCGTTGACGGCACCTTGCTCGAGCCCGAGGAGCTCTCCGATCAGATCGAGCGCGCCCGCCGGGCGCTTGACGCCGCGAGCGCCGGACGCAAGCCCGCGCCCCGGCAGAAGGGCTCTTCGTCGGGCTGCCTGTTTGTGGGTGTCGATTAGCCATGGGAAACCAGACTTTCGCCCATTGCTCTTCACGCGGAGATGATGCGCACAAAGGCGGCACGTCCGCTGCACCCAGAAATGTCATGCGCGGAAGCGGCTCGTATGCTGTGCAGGAAAGCGCCACGTACAGGCGCGATGCGCCAGCCAATCTCTCCCCTCGCGTGCTCTACGTCAGCGAAACGCTGCTCGCGGTGGACAAGCCCGCCGGCATCATCGTCCATGGGGACGGGACGGGTACAAAAACGCTCACCGACTTGGTGCGCCGTGCCGTAGAACGAGGAGCCATAGACCACGTTGCGCCCACATGTGCAGCAGAGGCCCAGGCTCTCCAGCGGCTCGATCGCGACACGACCGGCATCGTGCTCTTTTCGATTTGCAAGCACACGCAAGGTGTCTACGATGCGCTGATCGCCGGGCACGGTGCGCGCAAGCACTACCTTGCCGTCGCAGAGGGCCGCATACCTTGGGACCAGCGAGATATTCGCGTACCGATTGGCAGGGACCGGCACGATGCGCGACGCATGCGAGCGAGCCGCACAGGCAAAGACGCTCACACGGAAGCGACCGTGCTCGACCGAAGGCGCATCGACGGCCGCTGGTATACCCTCCTCGGCCTCAGGCTATATAGCGGGCACAAACATCAGATCCGCGTTCATCTTGCACACGAGGGCTTCCCGCTCGTCGGCGATGCCTTATATGGCGCGGGCGATGCGCGTGGCTTGATGCTCCACGCACGTCGGCTTGCCTTTACCGACCCTGTTTCCCACACGTCGGTGGACATCCACGCGCCCATTTCCAAGCGTTTTCGCGATCTATTCCCCCGCTCGTGCTCGCGCCTCTTCAACATGTAGGAGAATGACTGGCGCGAAACGGGCGGTTTGCTCATTGAAGCCGTTCTTTTTGGCTAAAAATGTCGATTTATGGCAATCCGCGCGTGCGTCGAGGGGGCGTCGCGGCCTTCATGAAACCCTCTTGGCGGATAGGAGACGCATGTTCTACCTGCCAACGGTCTTGCAGCCCCACAAATAGTGCTATGGAGCGAGCTCGTCCCATCCAACTTCTCTTCCTCAATCGCCAGAAATCGACATTTTTAGCCAATTTGGCCCTTCTCAGGTAGAATTCGCCAATCGCGCAAGCGCAGCGCGGCTCCATAACAACAAAGCGCGGCCCGAGCTTGCAAGCCCGGACCGCATAAACCAAGTGCTTCTTTGGCGCGCTCGCAGCGCGACCCACGCAAACAAGCATGGACCGTCCCTTGCGCATACAGCAACCTACAGAACGGCGATGACCTCGATCTCGACCAGCGCGCCCTTAGGCAAAGCCGCCACCTGAAACGCACTGCGTGCGGGATACGGGGCCTCGAAATGGCCCGCATACACCTCGTTAACCGCAGCAAAGTCGTTGATGTCAGCTAGGAGCACGGTGCTTTTTACAACCTGCTGCATCGTTGCCCCCACCTCGCCCAGAATCGCGGCGATGTTCGTCAAAGCCTGCTCCGCCTGCGCCTCAACACCGTCCTTGAGCTCGTTCGTCATCGGGTCCAAACCAAGCTGGCCGGACAGATAGAGCGTATCCCCCACCTTGACCGCCGATGAATACGGCCCCAAGGCCGCCGGCGCCTTACTCGAAACGATCGCTTCCTTGTTCATCGAGACCTCCTGGTAGCCGTACGGTACGTCCCCTATATCGTAATACCTTACGTCGACCATCCCGCACAACAAGAACGTAGGCGCCCCTCGCACGGGCCGATGCGCGAAGCGCGAGGCCACCAAAGCCATCGCACGCACGTGCCCCGTGCAGGGGCAATGGCGCGAAGCGCCGAGCCCCCAGGCCCCTCCCTTCCTCCACACCCCGCCGCGAGCCCGTAAACGCAGGAAGGCCCCGGAAGGATTCCTGAGCGCGTTTCCCGCAGCCGCTCGGCTCTGCCGAGCGGCGAGGACCACGCGCGAAGGAACCTTCCGGGGCCTTCCGGTGGGAGTCTAGGACTCAGCTTAGAACTCGTGACCGCACTTCTTGCAGACGCGGATCGAGGTCTTGTGACCATCGAGCTCGCCCTGCTTGTGGCCGACGCGAGTAGCAGCACCGCACTTGGGGCACACGAGCATCGCGTTGGAAGCGTCGAACTTGGCCTCCTGCGAGACGATGCCGCCCTGCTGGTTCTGCTGGTTGGGACGGACGGCCTTCTTGACGACGGCCACGCCCTCCACCTTGATCTTGCCCTCGGCGGGGTACGCGCGCAGAACGGTGCCCTGCTTGCCGCGATCCTTGCCGGAGAGAATCTTGACGGTGTCGCCCTTCTTGATTTGCATCTTAGGCATGTCTGTCTCTCCTTTCCTTACAGGGTCTCGGGAGCAAGCGAGACGATCTTCATGTACTTCTTGTCACGCAGCTCGCGCGCCACGGGCCCGAAGATACGGGTGCCCACCGGCGAGCCGTCGTTGTTGATGACGACGCAAGCGTTGTCGTCGAAGCGAATGTAGGAACCGTCCTTGCGACGGACCTCCTTCACGGTACGAACGACGACGCACTTCACAACGTCCTTCTTCTTGACGTTGGCGCCAGGCGTGGCCTCCTGGACGGCAGCCACGATCACGTCACCGATTCCCGCATAACGGCGCTTGGAGCCACCGAGCACCTTGATGCAGCGAACCTTGCGCGCACCGGAGTTATCGGCGACGTTCAGCATGGTTTGCATTTGAATCATGGTAGTTCCTCCGAACTTAGGCCAGCGAGAGGTGCGCGGAGCTTATGCCGGGAACCGGGGCTCTACGGGAGCCGCGCCCGCGCACGTCACTGGTGCGAACAATCAAAGCAGCCTACTTGGCGCGCTCGATGATCTCGACGAGACGCCAGCGCTTCATCTTGGACAGAGGACGGGTCTCCATGACGCGAACACGGTCGCCCACGCCGGCAGTGCACTCCTCATCGTGTGCATGAAGCTTCTTGGTAAAGGTCATCATCTTGCCGTACTTGGGATGACGCTTGCGCTCCATGGTCTGGACAACGATGGTCTTGTTGCCCGAGATGGAGACGACCGTGCCCGTACGGACCTTACGCGAATTACGCGTGGTATCGCTCATGTTATCTCCTCAAGCTCTACTCTGCCGCAGCGGACTTCTCAGCCGCGATCTCGCGGGCGCGCTGCTCGGTGAGAACACGCGCGATGTCCTTCTTCACGGTCTTGACGCGAGCGGTGTTGTCAAGCTGGCTCGTGGCCATCTGGAAACGAAGGTTGAAGAGCTCGGCTCGACCTTCCTTCAGCTTTTCGGCGAGCTGCTCGTCGGAAAGCTCACGAATCTCTGCGGGCTTCATTACTTATCCTCCCCGTCCTGGTCAGCGCGGGCCACGATCTTGGTCTTAATGGGGAGCTTGTGCTGGGCTAGACGCAGGGCCTCGCGGGCAATCTCCTCGGACACGCCGGAAATCTCGAACATGATGCGACCCGGCTTCACGACGGCCACCCACTCCTCGGGATTACCCTTACCGGAACCCATGCGGGTCTCAGCGGGCTTCTTGGTGATGGGCTTGTCGGGGAAGATCGTGATGAACACACGGCCGCCACGACGCATGTAACGGGTCATGGCAACACGAGCGGCCTCGATCTGACGGTTGGTGATCCAATGGGCCTCGAGGGCCTTGATGCCATAATCACCGAAATGCAGCTTGGTGTTACCCTTGGCCTGGCCCTTCATGGAGCCACGCTGCACCTTGCGGTGAAGAACACGCTTAGGGGCAAGCACTACTGACCCCTCCTCTCGGAGTTACGACGACGCGGACGCGAGGAGCCCTCGAGCGCCGGGTTCGGGACGGGCTGGCCGGGAAGCTTCTCGCCGAGGTAGATCCAAACCTTGACACCGCAGGAACCCATGGTGGTGCGAGCGGTGGCCGTGCCGTAGTCGATCTTGGCACGGAGGGTGTGCAGCGGCACGCGACCCTCGCGGTACCACTCGCGACGGCCCATCTCGGCGCCGCCGAGACGACCGGAGCACTGGATACGAATACCCTTGGCGCCGGCCTTGCGGGCAGACTGGACAGCCTTGCGCATGGCACGACGGAAGGCCACACGGCCCTCGAGCTGCTCAGCGATGGACTGGGCAACGAGGACAGCGTCGAGCTCGGGACGCTTGATCTCGATGACGTCGACGGAGAGCTGGCCCTTGGAGACACCAGCGACCTTCTCGAGCTCGCCACGGATCTGATCGATCTCGGAGCCCTTCTTGCCGATGACGATGCCCGGGCGAGCGGTGTAGATGATGACCTTAACCTTGTCACCAGCACGCTCGATCTCCACGCGGGAGACGGCGGCACGACGGAGGCGCTTGGTCAGGTACTTGCGGAGCTCGAGATCGTTACCGAGGGTCTTGGCGTAGTCCTTGTCGCCAGCGAACCAGCGGGAGCGCCAGTTCTCGGTGATGCCGAGACGGAAACCGGTGGGGTAGACTTTCTGACCCATTGTGCTTATGCCTCCTTTCGCGGAGCGACGACGATGGTGATGTGGCTCGTGCGCTTCAGGATGCGCGAAGCGGAGCCCTTGGCGCGAGGACGGATGCGCTTAAGCGTGGGGCCCTCGTCCACATAGGCAGCGGCGATGACGAGGTCGTCGGCGCGCATGCCGTGATTGTTCTGGGCGTTGGCCACGGCGGAGCGGAGAACCTTCTCCACGTCGACCGCGACGGCGCGCTCGCAGAAATGCAGGATGTCGAAAGCCTGCTCAACAGACTTGCGACGGATGAGATCGACCACGAGGCGAGCCTTGTACGGCGAGACGCGCACGAACTTGGCGACGGCGCGGACCTCGCGGGTCTCGGTATCGGTAGCTTTAGTTGCCATTTACGTGAAACCCCCTACTTGGCCTTGTGACCGCGGAACGTACGGGTGGGTGCGAACTCGCCGAGCTTGTGACCGACCATGGACTCGGTGACGTACACAGGCACATGCTTGCGGCCATCGTGCACGGCGATGGTGTGGCCGACCATCTCGGGGAAGATCGTGGACGCGCGAGACCAGGTCTTCACGACGTCCTTCTTGCCAGCCTCGTTCATCGCGACGATACGCGAGAGCAGGCGAGCTTCCACGAACGGCCCTTTCTTGAGACTTCTGCTCATAGTGGCTTACTCCTTCTCGGAATCTTTCGCTACTTCTTGCGACGACGGATGATGAGGCTGTTGGAAGCCTTGTTCTTCTTACGCGTGCGGTAGCCCTTGGTCGGCTTGCCCCACGGGGTGACGGACGGGCGACCAGAGGTGTGGTTCTTGCCCTCGCCGCCGCCGTGCGGGTGGTCGACCGGGTTCATGACGGTACCACGGACGGTCGGGCGCACGTTCATGTGACGCTTACGACCGGCCTTGCCGATCACGATGTTGGAGTGCTCGGCGTTGCCGACCTCGCCCACCGTGGCGCGGCAGGTGATGAGCACGCGGCGCATCTCGGAAGAAGGCATGCGCAGGATGGCGTACTTGCCCTCCTTGCCCATGAGCTGGCAGGAGTTGCCAGCGGAGCGGGCGATCGCGGCGCCCTTGCCCGGCTGGAACTCAACCGCGTGGATGAGCGTACCCACGGGGATGTCGGCGAGGGGCAGGGCGTTGCCCGGCTTGATGTCGGCATCGGAGCCAGAGAGGACCGTATCGCCCACCTGGAGGCCCTTCGGGCACAGGATGTAGCGCTTCTCGCCGTCCACATAGTGGAGCAGTGCGATGCGAGCGGAACGGTTGGGGTCGTACTCGATCGTGGCAACCTTGGCGGGCACGCCGTTCTTGTTGCGCTTGAAGTCGATGCGACGGTAACGGCGCTTCACGCCACCGCCCTGATGACGGACCGTGATGCGGCCCTGGTTGTTGCGACCGGCCTTCTTGGGCAGCGGCTCGAGAAGCGACTTCTCGGGCTTGTTGGTCGTGATCTCGGCGAAATCCGAGATCGTCTGCCAACGGCGACCCGCGCTGGTCGGCTTGAGGTGTTTAACAGCCATTGGGAATCCCTTTCATCTCTTTCCGTTGGCCAGCACATCAGGGATGCGGGGCTCATCGCCCCAGGGTGTGCTGACACCGGATTACCACGGTACCGGGCGGCTCTATCTCAAGCGCCCGATACGCTTACCGCCGAGGCGGTAAGCCAAGGCGCAGGCCTTAGGCCTGGTTGCCGTAGATCTCGATCGAGTCGCCCTCGGCGAGCGTGACGATGGCCTTCTTCCACTGACGGGTCTTGCCGGCCACATAGCGCACGCGCTTGGTCTTGGGCTTCACGTTGATGGTGTTCACCGAGGTGACCTTAACGTTGAAGAGCTCCTCGACGGCGTCCTTGATCTGGTACTTGTTGGCATCGCGAGCAACCTCGAAGGTGTACTTGTTCTCCTCCATGAGGTCGAAGGAGCGCTCGGACACGATCGGGCGGATGATGATCTCGTGGGCGGTCATTTATGCAAGCACCTCCCCGAAGTGAGCGGCAACGTCGGCGGGCATCAGCAGGGCGCCGTTGTTGATGAGGTCGTAGGTGTTGGCCTCGGACGGCGTGATGATGAACGTCTTGGGGATGTTGCGGAAGGACAGGAACGCGTTGATGTCATCGTCGCGGACGATGATGGTGAGGCGCTTGCCCTTGAGGCCCAGGGCCTTGAGCATGGCGACGGCAGCCTTGGTGGACGGCTTCTCGAAGCCGTAGTCGTCCACGAGCACGAGCTCGTTGTCGCGCACCTTAGCGGAAAGCGCGGAGCGCATGGCGAGCTTGACCTCTTTGTTGTTCATGCGCTTGGTGTACAGACGCGGCTTGGGGCCGTGGATGACGCCACCGTGACGCCACTGGCCGGCGCGGATGGAACCCTGGCGGGCACGACCGGTGCCCTTCTGGCGCCACGGCTTGGCGCCACCGCCAGAGACCTCGCTGCGGCCCTTGGTGGACTGGGTGCCGGAACGCCAAGAGGCCATCTGGCACTTCACGATGTGATGCATGACGTGGGTGTTCGGCTCGATGCCGTACACCTCGGCAGCGAGCTCGGCCTCTGCGACCTTCTTGCCCTCGCTGTTCTTTACTTCAAACTTAGACATGTAAGTGTTCTCCTTGGTATGACGTGGCTTATCTACACGGTAGCGATTACGCCATACGGATGGCGACCAGGCCGTTCTTGGCACCGGGGACGGCGCCCTTCACGAGCATGAGGTTCTGGTCGGCATCGATGCGGACAACGGTCAGGTTCTTGACGGTCACGCGCTCGTTGCCCATGTGACCGGCCATCTTAACGCCCTTGAGGACGCGCGCCGGGTAGGCGCACTGGCCGATGGAGCCCGGGTGACGCTTGAAGTGAGAACCGTGGGTCATGGGACCGCGGCGCTGACCCCAGCGCTTGATGCGACCCTGGAAGCCCTTGCCCTTGGAGGTGCCGATGACGTCGACCTTGGCGACGCCCTCGAAATCGGCGACGGTGACGGTCTCGCCGACCTTGTGGTCCTCGCCATTCTCGACGCGGACCTCGCGCAGGTAGCGCACGGGCTCGACGCCGGCCTTGGCGAAGTGACCAGCCATGGGCTTGTTCACGTTCTTGGCCTTGATGTCGCCGAAACCGATCTGGACGGCATCGTAGCCATCGGTTGCCTTGGTTTTAACCTGCGAGACAGCGCAGGGGCCAGCCTGGATGACCGTGACGGGCACGACGTTATCGTCGTCGTCCCACACCTGGGTCATACCGATCTTGCGGCCGAGAATCATCTTGATCATTCAATGATCCTAACCCTCTGTGGTCTTGGGACCTGCGAGCACCCCTTGCGCTCGCCCCCAGCGGACCACTCCGACAGATGTGCCGCCGGTTTGAGTTCCATCTCCCCTGCTAGACCGTGCAACCCATATTTGGTCCACACCGGCGAGACAGAATCCTCCCCATAAAGGCACAGCTTCAGTAGTATACACGGGGGCGGGCGTATCCCTTAGCTTCCACAAACTCTTCACGCCACGGGCTACGCCAAGGACAAACTGCTTGAGGTGCTGCCAGCGCCCCCTCGGCCGGTGGCGCGAATATGGAGCCAAGCGGCATCGGACGGTGCTGATGCGGATTCAGGTACGGCGACTACCCAAATATGGGTTTGCCTCGCCGACCGCCGCAGATTTGGAGTTACGCACAGCGAGAGCTGCATTTCTGGAGTTAAAGCCGTCTGCAGGGACCGATAACTCCAGATATGCTGCACTGAACGCGGATAACTCCATATTTGCAGCGGTGAGCGACGTGGCACCCCCCTCGCTATTCGATAACTCCAGATGTGCAGCAATCGATGCGCAGCTGTCCCACGGATCACCACGCAGCGCGGATACGATCGAGTATCCGAGCGCAGCGGAGGGTGGCAGCATGGGACATCACGGGGCTTTCAAGCGCGCCCGCGCGCATGAGGCTGCAGAAATGGGTGATTTGGCCATAGAAATCGTCAACCTCGTAGGGCACGTCGAGAATACGAGCTTGCTCGCCCGCGATTCGAAGCTCCGCATGTTGAGGACGGTGCAGGTCGTCGACCGTGAGCACGCCCCGCTCGCCCTCGACGACCAGCTGCCGCGGCCGCGCGCGGTCGCAGGCGCACTCGAGCTCCGCGGCTACCCCGCCGATTGCCATGTGGGCATCAACGTAGACGTCGGACCCCCCATAGAACGCCGTGTCCACGCGCTCAACAGCGATCTCGCCGGGAAGCAGCTCGTCGAGCCAGCTCGCGCAATAGATGCCACAATCGAGCAGCACGCCCGACCCCGGGCCTCCGCCAAGAATATAGGTGTCGCGCGTGCGGTAGGATGCAAGCGCATCGTTGCAAAGCGACGCATGCACGCGCGCGACGGGACCCAAAGCACCAACCGCGTCCATAACGTGCGGGTGCAACGGCACAAAGCGCGTCTTCATGGCCTCCATGAAGAGCAGGCCGCGTTCGCGAGCGGCAGCGGTAACCTCAGCCGCCTCCGCCTCGGAGAGCATCGCTGGCTTCTCGCAGAGCACTGCCTTTCCCGCATCGAGCGCCCGCAGGGCCCACGCATGATGAAGGTCGTGCGGTAGGGCAAGATAGATGGCGTCAACCTCGGGGTCTGCGAGCAGCGCCTCGTGATCGCCATAGGCCCGGGCGCCAGACGCGCACGGCACCTCGGCAAGAAATGCTGCAGCCTTCTCTGCCGTCCGGCGGCTCGCCGCCACAAGCTCGGCTCCCTCAACCTTTGCCAAGCTCGCCGCGAACCGATGCGCAATGTTGCCTGCACCCAGGATACCGAAACGAATCATCTTGAACTCCCATCTACAGCGCCATTGCCTATCTCGGCCACTTCCTCGCGGTAGCTCGGGCGCCCCATGACCGTGCCCCGCGCCGCTGTGAGCGCCGCCGCAAGCACCCCGGCGCGCTTGAGATATTGCCTGAGCAGATACTTCAGATCCTCCTCTTTGAATCCCTCTATGAGCTGCTTGGCCTCCCCAAGGCGCGCATCCACTACGAAGGGGTTGCTGCACACCTCGGCAAGCAGCATGAACCGCTCCAGCCGCGGATATTCCGAAGCGTCCACCGCATCGACGCGGATGAGGAAGCCCAGCTGCTCGAGCTCGCAGACAAGCTCCCACAGGCAGAAGAGCACGCGCCTGGTCATCTGCTTCTCGGCGCGCTCGTCGAGCGTGCGCTCGGGCATCTTGTTCGCGTATGCCGCCGCCTGGGTATGGACCATCTGAATGTGCAGCAGCGCCTCGCTCGACGTCACCGCATCTACCGTACCCTCGAGGCTCTTGCGCATGAGTGCCCAATAGCGCTCGAGCAATGCGAAGAGCTCGTGCACGTTTGCTAGAAAGAGGGTGTGATCGCTTGTGGGCATGACCAAGCGATTCACCAAGGAAACGAGAAGCACCGCCGCGGCAAGGCACGCGAGGCGCATCCAGATGGCATATTGGTCGTCGATGGACACCGACGCCATGGAAAGCGCATACGCCGTCGCGAAGAACGCCATCGGCGTGCCGCCCGGCGTCGAGGCGTACAGGCACGTGATGAGCACCATCCCCACCGCCATCACCGCTGGATACGGCAAGCTCAAAAGCGAGAGTCCGTGTACGAAGAGACACCCCAGCACCGTCCCCATCGTGCGCGTGCGCATGCGGCGGATGCTCTCGGCGTGGAATGGCTGCGTGAGCAGAAACGCAGTGAGCGGGAACCAGTAGAGATGGTCGACGGGCGAAGCGAGGCTCACCGTGCAGGATACGGCAAGAACCGCTGCGCAGCGCACCGAGAAACGCAGCTCAAACGAGTCGAGGGTGGGGTGCTTGCGGAACGAAGCGATGCGCAGCTGCGTAAGGGGCGACATGTTCCACGCACCGGCAAACCTCCTGCCCGCATCGCGGAGCACAAGCAGCGTCATATGCAGATAGCTTCGATAAAAGAGGCGGAAGCGGTCGTTTTCAATGGAATCCGCCTCGTCAAGCAAGCCCTGGGCGCGCCCCGCCACGAGCGCGCGATGCCCCTGGCTCTCCAAGGCAACGCCCACGTCGCGCGTAAGCGAAGCGAGCTTCCTTAGATAGGGAGCATTCGGGCACCCCGGCCCCTCATGCCACTCAAGGCGGCCCACAAGATAAGCCGTGCGCTGCGCAAGCATGGCGAACATATCGTAGAGGTTCGAAATGGTGGGCTGCGCGTTGGCGTCTTCTCGCACGCCGTAGGCAAGCTTCGTATAATCCGCACGCAACCTGAGCAGCTCCCTGCGCGTGCTGCCACCGATGCCCGTATCCGCCATATGGTTGAGCTCGTCGGCAAGGCGGGCAACCATGTCATGAAGCTGGCGAAGGTTATCGTCAGCCTTGTGATAGGCAACGCCCGAGACAAGCAGGGCAACCGTAAGCACGATGCAGCACACCGTGAGGAGCCCGGCCTCGAGCGCAAGGTCGTCTAGGTACTCCGGGCGGAGCTGAAGGAAGACGAAAAGCATCGTATAGGGAAAGTAGCGACGCGGGTTCAGCTGGGAGGAGCGCATGAACACAAAGACGAATGGCATTGCCGCATTGATTGCGATGCTGGGAACGACACCCAGCGTAGCCAGACAAGCTGCCAGAAGCGCGAGGTAGCTCACTGCAAAGAATCGAAGGTACTGCGTGGGCTTGTTGTATTTGCGATGACGCACATTGAAGAGCGTGGTGTAACACGATACGGGCATGACATGCGAGATGCCAAAGAGCCCCACCACGATCCAGAACAGCACAATGAAGAAGCCCGCAACGGGGAGCGCCTTTTTAATCTGCGCGGGCAGCCCTGGCAGCGTCTCACGACGCCATGTCGAAAAAAGGCTGCGCGCCCGCATGGCAACACGCTCAAAGCGCGCCACGGCGCCCTTCGCGCCCAAGCTACGCCCTGCATCGGTTGTTCCCTCACGGCTCGCCACGCTTCACCCAATTCGCCTCGCCCATCCCGTCGCCATCACATCATACTCCAGGCAGCCAGGCATCACAGCCCAAGCCCCATGCACGCCCGACGCGCGCAGCGCGAGGGCCCCAGGCCCCAGCCATGTCCGCACGCCCCGCGCACGCCCAATGGCCGAAGGCCGAGGGCCCAAGCCCCAATCATGTCCAAACCCCATGCACGCCCGATGCGCGCAGCGCGAGGGCCCAAACCCCTCAGGGACACTACCTCCAAAACGCGCCCTAAAGGGCGAAAACGCAGGAAGCCCCCGGTTTCCTCCTGAGCGCTTCCGCAGCAGTTCAGCTCTGCTGAACTGCGAGGACCAGCGAAGGAGGAAACCGGGGGCTTCCGAAGGGAGTTACAGCCCTTTGCGCTTAGAGCTTGATCTCGATGTCAACGCCCGCGGGAAGGTCGAGACGCATGAGCGAATCGACGGTGCCAGCGGAGGGATCGAGGATGTCGATGAGGCGCTTGTGGGTGCGCATCTCAAACTGCTCGCGGGAGTCCTTGTCCTTGTGCGGCGAGCGGATGACCGTGTAGAGGTTGCGCTCGGTGGGCAGCGGGATGGGGCCGGAAACGCGAGCACCGGTCTTCTGAGCGGTCTCGACGATGAGCTTCGCGGACTGGTCGACGATCTCGTGATCATAGCCCTTGAGGCGGATCCTGATCTTCTGGGTAGACAACGTTACCTCCTTGATGTGCGCGTGATACGCGCGATTGATACCTAATCGAGCGATCGCGCGTACTTACGCGTTGCCGCCAGCCTTGCTGACGACCTCGTCGGCGACAGACTTGGGCGCCGGCTCGTACGAGTCGAACTGCATGGTGTAGGACGCGCGGCCCTGCGTCTGGGAGCGGAGGTCGGTTGCATAGCCGAACATCTCGCCCAGCGGCACCTTGGCGCGAATAACCTTGTTGCCGGAACGATCGTCCATACCCTCGATCTTGCCGCGGCGACCAGAGAGGTTGCCCATGACGTCGCCCATGTACTGCTCGGGGGTCTCGACCTCGACGGCCATGACCGGCTCAAGCAGGATCGGGTCGGACTTCTTGAGGGCGTCCTTGATGGCCATGGAACCGGCGATCTTGAACGCGGCCTCGGAGGAGTCGACCTCGTGGTAGGAACCGTCGAAGAGGGTCACCTTGACATCGACCACCGGATAACCGGCGATAACGCCCGTCTGCAGCGCCTCCTGGATGCCCTTGTCGATGGAGGGGATGTACTCCTTCGGCACCACGCCGCCAACGATGCCGTTGACGAACTCGTAGCCGAAGCCCTCTTCCATCTTCTCGAGCTTGATGACGGCGTGACCGTACTGGCCGCGACCGCCGGACTGGCGGACGAACTTGCCCTCGGCACGATCGACATCGTGGCCCGGGGCCTCACGGTAGGCAACCTGCGGCTTACCAACGTTGGCCTCGACCTTGAACTCGCGGAGCAGACGGTCGACGATGATCTCGAGGTGCAGCTCGCCCATGCCGGCGATGATGGTCTGGCCGGTCTCGTGGTCGGTGCGCACCTGGAAGGTCGGGTCCTCCTCGGCGAGCTTGGTGAGCGCGAGGCTCATCTTGTCCTGCTCGGCCTTGGTCTTGGGCTCGACGGCGACGTCGATAACCGGGTCGGGGAACTCCATGGACTCGAGGATGATCTCGTGGCCCTCCTCGCAGAGGGTGTCGCCGGTGGTGGTGTTCTTAAGACCCACGGCGGCGAGGATGTCGCCGGCGAAGGCACCGTCGACGTCAACGCGGTCGTTCGCGTTCATCTCGAGGATGCGGCCGAAGCGCTCGCGCTGGCCGTTGGTGGCGTTCACCACGTAGGAGCCGGCGTCAACGTGACCGGAGTACACGCGGAAGAAGGTGAGCTTACCCACGTAGGGATCGGTCATGATCTTGAAGGCGAGCGCGGAGAAGGGCTCGTCGTAGTCGGCCTTGCGCACGTCCTCCTCGCCGGTGTCGGGGTTGGTGCCGTCCACGGGCGGGATGTCGAGCGGGCTCGGGAGGTAATCGACGACGGCGTCGAGGAGCTCCTGCACACCCTTGTTCTTGTACGCGGAGCCCACGAGAACGGGGTTGAGCTCGTTGGCGAGCACGCCGGCGCGAATGGCGTCCTTGAGCTTCTCGACGGGGATCTCCTGCTCCTCGAGGATCATCTCCATGAGCTCGTCGTCGTAGTTGGCGGCGGCGTCAAGGAGCTCCTCGCGCTTCTCAGCAGCAATCTCCTCGAACTCAGCGGGGATCGCGTCCATGGGCTCGGGATAGGTCATGCCCTTGTCGTCGGCCTTGAAGTCCCACGCGGTCATGGTGACGAGGTCGATGATGCCCCAGAAGTTATCCTCGGCGCCCATCGGGACCTGGATGGCCACGGCGTTAGCGTTGAGGCGGTCCTTCATGGTGTCGATGGCATGCCAGAAGTCGGCGCCCACGCGGTCGAACTTGTTGATGAAGGCGATGCGCGGGACGTTGTAGTTGCGAGCCTGGCGCCACACGGTCTCGGACTGGGGCTGCACGCCAGCCACGGCGTCGAACACGGCAACGGCACCGTCGAGGACGCGCAGCGAACGCTCGACCTCGGAGGTGAAGTCCACGTGGCCCGGGGTGTCGATGATCTGGATGCGGTAGGCGGGGCCGTTCTTCACGTCGCCGCCCTTGTGCCAGAAGCACGTGGTGGCAGCGGAGGTGATGGTCACGCCGCGCTCCTGCTCCTGGACCATCCAGTCCATGGTGGCAGCGCCCTCGTGAACCTCGCCGATCTTATGCGTCTTGCCCGTGTAGTACAGGATGCGCTCGGTCGTGGTGGTCTTGCCGGCATCGATGTGGGCCATGATGCCGATGTTGCGGGTTTCGGAAAGCTTGTACTTAGCCTTAGCCATGAGTATCTACCCTTCCTGGATTACCAGCGGTAATGTGCGAAGGCACGGTTGGCCTCAGCCATCTTGAAGAGGTCCTCGCGACGCTTGATGGAAGCGCCGACGCCGTTCGAGGCGTCGAGGATCTCGTTGGCGAGACGCTCGGCCATGGTCTTTTCCTTGCGGGCACGCGAGAAGTTCACGATCCAGCGGATCGCGAGCTGCGTGGAGCGACGGGAGTTGACCTCGACAGGCACCTGATAGGTGGCGCCACCAACGCGGCGAGGCTTGAGCTCGAGCGTGGGCTTGACGTTGTCCATGGCCTTCTTGAAGACGGCGAGAGCGTCCTGGCCGGACTTCTCGGCCACCAGATCGAAGGCACCGTAGACGATGCGCTCCGCGACGGACTTCTTGCCGTCGAGAAGGACCTTGTTGATGAGCTGGGTCACGAGACGGTTGTTATACACGGCATCCGGCATAACCTCGCGACGATGAGTCTTAGATGCACGACGCGGCATAGTTTAATCTCCTCTAGCGTGAAAGTGTTCATGCGACGTTCGCCAGGCGACGCCGCAGGACGAATCTGGGTGGTTGCTTACTTCTTGGGACGCTTCGCGCCGTAGCGGGAGCGGGACTGCATACGGTTCTGAACCGCAGCGCAGTCGTAGGCACCACGGATGATCTTGTAACGCACACCAGGGAGGTCGCGCACACGGCCGCCGCGAACGAGCACGATGGAGTGCTCCTGGAGGTTGTGGCCCTCACCGGGGATGTAAGCGGTAACCTCGATGCCGTTGACCAGGCGCACACGAGCCACCTTACGAAGAGCCGAGTTCGGCTTCTTGGGGGAGGTGGTGAACACGCGGGTGCACACGCCGCGCTTCTGCGGGTTGTGCTGCAGTGCCGCGTTCTTGGACTTCGCGGGCTTAGACTTGCGGCCCTTGAGGACCAGCTGGTTAATTGTAGGCAAAGCGTACTCCTTCTTTAGATGATTCCAGCTTGTACGAGGTGCAACGGCTTGAATCGAGGCGTCAGCATCCACCTTCGAAACACGCAGTTCGCTAAGATACGCGCATTGACAAGCGATGTCAACAGACCACGCCTCCGGGCGTTTCCTTCTTTTCCTGCAGTTCCCGAATTTCTTCACACATTTGGGGCTGGGATGAGTTGCGAGGCACGCCCGAGCGCTCGACGTGGGGATGCATCATTGCTACGCAGGGGCTCCAGCCGCTCGTCAGGGGGGCGTGCCCGGCCGCTCTGCAGGGGCCGGATGCCCGCCGCACGGGCCGATTGATGCCCCCAGCCCATTGGCGCCTCATACTTCTCAAGCGCCATGGCTCAGCGCGCATTTTCTTGACGAGTGCTCGGCAAAACTTTGCTGATGTTACCAATTTCGTGCATTTCGACAGGTTTGTGCGGTGCATTCGTCAAGAAAATGAACCCGGAAGGGTTTAGTGCGTCAAGCTTGCATCGCCGCTGCACCGTGCCCCCGCTCCGGTCGGAGCAGGCGGAAAGCGTACACGAGGGCAATGACGTTGGTTATGAGGAGGATGAGGAACGGCGCAGGCAGATAGCTGTAGATGAGGTCGCTTCCCAAGGTCCCCATGAGGTTGTAGACGAGATGCATAAGCATGGCGGGAGCGGTCGACCCACTCCGATGCGTCACGTATCCAAGCGCGAGGCCGAGCACGAAGGTGTATATGCCCTGCGTAAGGTTCATATGGAAGATGCCGAATGCGAGCGCCTGCACAATGTTCGCCACCGCAAAGGGCACTCCGGCGCGCTCCAAATAGGTAAGGCCCAGGCCGCGGAACCCCGCCTCTTCCACAAGAGGTGGCAGAACGAGCGTTGAGATGACCCACGTGAGCCCGTAGGTCGTGATGCCCGAGCCGTCGACGAGCGTGTTGTACTCCTCCATAACAGAAGGAAGCAGTACGTTCACCAGAACCATGATGAGGGTTGTCACGATTTGCATCCCATACCCCATGAGTGCTGCCGCGACGAAATGTCTGCGGTCAACCCCCTGGATGCGCGCGTTCACCGTGGGCTTGGAATGCCCTTGCCGGCTCAGCTGGGCCCGCGCAGAAGCAAGGGCTTGGGCCTGGGCCACTCCCCCACCCTGAGCCTGGGGTGCGCACCCACCCTGTGATGCAAGCTGCCATGCCACCGGGCGGTCACCATAGTAGATATAGCGAGCCGGTGGGCGGGGCGGCTCCGGGAAAGACGCGGACGCGAAATCGGCGGCCGATGCTATCGGGCGCTGCGAAGAATCAGCGCTCCCGGAAAGAGGCTGTCGCCCGGGAGCGGCGGCTGGTTCGAACGACTGCGGCCCGGAAGCTGCCGCCGGCATGAACGGCTGCTGCTCAGTAGTGGTGGATGGCGCCATCGAACGCTGCCCGGAAGCTGCGGCTGGCACGAACGATTGCTGCCCGGCATAGGCATCATGGCTTTCCAAAAACTGCTGTTCCAGCTGAGCGTGGCGTAGGCGAGCGCGCTCTCGGTTGCGCATACCTCGCACCCAGAGCAACACAGGAATCCCGAAGAGGAGGTAGACGAGCGCGGAATACAGGTTCATGTTCTCGTTCATGAACGCAACGACGCGCACGATTGCGGGCTCTCCCCCAACGAAGCCCGCACCATAGATAACGGCATACGAAACGACATAGCTCGCAAGGGTGGGCATCACGATCATGAGCGCGAACGCTAGCGCGGCGAGCAACAGGTTCTTCCAACGCTGCGACGCGTCCATCTTGGGCATAATGCCTCCTTCCGCCTTCACTGGCCTGTCGCTTCTGCTATTTGTACATGTCTGCTGGCACATGTTGTGTCCCAGTGTACCCGTTTGTCCCGCATATCCATACGCTCCGGGCGACTTCTGGAAACACCCGGCGCTCTCGGGCGACTTCTGGACAGGCCCGGTGTTGCCGGGCGACATTCGGACACACTCGGCATTGCCGGGCAGCTTTTGGACGCACTCGGCGTTCTCGGGCGCAATTTGGACACTCCAGGCGTTCTCGGGCGCAATTTGGACACTCCAGGCGTTCTCGGGCGAAATATCGCCATAACACAGCGCTGGAGTGGCAGATTATTGCCCGAAAACGCAGCGAGCGTCCGAATGTCGCCCGAAAACGAAAATGAATCGCCGGAACACGGCTCCGTCGAACCACGTGTCAAATGGGGAATCAACGAATGGAATATCGAGTCGGGGGCCATATCGGGAACCGCCCCGGGCCAAACCGGGCCCGTTCCGCACCAAATCGGGGACCGTCCCCTTGACAAAAGGCCCGCCTCCGAAGAGACGGGCCTTGTGCGAACGTTTCGCTACGGCCTATGCCGCACGGGAAGTCTAGTCCTCCGTGCTGTTGTGGCCGTTCGGATCCTCGGGCGAGTCGCCGTCATCGGTATCCACGAGCTTGTTGAGCAGAGCCTCCAGCGAGGGCATATCCTCGTTGATGATGCCCGAGCCTGCGGTGTCGGCAGAAGAGCTCTCCGCCGGAGCACCGATCATCTCCTCATCGTCCTCGTAGTGGCGCGGCGCGCTCGTGCCGAGCAGGATGTCGTCCGGACCATCCGGCGAGAACACCATCTGGAGCAGCTGGGAGAGGTCCTCTTCGTCGGCCACGTCCTCGTTGTTCTCGAGGATGTAGAGCAGGTTGTGCTCCTCGAGACCGTCGCGCAGCTCCTCGATCGCCTTGGCACCAATGCCGTCGATGCGAAGCAGGTCCTCCTCGCTCTTGCCCATGAGGTCGCCCACGGTCTCGATGCCCACCTCGCTGAACTTGTTGGTCCAGCGCTGCGAGACGCCGAGGTCGTCGAAGAGGTACAGGCGCGCATCCTCGGCCGAAATCGTACGGCCGTTGCGGGTGAAGGAGCCGTCGGCGCTGCCGAACTCGTCGTAGCCGGCGTAGCTCGTCTCCTGCGGCACCTGCTCGTCGAGCTCCTTGAGCTCGGCGGGAGCCCAATCCGGAAGGCTGCGCGCGGTCGGCAGGGTGGGGCCGTCCACATCCACATAGCCCTCGGGGGTGCGATAGGTCAGCGTCGCGTTGGCATACGGCTTGAGACCGGTGCCCGCGGGGATCTTCTTGCCCACGATGACGTTGGACTTGAGGTCCATGAGGTGGTCGACCTTGCCCTCGATAGCGGCCTCGGTGAGCACGCCCGCAGTGCGGATGAACGACGCGCTGGAGAGCCAGGAATCGATGGACGAAGCAACCTTCAGCGTACCGAGGATGACCGGCTCAGCCGAGGGCGCGGTGCCGCCCAGGCGGGCGACGCGCTCGACCTCATCGGCAAACTCATAGCGGTCGACGTACTGACCGAGCAGGTACTTGGAATCGCCGGGGTTGGTGATCTGAACGCGGCGCAGCATCTGGCGCGCGAGCACCTCGATGTGTTTGTCGTTCAGGTCGACGCCCTGCGAGCTGTAGACGTCCTTCACCGAGTGCACGAAGGTGTGCATGGTGGTCTCGATGTCCGTGAGCTTGCGGAGGTTGCGGAAGTTCACGAAGCCGCGGGTGATCAGGTCGCCGGCGCGCACCTCGCAAGTCTCGCCGTCGCGGAACCCGGGGCTCAGGTGCGCGGAGGACGGGATGTGGATCTCGTCGAGCACACGGGTCGGGTCGTCCATGTCGGTGATGGTGGCCACGTAGCCGCTCTCGTCGGTTCCGATGGTGACCATACCAGAGTGCGGCGCGAGCACGGCCTCGGCACCGAGGATCTTCTCGTTCACGTTGCCGACGATGTCGAACATACGCGAAACAGTCGGCAGACCCTGGGTGATGTCCTCGACGCCCGCGACGCCGCCGGAGTGAATGGTACGCATCGTGAGCTGCGTGCCGGGCTCGCCGATCGACTGGGCGGCGATGATGCCCACCGCGGTACCGATGGCAACCGGGCGACGGGTGGAAAGGTCCCAACCGTAGCACTTCTGGCACACGCCGTGCTTGGAACGGCAGGTGAGGAGCGCCCTCAGCTTCACCTTGGTGAGGCCGGCGTCGATCATCTTCTTGAGATCGGCCTCGCGCTCGATGTACTCGTCCTTGTGGAAGAGCACGGTGCCGTCCGCTGCAACGACGTCCTCGATGAAGCAGCGGCCCACGAGGTCGGCGTTGATGTCGCCGGACTCGAGAATGAGGTCGTAGGTCACGCCCTCGGTCGTGCCGCAGTCCTCCTCGCGCACGATGACGTCCTGGCCCACGTCGACCAGACGGCGCGTGAGGTAACCGGAGTCGGAGGTGTGCGAAGCGGTGTCGACGAGGCCCTTACGAGCGCCGTAGGTCGAGATGAAGTACTCGAGCGGCAGCAGGCCCTCGCGGAAGTTCGCCTTAATGGGAAGGTCGATCGTCTCACCGGACATGTCGGCCATGAGGCCGCGCATGCCGCCGAGCTGACGCAGCTGGGTCTTGGAACCACGGGCGCCGGAGTCGGCCATCATGTAGAGCGGGTTCTCCTCGTCGAACATGTCGAGCATGAGCGCGGAGACCTTGTCGGTGGCGTCGGTCCACACCTGGACCACCTCGTTGTGGCGCTCGCGGCTCGTGATAAGGCCGTTCTCGAAGTTCTCGTTGATCTGGTCGGCCTTCGCCTGGGTCTCGGCCAGGATCTCGGGCTTCTCATCGGGGATGAGCGCGTCCCACAGCGAGATGGTGAGGCCGGAGCGGGTGGCGTAGTGGAAGCCGGTGTACTTGATGTTGTCGAGCATTTCGGCAACCTCGGCCTGCGGATAGCGGTCGCAGCACTCGGCCACGAGCTTCTTCACGTCGCCCGAGCCCATTTTGTAGTTGACGTACTCGTAGTCGCGCGGCAGGCACTGGCGGTTGTAGATGATGCGGCCGATCGTGGTCTCGAAGCGAGCGGTCTTGTTGCCCGTCACGTCGAGCTCCAGCACGTCGCCGCCGCCGTTGTTCACGCGGAACAGGCGGGTGCCGTCCTCGTTCTCGACGTTGGCGTCCTCGCCGGCCACGCGCACCTGAATCTTGGCCTGAAGGTCGATCTCGGTGCGGGCGTCGTAGGCGTTCATGGCGTCATCGAAGCTCGCGAACACGTGGCCCTCGCCCGCCAGACCATCGCGGGCCTGGGTGAGGTAGTACACGCCGATGATCATGTCCTGGCGCGGGGTGTTCACGGGCTTGCCGGACGCCGGCGAGCGCAGGTTGTTGGAGCTGAGCATGAGCACGCGGGCCTCGGCCTGCGCCTGCTGCGAGAGCGGCACGTGCACCGACATCTGGTCGCCGTCGAAGTCCGCGTTGAAGGGCTCGCAGACGAGCGGGTGAAGGTGGATGGCCTTGCCCTCAACGAGCACGGGCTCGAACGCCTGGATGGAGAGACGGTGCAGGGTAGGTGCACGGTTGAGCAGCACCAGGCGACCGTCGATGACCTCTTCCAGGATGTCCCAGACGAAGCTCGCGTTGCGCTCGATGGCGCGCTTGGCGCCCTTGATGTTCTCGACCTTGCCAAGCTCCACGAGGCGCTTCATGACGAAGGGCTTGAAGAGCTCGAGGGCCATGGTCTTGGGCAGGCCGCACTGGTGCAGCTTGAGCTTGGGGTCGGTAACGATAACCGAACGGCCGGAGTAGTCCACGCGCTTACCGAGCAGGTTCTGGCGGAAGCGACCCTGCTTGCCCTTGAGGGCCTCGGCGAGCGACTTGAGCGGACGACCGCCGCGGCCGGACACCGGGCGCCCACGACGACCGTTGTCGAAGAGCGCGTCCACGGCCTCCTGCAGCATGCGCTTCTCGTTGTTCACGATGATCGCAGGGGCGTCGAGGTCCAAGAGGCGCTTCAGGCGGTTGTTACGGTTGATCACGCGACGATAGAGGTCGTTCAGGTCGGACGCGGCGAAGCGGCCGCCGTCGAGCTGGACCATCGGGCGCAGATCGGGCGGGATCACGGGGATCACGTCGAGAATCATGTTGGCGGGGTCGTTGCCGCCCTTCAGGAAGGCGTCCACGACCTCAAGGCGCTTCACGGCCTTCTCGCGCTTCTGCTTCTGGCCGTCCTCGTCGGCGATGATGGCCTTCAGGGTCTCGGCCTCCTGCTTGAGGTTAATCTGCGAGAGCAGGTCGCGAATGGCCTCGGCGCCCATGTCGCCGGAGAAATACATGCTGTAGTAGCGCTTCATCTCGCGGAAGAGCGGCTCATCGGAGATGAGATCGCGTTCGGAGAGCTTCATGAAGGCCTCGAAGGCGTCCGTGCGGAGCTGCTTCTCGTCCTTCGTCTCCTCCTCGATATCGATGATACCGGCGGCGATCTCTTCCTCGGTCAGGGGCTCCTCGTCGCTGAACTCATCGAAGTTCTCGGGGTTGCCCTGGGCCTTCAGGCTCTCGATCTGGCGGGTGCACTCGGCATCGAGCTCCTCCAGGTCGGCGGCGAGCTCTTCGCGCAGGTCGTCGGCATCGGCCTCACGAGCCTCATAATCCACGTGCGTGATGATGTAGCTCGCGAAGTAGAGCACCTTCTCGAGGTCCTTGGACTTGATGTCCAGAAGACGGCTCATGGGGAAGCTGGTGGGGCTCTTGAAGAACCAGATGTGGCTCACGGGAGCCGCCAGCTCGATGTGGCCCATGCGCTCGCGGCGCACCTTGGAGGTGGTCACCTCGACGCCGCAGCGCTCGCAGACGATGCCCTTGAAACGGATGCCCTTGTACTTGCCGCAGGAGCACTCCCAGTCCTTGGAAGGTCCGAAGATCTTCTCGCAGAACAGGCCGTCCTTCTCCGGCTTCAAGGTGCGGTAGTTGATGGTCTCGGGCTTCTTGACCTCGCCCTTGGACCAAGAGCGAATCTGGTCGGCGCTGGCCAGCGAGATCTTTACCGCGTCAAAATCAGTAGCTTCGAAATCTGCCACAGTCAACTACTCCTTATCTGTGGTCGTGGCGGCGAGGTCGGGAAGCGAGACCTCGGCGGCATCGGCGATCAGATCGTCGTCACCGAGCACGGCCTCGTCGGCGAGGGGGTCGACGGGCAGGGCCTCATCGGCCTTATCCGCGACCTGCGCCTTCGCAGCAGGCTCCGCCTCATGCAGCGGCTCGATGTCGAGCGCGAGCGAGCGAATCTCCTTGACGAGCACCTTGAACGACTCGGGGATGCCGGCCGTGGGGATGTTCTCGCCCTTGACGATGGACTCGTAGGCCTTCACGCGGCCCACGGTATCGTCGGACTTAACGGTGAGGATCTCCTGCAGCACGTTGGAGGCGCCGTACGCGTAGAGCGCCCAGACCTCCATCTCGCCGAAGCGCTGGCCGCCGAACTGAGCCTTGCCGCCCAGCGGCTGCTGGGTCACGAGGCTGTAGGGGCCCGTCGAGCGCGCATGGATCTTGTCGTCGACCATGTGGCCGAGCTTCAGGATGTAGGAGGTACCAACCGTGATGGGCTCGCGGAACTCCTCGCCGGAGCGGCCGTCGTAAAGCGTGGTCTTGCCGCGCTCGTCGAGCTGGGTCACGAACTTGGGGTCCATGTGCTCGCCATAGCGCTCGGTGGCAAGGTTGAGCATGTTCTTGTTGGCACGGCGGATGACCTCGGCGATCTCGTCCTCCTTGGCGCCGTCGAAGACGGGCGTCGAGACGAAGAACGGGCCGGGCACGTACTTGTCGGAATCGGCGTCGTCCACATCCCAGCCGGCGGCAGCAGCCCAACCGAGGTGGCACTCGAGGAGCTGGCCCACGTTCATACGCGAAGGCACGCCGAGCGGGTTCAGGATGACGTCCACCGGGGTGCCGTCGGCCATGTAGGGCATGTCCTCGACCGGCAGGATCTCGGAGATAACACCCTTGTTGCCGTGGCGACCGGCGATCTTGTCGCCCTGCTGGATCTTGCGGCGCTGGGCAACGTAGACGCGCACCTGCTCGTTCACGCCGGGTGCAAGGTCGTCGCCGTTCTCGCGGCTGAAGCGCACCACGTCGATGACGCGGCCATAGGCGCCGTGCGGCATCTTGAGCGAGGTGTCGCGCACGTCGTGTGCCTTGGCGCCGAAGATGGCCTTGAGCAGGCGCTCCTCGGCGGTCTGGGTGCTCTCGCCCTTCGGGGTGACCTTACCCACCAGGATGTCGCCCGGGCCCACCTCGGCGCCGATGCGGATGATGCCGTCATCGTCGAGGTTCGCGAGCATGTCCTCGGAGAGGTTCGGCACCTCGCGGGTGATCTCCTCGGGGCCGAGCTTGGTATCGCGCGCGTCGATCTCGTGACGCGAGATGTTGATGGTGGTGAGCAGGTCCTCGGCCACCACGCGCTCGGACACCACGATGGCGTCCTCGTAGTTGTAGCCTTCCCAGCTCATGTAGGCCACGGTCAGGTTCTGGCCGAGCGCGAGCTCGCCGTGATCGGTCGAGGGGCCGTCGGCGATGGGCTCACCGGCGGCAACCGTATCGCCCACGCGCACGAGCGGGCGGTGGTTGATGCAGGTCGACTGGTTGGAGCGCTGGTACTTGGGCAGGCGGTACTCCTCCAGGCCCGCGGAGGTCTTGATGGTGATCTTCGCGGCGTCGGCGAACACGACCTCGCCGTCGTGCTTGGCAAGCGTGACCTCGCCCGAGTCGAGCGCGGCGCGGCGCTCCATGCCCGTGCCCACGTACGGGGCGGCCGGGTGGATGAGCGGCACGGCCTGGCGCTGCATGTTCGCACCCATGAGGGTACGCTTGGCGTCGTCGTGCTCGAGGAACGGAATGAGGGTGGCGGCGACCGAGATCATCTGGCGAGGCGAGACGTCCATGTAGTCGACTTCCTCGACCAGAACGTCTGCGGGGGCACCGAACTTGCCGTCGTAGTCGCGCGTACGGGCCACGATGGTGTGCGGGCGCACGATGTTGCCGTCGATGTCGGTGGTCACGAACTCGTTGGTCTTGGGGTCGACCGGGGTGTTCGCCGGCGCGATGATGTGGTCTTCCTCTTCGTCGGCCGTCATCCAGTCGATGATATCGGTGACCTTGCCGTTTTCCACGCGACGGTACGGAGCCTCGATGAAGCCGTACTCATTCACGCGAGCATAGAGCGCGAGGCGGCCGATGAGGCCGATGTTGGGGCCTTCGGGCGTCTCGATGGGGCACATGCGGGAGTAGTGCGAATTGTGAACGTCGCGCACGGCCGTGGGGACGTTCGTGCGGCGGCTGGAACCCGACTTGTGGCCGGCGAGGCCACCGGGGCCGAGCGCGGAAAGCGTGCGCTTATGAGAAAGGCCGGTAAGCGGGTTCGCCTGGTCCATGAACTGGGAAAGCTGCGAGGAGCCGAAGAACTCCTTGATGGCGGCCACGATGGGGCGGATGTTGATGAGGCTCTGCGGGGTGATCTCGTCGATATCCTGAGAGCTCATGCGCTCGCGCACCACGCGCTCCATACGGCTCATGCCGATGCGGAACTGGTTGGCAACGAGCTCGCCCACGGTGCGCACGCGACGGTTGCCGAAGTGGTCGATGTCATCGGTGTAGAAGCCGTCCTCCCCCGCGGCGAGCGCGAGGAGGTAACGGAGCGTGGCAACGATGTCCTCGTCGGTGAGGATCTTGACCTCTTCCTCGGTAGCGAGGCCGAGCTTCTTGTTCACCTTGTAGCGGCCCACGCGCGCCAGGTCGTAGCGCTGCGGGTTGAAGAGCAGGCCCTCGAGGAGGCTGCGGGAGGCATCCACGGTGGGGGGCTCGCCCGGACGCAGACGACGATAGATCTCGATGAGGGCGTCCTCGCGGGTAAGCGCGGTGTCGCGTTCGATGGAGCGCTTGACCACGTCGGAGTTGCCCAAGAGCTCGAGAATCTCGTCGTTGGTGGTCGCGATGCCGAGCGCGCGCAGGAACATCGTGGCAGACTGCTTGCGCTTGCGGTCGATGGACACCATGAGCTGGTCGTGCTTATCGACCTCGAACTCAAGCCAGGCACCACGGGCCGGGATGACCTGCGCCTTGAAGATGTCCTTGGGGGTCGTCTTGCCGTTGGCGTCCGTGACCACGCCGTCCTGCTCGCTCGAGAAGTACACGCCCGGCGAACGGACGAGCTGGCTCACGACGATGCGCTCCGTGCCGTTGATGATGAAGGTGCCCTGATCGGTCATCATGGGGAAGTCGCCCATGAAGACGAGCTGCTCCTTGATCTCGCCCGTCTCCTTGTTGGTGAGACGAACCTCGGTGAGGAGCGGCGCCTGGTAGGTCATGTCCTTGGCGCGGCACTCGTCTTCCGTGTGGGGAGCATCACCGAACTGGTGATGACCGAAGGTGACCTCCAGCACGTGGTTCTGGCTCTGGATGGGGCTCGACTCCCTGAACGCTTCGCGGAGACCCTCATCCATGAAGCGCTGGAAGGATTCCTTCTGCACGGAGATGAGGTTGGGAAGCTCCATGGAGGGCGCGATCTTGCCAAAGTTGACGCGAGCGCGCTCCGTCGGTGTTGCCTGCGGAATTAATGTTGCCACCAGGTTGTTCCTCCTTCTTGAAAAGGCGGGTTTGTTGGCCTCATGGGCGGCATGGCCGGAAGCGCTCGCGGGGCATGCGCGCCCGCTTTGAGCGGCATAGCCGCCCTCTCACGCTTTCCGGACCCAATCCACCTGATGGGGCCAGTTTCGCAACCTATAAGTTTACCAATCACCTACCGTTTAGCAAGATTTTCCTTGACGCAGGCACTGTTTTGGAGTAGCAAAAAACTTCACTATTAAATCCGCAGGTTGTTGCTGGTGTATCGAACATTTGTTCATGAGTTTTGTGTGAGACGATGTGCCCAACGCGAACAGGACACCGCCCAGCGGCATGCGAACGGCGTGCGAACTCTTATGTCCGATGCAGCCAGAAGCGCACGCGGACTCCAGAATCCGAGGCTACGTGCGAAACACCGGCACGGCCCACAGCATGAGAAGCAACACCGCGCTGGCCACGCGATACCATCGTTGACGACTCATCTCCATTCCATCTGCCACGCGTTGCCCCCCTCACGCGTCGCCGCGTACTGATTCCCCTGCATCCGTCGGCGCAACTCGAGCGGGCCGAGTACCGCCATCACCTTCGAAACTCGTGCGCTCGGAGATAATGTATCGCGGCCGCGCCTTGGCCTCGAGATAGGTCTTGCCTACATATTCCCCGATGACACCGAGACAAATCAGCTGCACACCGCCCAACAGGCAGATCACGCTGATCGTACTTGCCCAACCGGATACAGCCCATCCAAGCAACGCATTCGCCACCGCCCATACGATACCTAAGAAGCTAGCGATAGAAATGACAATGCCCAATGCCATGACCAGGCGAATCGGCTTGATGGAAAGGCTTGTCACGCCGTCAAGCGCAAGCCCCATCATTTTCACCAAAGGATAGCGAGACCTTCCGGCGATGCGCTTCGAACGCTCGTAAACGACTTCGCAGCTTTTAAATCCCACGAGAGGGACCATTCCCCGTAGATAGATGTTCACCTCGTGAAAACCCGATAGCTCCTTCATCACCGGAGCCGAAAGCAAGCGATAGTCCGCGTGATTGTATACCACCTCGGCACCGAGCCATCCAAGCAGTCGATAGAATGCTTGAGCGGTTGTGCGCTTGAGCCACGTATCGGTCTTGCGGCTACCGCGCACCCCGTACACGACATCAAAGCCCTCTTGGTAGCGCGAAATCATCTCATCCATCGCATCGATATCGTCTTGCCCATCGCAATCAATGGAGATGGAAGCGTCACAACGATCCTTCACCTCCATAAGGCCGGCGAGCACGGCATTCTGATGACCGCGATTCCTGCTCTGGCGAATGCCACGCACGCGCGAGTTATGCCGAGCAAGCGCGCAGATGATATCCCATGTCGAATCTTCCGACCCGTCATCAACGAGCATAAGAAAGCTATCCTCAGCCACATGATTTTCATGCATGAGCCGGTTAAGTTTTGCAAGGAACCGGGGGAGCATGAGCGGAAGCGTCTCTTCCTCGTTGAAGCAGGGAATCACTATGGCCAGCGTCGGCTCTGTCCGCATGAGCACCCCCATGATGCCTGTCTCGTGCAATCTGGCCTGTCGGCGCATTCGAGTATACCGCGCCTTCACATTGGGAAAGTTTCCACCAAAAAAGAAACGGGCACCTGAGATACATCCCAGGTGTCCGCACATTCAACGCGTTCGCGCAATGTCAGCGCGTCAACAAGGCGGGGCAGCGCCGCACAAACTCAGTAGCCCGGCAGCACCGCATGCCGACGCCGACGCAAGTTGGCGCGGTGGCACAGCCCAACCGAGACCTACCGTGTGAGGCCGCCACGCACCTCGATGGCATCCCAGAACTCGTCACGGAAACGCGGGTCGGAAGCGGCCATGAGCGCGTTCGTCGCCATCCAGCCGGACGGGGTGCCCGTATCGTAGCCGCTGAGCGGGTCGATGACCACCGCATACATGGCCTCGCGATCGAGCGAGCGCGCCATGGCATCGGTGAGCTGGACCTCTCCGCCCGCACCGGGAGCCTGATCGGCGAGCAGGTCCATCACGAGGGGCGAGAGCAGGTAGCGGCCAACGATGTAAAGGTTCGAGGGGGCATCGGCGGGATCGGGCTTCTCAACGAGGCCCGAGATGCGCCACACGGCACCGGGCTCGCAGTCGGCAACGTCCTCCGCGCCGGCAAGCGATCCCGCGCGCTCGCCCGCGATCACGCCATAGCGCGAGACCTCCTCCGGAGCGCAAGCCGCAACAGCGATAACGCTCGCGCCGCCATGGGCGCGGCTGACCTCGAGCATCTTGTCGCAGATGTCGCGCGCCGGCACCACGTAGTCGCCGAGGAGCACAAGGAAGCTCTCCCCTGCCACGGCATCGGCCGCAGAGCGGATGGCATGGCCGAGGCCGTTCGGCTTGTACTGGAAACGGAAGTCTACGGGAAGACCGCCCGCCTCGGCAACGGCATCGGCATAGGCGGTCTTGCCGCGAGAGCGGAGAAGCTGCTCAAGGGCCGTATCAGGCTGGAAGTAGCTCAGGAGCTCCGGCTTGTTGGGGCTCGTCACGATGATGGCGTCCGTAACCTCCTCGGGTTCGAGCGCCTCCTCCACCACGTACTGGATGACCGGCTTGTCAAGCACGGGAAGCATTTCCTTGGGCGTGCACTTGGTCGACGGCAGGAAGCGGGTGCCCAGGCCCGCGGCGGGGATGATGGCCTTCACTGATGCATTCCTTTCAACGTGCCCGGTTCGGGCGACATCGCCGGCATGCGGCGTGAGATAACTTCGCACAGCATAGTAACGCGACACATGAAAAGCGCGGAAAATCTCAAGCAAATTCCAAGGCTCCCCCTCATATGTCTACCGCGAACGGTCGCCCTCCGCGTGTGAATGGATGCCCGTGGAGCTATCGAGGCCCGCGCTGCCCTGATCGCCCACCACACGGCGCAATTGAGGTCCCGGTTCCTGTCGTTTTCCGCCCAACAAATAGCAAGATGAAGGACCTCGATTTGCGAAACGAAGCGAAGCCTTAAAACAAGAAGGTGAGCGCAAAAAAACGGGGTCCGAGACGAATCTCGAACCCCGTAGTGCAACACATGGGCTGCAGCCGATCATGCGGCATGTCCGAGCAGGCGCTTCGCCTGCCCAAACTTACTTGAGGGAGACGGCAGCGCCGGCGGCCTCGAGCTTCTCCTTGGCAGCGTCGGCGTCCTCCTTCTTGACACCCTCGAGCACGGCCTTCGGAGCGTTCTCGACGACCTCCTTGGCCTCCTTGAGGCCAAGGCTGGTGAGCTCGCGGACGACCTTGATGACCTGGATCTTGTTGTCGCCGAAGCCCTCGAGCACGACGTCAAACTCGGTCTTCTCCTCCTCGGCGGGGGCGGCGGCAGCGGGGCCGGCCACAACGGCGGCGGGGGCGGCGGCGGAGACGCCGAAGGTCTCCTCGATGGCCTTGACGAGCTCGGAAGCCTCGAGCAGGGTCATTTCCTTAAGAGCCTCGATGATCTCTTCGTTGGTAAGCTTAGCCATGGTAAGCAATCCTTTCGGTTACCACGCCCAACGCTGGGCGCGGAGCTGAAACTTCACGTGGCGCGCGAGCGCGCCGGGGTGCGTGGCCAGGCCACGCGCGGCTGCTAGGCAGCCTTCTGCTCGGAGATCTGCTGGACGGTACGGGCGAGACCGCTCGACACGCCGTTGACGCAGACCGCGATGTCGCGAGCGAAGCCGTTGATGAGGCCGGCGATCTGGCCAAGGAGCTGATCCTTGGTGGGCAGGTCGGCCATGGCCTTGGCGTCCTCCGCGGTAATAGCCTTACCCTCGGAGATACCGCCCTTCACCTCGATGACACCCTTGGCCTTCAGGGCGAAGTCCTTGAGCACCTTCGCAGAGCTCACCGGCTCCTCCTTGTAGAAGACGTAAGCCAGCGGGCCGGCGAGGATATCGTCGATCTCGGGCTGCTCCTGGTTCTTGAGGGCGAGGCGGACGAGGTTGTTCTTGTAAACCTTCATCTCCGCACCGGCCTCGCGAAGCGCGTGGCGCAGCTCCTGAGCCTGCTTCACGGTGAGACCGTTGTAGGACATCACGTACAGGCCAGCGCTGGCCTCCACGCGCTCCTCGATCTCGGCGACTTTGTCGATCTTGTACTGCTGTGGCATTCGTTACACCTCCTCGTTGCTTTTCCGGGCACGGGCCGCCGAAGACTGTGGCGGGGATGCCTCGGAAATGAAGCGCAGAAACCAGGTTTCCGCGTTTCAAAAAGAAACCCCCGCGCTGCGTGAGCGACGGGGGCGAGAAGACATGCAAAGTTGAGCTATCTGCTCGACCACCTCGGCTGGCGGGTTTCCCCATTGAGCCTTGGGTGTGCACCGAAGTGCTCCCCGCGGCACCGGCTGTCTCTGGCAGCGGGTCCGTGCGTGAACCGGGTGTTAGTATGCCGCGTTGCCGAACGCGCGTCAACCGACAAGCGGCGCCGGCGCAGGAAATGTGCACATTTTTTTCCTCGTTGATGGCTTTCTACGCTCCATTCGGACGATGCGCAAGCCGTATTGCTTTGCTTGCAGGCCAAGTTTGGCTAAAAATGTCGATTTATGGCAATCCGCGCGTGCGTCGAGAGGGCGTCGCGGTCTTCATGGAACCCTCTTGGCAGATCGGAGGCGCATGTTCTACCTGCTAACCGTCTCGCAGCCCCACAAATAGTGCTGTGGGGCGAGTCCGTCCCGTCCAGCTTCGCTTCTTCCATCGCCAGAAATCGACATTTTTAGCCAAAATATGCTTTCGACACAGCATTTTGGCTTTGCCGGACGATTCTAGCCGCACACATCTGTCCGCGAGCGATGCCGAATGCCCCTCCAACCGGAGGAAACAATGCCAAGCAAACCGTTGCAGACCGCGCACCACGCCCAATGACCTCGTTCTGCACTTGCGGTACCATACCGGACAAAACTCGTTGAAAGGAACGCCGTGTCCAGCCGTACCTCCTCCGTCACGCGCCGCACGCTGCACTACTTTTGGGGCGTCACGCGTATCCAGCTCCCCATGTTCGTCCTCGATGTCGCCGTGACGCTTGGCTATGTGTTCTTCCTCACCTTTGCAAGCCCGCTCATCGTGGGCCAAATCGTAGACATGGTAGGCGCAGGCGGCGTGGGGCCGGACGAGGTCCTAACTGCTTTCGGGCCATACATCCTGGCGCTCATCGGCGTGAACATCGCCGGCCAGGTTTGCAGCAAGCTGCAGGACTACGCCTGCGCCAAGCTTGAAATCCGCGCAGGTTACGAGCTGGGGCGCCTGGCCTTCGACACCCTCTCCAACCAATCGATGACCTTTCATACCAACCGCTTCGGCGGCTCGCTGGTAAGCTCCACGCAGAAATTCATATCCGCATACAGCCTGCTCATGGACAATTTCACCTACTCGGCGCTACCCACCGCAGCGACCGCGGTGCTCACCATATGCATGCTTGCGCCACTTGCCCCCGCCTATGTTGTGGTGCTCCTCGTGGTGCTCATCGCATACGTGGCCATCGTATTCAAGCTGTACCGCAAGATTCTCCCCATCAATGCAGCAGCCTCCGCTGCACAGAACCGCCTTTCCGGCGAGCTCTCGGACTCCATCACTAATATATTGGCGGTGAAGACAGCCGGACGCGAGGCATACGAGCAGAGCATCTTCGAGCAGGCCAACCAAGAGGTCAAGGCCGCCGACAGTCAGCGCATGCGTCGCACGGTGAAAACCGGCGCGGTCACGAGTTCGCTCATCGTGCTCATGATGGGGCTTGTCGCGGTGTTCATCGCCGGCGGCAATGCGTGGTTCGGCATCAGCGCGGGCACGCTCGTCATGATGTTCACGTATACCAATTCGCTCACGGGGCGCTTCAACATGCTTTCCCAGATGTTTCAGCAGATCAACCGCTCGTTCGGCGAGGCGCACGATCTCACGGTGGCGCTCGACGAGCCGCGTCTCGTGGCAGACGAACCCGGCGCGCCTGAGCTCGCCGTACCGGAAGGCGCCATCGATTTCAGCGACATCGATTTCCATTATGCCGATGCCAGCGCCGACGACGCCGTGTTCCGCGGTTTCAGCCTGCACATCCCCGCGGGACAGCGCGTGGGTCTGGTGGGTCGCAGCGGCTCCGGTAAGACCACGCTTACCACGTTGCTGCTTCGCCTGGCAGATCTCTCGGGTGGCAGCATACGGATAGACGGGCAGGACATCGCCCACGTGAGCCAAGTAAGCTTGCGCCAGCATATCGCCTACGTGCCGCAGGAACCGCTCCTGTTTCACCGCACCGTGCGCGAGAACATCGCCTACGGCCGGCCCGATGCCTCGGAGGAGGAGATTATGCAGGCGGCGCGCGAGGCCAACGCGCTCGAGTTCATCGAGAAGCTGCCGCGCGGACTCGACACGCAGGTGGGCGAGCGCGGGGTGAAGCTCTCGGGCGGGCAGCGCCAGCGCATCGCCATCGCGCGCGCTATCCTCATGGACGCACCGATCCTCGTGCTCGACGAGGCAACGAGCGCGCTTGACTCCGAGAGCGAGAAGCTCATCCAGGATGCGCTCGAAAACCTCATGCGCGGCCGCACATCGCTCGTGATCGCCCACCGGCTCTCCACCGTAGCCGCGCTCGATCGCATCGTGGTGATTCGCGACGGCGAGATCGTGGAGGACGGCCGCCATGCCGACCTGGTACACGCTTGCGGCGAGTATGCGCAGCTGTGGAGCCGACAGTCGGGCGCGTTCCTGGGGAGCGAATAGGGCTCGATCGCGGTGCGCGGGATGGTGCTTGAGCACAGCGGCGGGCGTTTCAACGCAGTGGTGGGTGCTTCGTCGCGGCGTTGGGTATTTCTGCGCAACGCCAGGCGTCTCATCGCGGCGCAGGGTTTTCAGCGCGGCGCAGGGCGCTTCGCCGCAACGCCAGGCATTTCGCCGCCCCGCAACCGCAAGTTGCACAATTGCAAGGCGAACATGGTGGCGCGCACGGGCACGGCGCATAGACTATGTGGTAAGCGACATCCACACCGCATCGCTTGATCGCATCGTTTGACCGGGAGGCTCCCATGAACGGACAACTTGCCCAACGCCTGCACGACCTCCGCCGCGCCAACGGCTTGAGCCAAGAGGAACTCGCGCGCAAGCTTGCAGTGAGCCGCCAGGCGGTTTCCAAGTGGGAATGTGGCGACGCCCTGCCGAGCACCGAAAACCTGTTCGCGCTGGCCGAGCTCTACGGAGTGGGCATGGCGACACTCATGGATGACGTTCGGAACGACGCCCGCGAGGAAGATAGGCGCGCCGGATACGACGTAGAGCCTCGGGACGTTTGCAGCGAAGCCGGAATGGCAGCCGACGCCGACGCGCCAGGCAACGACCCTGCGCCCCCTGCGCGCCAAAAACCATCTGGCCGATGGCTCAAAATTGCCTGCCTGGCCTTGCTCGGCATCGTAGCTGCCACATTCATCGTCTGCTGCGTTACCGCAAAACCCGACCTGCACGTTATTGAGGGAACCGTGGTGGCGAGCGACCGGACCAGCGACGACTTCGTCGTGGACCTCGGCCGCGGGTATGACTACCGTTACTGGGTTATTTCCGTTGACAGCAACACCATGTACTCGCACGCCATCGAACAGGATGGCGAGGCGCCCGAAGAGACCGAGACCGACCCCTTCGCGCCTGCGGTAGGCCAACACGTGCAGGTATCGATCAAGACGCACGCGCAGAATGCGCCGCAAGCGACCAACCTCGCCGAAAGCGTCTGCGTCATCGAGCAGGCGGAGGGGGAATCGTGACGGCCGCGACAAAAGGGGCGCGCGAAGCAGCAGGGCTGCGCGTGGGGCTCATCGAGCTTGGCGAGGGCTGCGAGCCTCGGCACCCTGGCCAGGATTGCGGGTCACGGCGCGGTGGTGAGGGCAGCGGGCCGCAGCACTCTGGCGAAGGTCCAAACCCTAACCCGAGCCCTGCAGCGTTATTGCTCGACGACTTCGCAGGCGCGCTCGCTGCGTACACGCGCATATCGGCACGGCAGAATGGAGCAGCAGCGGTTGCGCCACGGTTCGTTCGGGTTCGCCTTGAAGCCGGCCACCGCTTGCCAGCGACCTTGGAAGCGGGGGAAATCGCAGGCTATGACGTTGTGATTTGCGCCGCGTACTGCACAACAGGGGCACCGGATGCCGTGGCAACGTTATGCGCGGCACTGCAAGACGGAAGCGCGGCGGCGAATGACACGATCCGCCCCGGCACTCCCATCGGCATGCTCGCCGCAGGGAACGCGCACGACGGCTCAGACGCACGCGAAGTTGTCGCGCAAGCTGCATCTGCCTGCCAAAGCGCGGGGCACCCCTGGATCGGCGGCGTCATCGTAACCGACGGAGCGCTGCTCCCCCGCCTGATGAGAGCGCCGCGACTCGGCGCGTGGCGCCGAGATGTTTCCGAGGCCGTCGATTGCCTGGTCGCCGGCGTGAGGCTCGGCCGCTCGCTTGACGAGCTTGAAGACATCATGGGCGCCGGCGCCGAAAACCTCGATGCCAAGCACCGAGCCCCGAGCGTCATCGTCGCCTCGCCCCACACGTTGTGGCGATCCGTGGTATCCAAATGTCGAAGGCTTGGCGAATAGCCCTCGTCGGCGGGCAGCGGCGAATCGCCAATCAACCGGCAGGCAATGGTGGGCAGCCACTCAAGTGGACGCCGGTTTATTTCCGCCCCGTTATCGTGCGACGGCGAATAGCCCTCGTCGGCGGGCACCGGTTAGCCGCCGGTCCGTCAGCGGGCAAGCTCGTCGAACGCTTGGGACCACCGCTCCACCAAGCGCTCGAAACTCCACGACGCGTTCGCCGGGCTGGTCGAAGGCAGCACCACTGCCGGAATTCCAGTCCGATCTTGCAGGTACCGACGATATAGCCGCCCCGCCGTGCCGCCGTTGCAAAACACCGCCCCGATGTTCGCCGAGCCTACGATGCGCTCGATGCGCGCGGGCACCACATTTTTAATGCTTGCGTCGGAAGAGCCCTTAATATCGCAGCTCTCGATGACATCCCAGAGCGCGATGCCGTGCCCAAGCAGCAGCTCGCGCTTTGCCTCGATAGAAGCGGCGAGCGAAGCGGGGATACCTCCTGGGAGGGCATCGCCTTCGTTCGGTGGAACGGGTGCGCCCACGCAAGCCGCGATCACGCGCCAGAAACGGTTTTGTGGGTTACCGTAATAGAACGCGTTCTCGCGCGAAAGCACCGAGGGGAACGATCCCAGCACCAGCACGCGCGAGCGCCCATCGAAGACCGGATCGAATCCATGCGTGATGTGCTGGTACTCCCCCATCGCCTGGCTCCTCTCACCACATGACCGGCAGGTTACGGCGCATCGGTAGCTCGCCGAGCGCCCCTCCGCTTCTGCTACCATGACGCAAACACCATCCCCATGCAAGGAGGCTCCATGGCTCGCAGATATCTCATCGTCATCGATATGCAAAACGACTTCGTGACCGGCGCGCTCGGCACCGCCGAGGCCCAGGGGATCGCCCCCGCGGTCGTCGAAGCCGCGCGCGCGTTCGATGGCGAGGTGCTCTTCACGCTCGACACCCACGGCGAAGATTACCCCGAGACGCAGGAAGGCAGAAACCTCCCTGTTCCCCATTGCATCAAGGGCTCCGAGGGTTGGCAGCTCATCCCCGAACTCGCCGACGTCCAGCGCGAGCGCGATGCCCGCGTGTTTGAGAAGCCGACCTTTGGCTCCACGGCGCTTGTCCACTACCTGACGCACGCCAACGCAACCGAGCCGATTGAGTCCATCGAGCTTATCGGCGTGTGCACCGATATCTGCGTGGTATCGAACGCCCTGCTCATCAAGGCCGCGCTGCCCGAGGTGCCCATAAGCGTAGACGCGCGCCTGTGCGCCGGCGTTACGCCCGACGCGCACCAGGCCGCGCTCGCGACCATGCGCAGCTGCCAGGTTCAGGTGGCCGGCGCGTAACACCGCGTCCCGCTGCCGCACTTTTTGCGTGAAACGCGTTTTTTGTGTCAGTTATTTCAACTATGAACGATGAGGCGCGGGCTTTGCCGTGCCTCATCGGGGCCACGGGGACGGCCAGCCAACAAAATCCTGCGTTTTTGACACACGCATAGGCATCGCGGGGGCATCGACAGCTGCCGATGCCCCCGCGAATCGTTCATAGTTGAAATAACTGCCAGAAATACAGGCTTTCGGAAGAAAAACTTCGAGGCTGCCCCGAAATCGCTATTCAGCCGCTACGCTAAGCCCAGCGCCAAGCCGATCAGCCGCACGGCCAAGGCCACCAGCCACGCCACGCCGCACTGCATGAGCACCACGGCGCACATCATGCGTGTGCCAAGCTCGTTTCGCACCGCAGACACCGCTGCCACGCAGGGCGTGTACAGCAGGACGAATGTCAGGAACACATAGGCCGTCAGCGGCGTGAAGAGCGTCGCGAGGCCCGCAACCGAGCCGCCCATGAGCACGGTGAGCGTCGCTGCGACGTTCTCCTTGGCTCCAAAACCCGCAACGATGGCCGCAGCCGCAATCCAGCTCCCAAAGCCAAGCGGCGCGAACAGCGGCGCGATGAACGTGCCCAGCCCCGCAAGCATGCTCTGGGACTGGTCTGCCACTACATCGAAGCGAAGGTCGAACGTTTGCAGGAACCAGATGATCACGCTCGCCGCGAAGATGATGGTGAACGCCTTGGTCACAAAGCCCTTGGCTTTATCCCACGCCAGGCGGATCGTCGTCTTGGCCGAGGGCAGGCGGTAGTTGGGAAGCTCCATCACAAACGGGACGGGGTCGCCCTTGAACGCCGTCCCCTTGAGCACCAGCGCCACAAGCACGCCCACGACCATGCCCATGATATAGAGCGAGACCATGACGAGCGGGGCATGGTCGGGGAAGAACGCCGCCGAGAACAGGGCGTACACCGGCAGCTTGGCCGAGCAGCTCATGAACGGTGTGAGCATGACCGTCATCTTGCGGTCATGCTCAGAAGGGAGGGTGCGCGTGGCCATGATGGCGGGCACGCTGCAGCCGAAACCGATGAGCATGGGCACGAAGCTCCGCCCGGAAAGGCCCAGCTTGCGCAGGATCTTATCCATTACGAAGGCGACGCGCGCCATGTAGCCCGAATCCTCCAGGATGGATAGCAGCAGGAACAGAACCACGATGATGGGCAGGAACGAGAGCACGCTGCCCACACCGGCGAAGATGCCGTCGATCACGAGCGAGTGCACGACCGGGTTGAGCCCGAACGACGTGAGAGCCTGATCAACCACGCCGGTGAATGCCTCGATGCCGAGTTCGAGCAGATCGGAGAGGCGCTGCCCCACCGCGTCGAAGGTAATCCAAAACACGAGCACCATGATGAGGATGAACACGGGTATGGCCGTGTACTTGCCGGTAAGGATACGGTCGGCGGCAACAGAGCGCAGGTGCTCGCGGCTCTCATGGGGCTTTACCACGCTCTGGTCGCACACCCCCTCGATGAACGAGAAGCGCATGTCGGCGAGGGCAGCCATGCGGTCGGTGCCGGCTTCCTCCTCCATCTGGCAGATGATGTGCTCTACGGCGTCGAGCTCGTTCTGCTCGAGCGCGAGGGCCTGCGTAACCAACCGATCGCCCTCGATCAGCTTGGTCGCGGCGAAGCGCACGGGTATGCGCGCCGCTTGGGCGTGGTCGTCGATCAGGTGGCAGATACCGTGGATGCAGCGGTGGAGCGCACCGCCGTCCGGACCGTCCGCCGCGCAGAAGTCGAGCCGGCCAGGGTGCTCGCGATACCGCGCCACGTGCAGCGCGTGCTCGGCGAGCTCGCCCGTGCCCTCGTTCTTCGCCGCCGAGATGGGCACCACCGGTATGCCGAGCGCTGCCTCGAGCGCGTTCACGTCCACCGTGCCGCCGTTCTCGGTAAGCTCGTCCATCATGTTGAGGGCGAGCACCATGGGCCGATCAAGCTCCATAAGCTGCAGGGTAAGGTAGAGGTTCCGTTCGATGTTCGTGGCGTCCACGATATCGATGATGGCATCCGGCTGCTCTTCCAGGATGAACTGGCGGCTTACCACCTCCTCGCTCGTATAGGGCGAAAGCGAGTAGATGCCCGGCAGGTCGGTGATGGTGGCGTTTGCGTGCCCCTTGATCTGGCCGTCCTTGCGGTCCACCGTCACGCCCGGGAAGTTGCCCACATGTTGGTTGGAGCCGGTGAGCTGGTTGAAAAGCGTCGTTTTGCCGCAGTTTTGGTTACCAGCGAGGGCAAAGCGCAGGGGCGCGGTCTCGGGAAGGGGCGCTGCCCCCTCGCGGCGCGGGCGCGCGGGCTCCTCACCGAACGCCGGGTGAGCCGCTGTGCTCGCCTGCGGGTTCTTGCGCGGGCAGTCATGGGCGTCGTGCACGTTCGCGAGCGAGATGCGCGCGGCGTCGGCTCGGCGCAGCGTGAGCTCGTAGCCGCGCAGGCGAATCTCGAGCGGGTCGCCCATGGGGGCGTACTTCATCATGGTCACTTCGGTGCCGGGGGTGAGCCCCATATCGAAGATGTGCTGCCGCAGGACGGCATCGCCAGAATCGACCGATTCGATGATGGCGTCCTTGCCGATTTCTAGCTCATCGAGCTTCATGCAATATCTCCTCTGCATGAATCTGTCCAAAGTTTTCTACGGTGAATTGTAATCGCAATACATCGACCTAGCGCAATATCATTAATTATTTATATATGAACATATGTGCAGATAGTATTGTATTATCACTGTTTGCCCTCATGCGGCCGTTGGATGTCGCTACGCGCCACAGCCCTCTCGTCACTTCATGGCAAGGCATTTCCAGAGCCCTTTTCGGAGGTCTACGCATTGCAGCAGGCCACAGCGGCCTCAAATCAATTTGAACAAAGGAGGCTTTCTTCGAATCAAAAATCATCGCAGAGGCTCTCAACCGTGCTGGGATATGAATTGGAATGAGCACCCCCGCATTCATGGAGTTACACGGCGGCAACTGCAGCAGAAATGGAGTTATCCAGCAGCGACTGCAGCACTTATGGAGTTATGCTCGGCGAGAGCAACAGATTCGGCGTTATCTGCCCTTCAACGACCCGGTAACTCCAAAAATGCTGCTTTCGCTGCGCATAACTCCATTTTTGTTGCACTCGGCAAAAATGCTCAAATGGGAGGGCTCCGCCGATCGGCGCGAGGCAGCCGCTCTCGGCGAAGCAGCGCCTCGATGGCGCCCTCGATTGATGCGAGGCTCACCCACTCAGCGCGAAGCCCCCCAATCGATGCGGGCTGCTCCACTCGGCGCGAGCCCCACCGCGCAACGTTCACCACGCGAAACGACACGAGTCAAACGGCCGAACAGGTGCCGCTTGCCCGACCTTTCAACTTTTGGGCGCTCCATGGGGATCAAGCGAAGTAGACGGAAAAGCGCCAGCGTCCCTACCTGCGCATTCCCCGCACACCGCGCCGCGTCTACTCCGACGCTCCCCGTTTAAGTGCCCAAAAGTTGAAAACGCTTCTCAGCGGGCAGGAAATCGGACGCGAAATCCAGCTCGATGCCCCTTAGAAGTCCTTGGGGGCGACGCATCGCCACCTCAGCGCTCCCCTAGCGCGCGAGCAGATGACCGTACGCCCGCTTGAGCTCTTTGATGCGGTCGAGGGTTTCGAGCGCCGGCCCGTCCAGCTGCGCCGCAATGCCCACCACGAGCGCATCGACCAACGCCACCGCGCTCGCCATCGAATGATACGCACGCGGCTCCCCGCGGTAGGTATAGAGCTCGATCGTCGCTCTCGGTCCCACGCTGCGCACATAGCGGTCGGTGAAGAGCACCGTCGTGCAGCCAACCTTCTCGCCATGGTCCAAAAGCGCCTGGCCCTCGGGCGACACGCGCTGAAAGCCGAAGGTCACGAGCACGTCGCTCGGTCCCGCGTGCACGAGGCCCTCCATGAGCTCCGTGCCGCCCGCAGGCAGCAGCTCCACGAGCATCCCGTAGCGGTTGAGGCGAAAGCGCAACAGCTCGGCCACGCAGGCCGAGGCACCTTTGCCGTGCAAGAAAATGCGCCGCGATGCCACGAGCGCATGCACCGCCTTGGCAAACGATTCCTCATCGAGCCCCTCGAGCGTGCGATCGATGTTCGCGCGCTGCTGGCGCAGGAACGCTTGCACGTCGCCCGCGCCCTCATCGATACTTGCCGACATTTTATCCGCGGGCCCCAGCGAGCGCGCCGCGACAGCATTCTTCAGCGTTTTGAAATCGCCGAACCCCGCATGGCGCGCGAACCGCGACACCGTGGCCTCGGAGATGCCGAGGCTCGCCGCCACGTCTTGAATCGACTGCAGAAGGAACTCGCGCGGCTTCTCGACGATGTGGTTGATGATGAGCTCCTCGGCGGGCGTGTAAGCCACGCCCGTGGGAAAAAGCGACGGATCGGTCATGGCTCCCCTACTCTGCCCCCGCTATGAGCGTCTGCACGTAATCGCCGCCCAAGCGGTCAATCTCCTTGAGCGCACGCTTGAGCATGCTCGCCGTCTTAACCTTAAAGGCAAGGTCGGACGCGTAGGAAATGCGGTAACTCCCCGAAAGCACCTGCGCACGCAGGCCGGCTACGGTCGTTACGCGCTCGCTCATGACGGTGACGGCGCATCCATACTGAAATGCCTGGTGCGTGTCGCTCCCCGAGACCACGGGTACGCCGAGCTCTTGCGCGAAGGCGTAGGTCTTCGCGATCGTTCCCTCGAAGTCGTGCGCGAGGTCCTTGCCGTTCAGGTCGACAAACTGGAACGCAGCGAGCGCCTCGCGCGGCTGCTCGGGAATGTGGCCGGGCGCCCGGAACGGATGCGCCGCACCAAAGAAGAGCCCTCGCCGGCGGACCTCTTCCGCAAGTTCCGCGAGCGGAAGAAAGGACCCTTTGGCCTTATAGGGCTCGAGCGCCCTATTGAAATCGAGGATCTCTTCCATCGTGCCGAGCACGAGCGTATGGCCGCTCTCTGCAACATCCACCTCCATGCCCGGGAAGACCAGAAGGCCGTTCACGTTGAAGGCGTCGCCCTCCCGGGGGAAGCGCGCCGCGATGTCGGCATACACCTGGTCGAATCCGAGCGTGTTGAAATGCTCGGTGAGGCATATGGCATCGAGGTCGGCCGAGGCCGCCTCGCCAAAGAGCCAATCGGTGTACGCCGGCGAGAATGCCAGGTACTTAGCTAATTTTCCATGTGTGTGAAAATCGATGTTCATTGATTTCCCCTCTATTGATTACCGTTGGAGCGGCCGGTGCGCCCGCCCGATGCTGGCGTGCCACGCACCTTCCTGAGCACGCTCGCCCGGCGCTGGCATGTCGCGCGCCTACCTGAGCACGCCCGCGAGAGCGGGCAGCGCGAAGCAAAGCGCGGCCCAGGCGATCGAGACGGCAGCGAAGATAAGGTCGTTCCGGCCGATGGCAAGCGATGAGAGCTTGATCTTGAGCACGGTCATATTGGACGATGCGTACCGGTACCCCTTGAGCTCGAGCGCTTCCACCGTGGTGCGCGAGCGCTTCGCCATGTTGAGCATGAGCGGGTAGAACGACTGAACGATGGTCTTCACCTGGTACACCAGCCAGCGCAGCTTGCCCATGAGCGTATCGTGCGCCGGCGCCTGGCCGCGGAGGCGGAAAGAGAGCAGGATGTTCTGCAGCTCCTCGAACATGATGGGGAGAATCCGGTAGGCAAACGAGATGGAGAACGAGAGACGCTCCGGGCAACCAAACCAGAGAAGCCCATTCGAGAGGCGATCGGGATCGAGGCCCGAAAACACGGTAATCGACGCAAGCGAGCAGGTGGTGACCTTGAGGGTGAGCACGAGCAAGGGAACGAGCGTCTCGACGCTGCCGCCAAAGAAAAGCGCCACGATGAACAGATAGCCCGTCTGCGAGAACACGCCCAGCGCAAATACGAAGAGCACGAGCGGCGCAACGCGAGCGAGCCTTGTGGTGACGGCGCAGAAGAGGAAGAGCCCCAGCAGCACGGTCACCTCGGAGAGGAACCACGGCACGAGGCCGAAGAAGAGGTACCACACGATGAGCACGCGCGGGTCGAGCTTGGCGATGGGCGTGTCGTCGTTGCCGTACGCGTTCCTGAGCACCTGGTTGCGCAGGAAGTCGATTGACACCTTATCCATGACGTTCTCTGAGAGTTTTTCGAGCATCAAGCTCGCATCTCCTTTCCATGTCACATGGGGGGCAGCCCCTTGTTTGACGCTCCGGATTTACCCGCCGATGGCAGCAAGCGCCAGCTCGCGGTAGCCGTCGAAGCACATGAGGAAGTCCTCGATATCGAAGCAGGTTGCCCGCGCATCGAGCGCGGCGCCCATGGCATAGATCTCGGGCGGGCAGATGCCCGACGCCTCGACCACGGCTTCGTTGTGGAAAATCTCCTCCGGCGTGCCGTCGCCGATAACCTCGCCTTGATTGAGCACGATCACCCGGTCGGCGAACTGGCACACAAGCTGCATGTCGTGCGTCGCGATGACCACGGTGTCCGTAACGCCGCGCAGGTCGGCGATGGTGCGCACAATTTCGCGCCGCGTGGCGATGTCGAGGTTTGCCGTGGGCTCATCGAGTAGAAGGATCGGCGGATTGAGCGCGATGCCAATGGCGAGCGATGCCCGGCGCATCTGACCGCCCGACATGAGGCGCCCGTCACGATCGGCGAGGTCGCCCAGCCGGAAACGGTCGATGAGCTCCTGGGCGCGCTCCTGCCAGCCCGCCACCCCGCGTGCGCGCATGGCAAACTCCACATCGGCGTGCACGGTGTCCTTGATGAACATCTGCTCGGGATTCTGGTAGACGAGCGAGATCGCACCGGAGATGTCTTCCGGGCTCATCGCGCGCGTGGCCACGCCGCCGAGGCGCACCTCGCCGGATGTGGGCTTGATGAGGCCGCACATGAGCTTCATGAGCGTGGTCTTGCCCGCTCCGTTGGAGCCCACGAGCGCGACCTTCTCCCCCGGCTGTATGGCGAGGTCGAGGCCGTCGAATACCGTGTGCGGCGCGCCCTTGACGCTTCGGTACTGCACGTGCACGTCGCGGAAGGCCACGGCGGGCTCTGCGCCGGGCGCGTCCGAGGGGTGGACGGGCTCTGCGCCGGGCGCACCCGAGCCGTGGGCGCACCTCTCGGCCATCGCATCATCGCGAGAGGAGTGCGTCTGCGGCGTGAATCCAAGCCCTGCGAATGCGCGTACGCCCTCGTCCACGGTCGTGGGCAGCTCGATGCAGCGGTCCATGATGCCCGCGCTCTTGAGCTCGCGCGCGGCCGAGGCGATCTGCGGTGGATAGATATCGCTCGCCGCAAGGTCGTCCAGCTGACGCAGCGCCTCACGTGCCGGGAGCTTCCACGATACTGCGCCGTTCGCCATAAGCACCGCATGCTTGCAGTAGTCGGCAATGAAGTCGGTATGGTGCTCGATCACGATGATCGTCTTGCCGTGATGCTCGTTGAGGTCACGCAGCACCTCATAGGTCTGACGCGCATGGTACGGGTCCAGCTGGGCGATGGGCTCGTCCAAGATGATGACCTCGGGCTCCAGCGCGAGCGCTCCGGCAAGCGCGAGCAGGTGCTTCTGCCCGCCCGAAAGCGCCCACACATAGTCCTGAGCCTTTTCGGCGAGCCCGCAGAGCTCGAGCGCCGCCATCCCGCGCTCCAGGTAATCGGGCTGAGCGTAGTTGAGGCTCGCGAACGATGCCTCGTCGAGCACCGTCGGGCGCACCAGCTGGTTCTCGAAATCCTGATATACATAGCCCACGTGCTGGGCCAACTCGCCGATAGGGGTATCGCGCGCCTCAAGAAGGCCGGAAACCACGAGCGAGCCGGTCATATCGCCCGCGATGAACTGCGGAATGAGCCCGTTCATCGCTTTGCAAAGGGTCGATTTGCCGCAGCCGTTGGCACCCATGATGGCAAGAAAGTCACCCTCCTCCACCTCGAGGTCAAGGTGGCGGAGGGTGGCATCATGGGCACCGGGATACGTGAACGTGAGGTCCTTGATGGAGATGATCGACATATCCTGGTCCCTTGGGGGCTACGCGCGGCTCAGAGTCGCGTTGCGGTGCAGGCAGAACGCGGCGACGATGGCAACTACCGCGGCAACGCCGAGCCCAGTGAAGATGGCACCGGTGCTCTCGGCCCACTCGGCCTCCCACTCGATGAGGGAGAATCCCGCTTTCGAGAGGCAGGCGGCGAGCACGGCCACCACGAAGCACACCACAGCGCCCAGAACGAGCTTGGCAGAGGGGGCCTCGGGTGCGTCCTCGGCCGTACGCGGCTTCATGCCCAGGAGCGGCTCGATCTTTCCATAGAGGCGCGGGACCAGGAAGAGCGTGGGAAGCAGGCAGAACAGGATACCGCTGAAGAGTAGGTCGTTCAGGAAGGCGAAGCCCTCGGTGAAGAAGACCGACTCGGGAAGGCCCGGGACCGCCTCGAATTCCTCGACCGCGAAGACCACCTTCAGGATGTCCACGCCGGCGCTCATGGCAAGTTGGAGCGCCGTCGCGCCGATGGCGGCAGCGGCCACGGCCTTGAGGTTGCGGGGATCGCGAACCAGGGTGCCTGCGATGTAGATGGCGATGGTGACGGTCAGGAACTTCTCAAGCTCGCCGATGCCTCCGAACTGGCCGAGCATGATCTCGCTGAAAACGAGCTCGCCCGTTGCGGCGCCCAGCGCCACCGAAAGCGGGTCGAAGAGCATGGCGAGGGTAAGCGGGATGAACAGGAAGAACTCGACCGAGAACTCAACAATGCCTACCTGGACGGAAGGGATGAGCTCGGAAACGAGCGTGGCGAGGCCGTAGAGCGACATGCTGAGGACGAAAACCATCAGCTTGTGCGTCTGGGCGCCCTTAGAAGCCGTAGTTGTCATGGGATTCCTCTCTCTTTCTGCGCCGGCGAAAGCGCATTGGTTCGAGGGACGTGGCGGCGTGCTCGGTGTGCCGTGCGCGGCGCTGCGGGCGATAGCCCGGCTCGACGCCGCAGACAGCTGCCCACGCGGGGCCACGGTCCCTGCCGATGTGCTCGGCAGGAAGCATCATACGCAGCTGAACTGCGGAAATGGGTTAGCCGTGCGTAAGGTGAAAATAAAGTTTCGCTGGCTTGTTTGATGAAAATTCTGCATGCACCCGCAGATGCGGCGGGGTGCTTTCTCGTGCGTCTCATGAAAATGCGAGCGATTTCGCACTTTACATAGCGCTGATAATGGCACTTGCCCCGAGTTGCCGGGCGAGAGCCAGGCGCCGGCTGGGCTTCCGAGCGGGTTTTGAACGCCCCCTCCGTTGTCGGGCGGGTCTTGGACATCGCAAGGGCAGCCCGGCGAGATCCAGACACCGCTCGCGTTGCCGGGCGAGATCCTATCGCCTCCCCGTCCCCGGGCGGTTTTCTGCCGCAGCCCTCGTTTTCGGGCGACTTTCGGACACCGCCGGCGTTCTCGGGCGACATTCAGACGCTACGAGCCTCTCAGATGGCGAAATCCCGCCCGAGAAACTGAGAAATATCCGAATGTCGCCCGATGTCGGTGCCGTCAGCAAATGGTGAGACAGTTGTGCCGGGTACAACTGTCTCCGAGACAAATGTACCTGGCACAACTGTCTCCCTGCGCCCATCTCACCTAGAGCAGCAGGCGCTCGCAGGCGCGGCACGTTATGAAGTAATACGCCGCCATAATTGCAACGGTGAAGCCAAGCACGCCCGCCACCACCAACGCAAACGACGCGCTTCCCAGCACCAGCGCAAGAAAGGCAACGAGCACAAGGCCGAACACGTCGTGAATGAGAGCTCCCGCAAGAGGCGCCGCAAAACACAGGCGCACCTGCGCGCGCAGCGATGCCCGCGCCATGGCGCGTTCGCACCCCAGCTCACGCAAGGTTTCGAACGCCTGCCGCGCGTCGGCCGCCCCCGAAAGCTGTTGCAGCGCGAGAACCGCCGCTGCCGTAACCAAAAATGCCGCCCCGTAGAAGATGCCCACGAATCCGATAGGCGCAAGCGAGCTTGCATTCTCGATGAGCGCGCCAGGGCCGCGCATTCCCACGCTAAACGCAAAGCCCGCGCAGGTCATGCACACCGCCGCGGCAATAAGCACGCACACGCACGAAAGCGCTGCGGCGGTGCTCGACACCCTCGCCTCGACCTGCCGCACCGTGAATGCGCGAAGGCCCGTCCAATATACCTCGGCGTGGCGCCGCGCCCGCGCTCCCCAACGCCACGCAGCCGATCGCATCACCAGGTACGTCGCCCCGAAAGCAGCAAACCCCATGGGAATGATGAACACGACGAAATACATGGGCTGGAACACGCAGGTTCCCCATACGATAGCGAGAAGCGGAAGGGCCGCGACGAACTGGATGCGCGCCGCGCGCTTCGTGCCAAATGCCAGGTGCTCGGGCGCCCGCTCAACGCACATGAGGTCAACGAGCGGCCGGCGCAGCACGTCTCGCGCGCACGCAGCGGCACCGAGCGCGGTGATGGCCACGAAGCAGCCCGCTGTCCAGGTTGCGGCACCGGGCGAAAAGCTCGCCTGAAACCGCCACGGCGCATCGAACACAAAGGCGGCAATGGCGCTGAACACGGGCGAGAGCAGGCCGCCTAGAATTATCCCCGCCGCCAGCGAGGCTGCGCCCACCACGAGGCCTTCGAGCGCAAGAACCGCCGCGATCCCATGGCGCGGCATACCGACAAGCGCATAAAGCCCGAACTCCCGCTTGCGTCGGCGCACGATAAACCGGTTGGCGTAGGCGACCAGAAAGATGAAGATGACGACCACAAAGACCGAAAAACCCTCGAGCACCGTACCCGACTTCGCATAGATGGCGCGCTGGTCTGGGGTGAGGTCGAGCGCGAGCAGGTAATCGCCCGAAGCGATGAAGCTATAGAGCAGACAAGCGGCGAGCGCGAGCGTTGCGAAATAAACGGAATAGTCGCGCAGGCTGCGCCGCACGTTGCCCAAGGCGAGCTTGATGTACATGAGACTCCTCGCAGGAGATTTGCGGGTAATTCCATGGCTCATTGTCGACCGGTCGCTCCACCAGCGCCATCGATTTGGCTTACGCCCGCCTTACGTTTTTGCAATGTAGCGCCTCGTTCAGCCGCGGTGTCCGCGACGCGCGAAAACCCTGTCGTGCCACCCATGAAAGCCATGCGATTACAAGATATGTAGCGCTCGGCATAAGAAACCCCTAGCCCGCAGCGCTCGGCGCAACCAGCGTTCGCCTATGATAGAACCAGCTCGACAGACTGCGCGCGAGCGACGGGCCGAACGGGCCCAGCAAGCCGGACGTGGCCGACGGACTTGACCTGCTCAGTGGATTGAGCTTGCTCGGCAGGGTTGCATCATTTCTCAGGAGAGGAAGTTTCCATGACGTCTTCCATTCGCAACGTCATCTTCGACATGGGCGGCGTGCTCATGACATTCGATAGCAAGCGCTTCGCAACCATCTTTACCGGCACCGAAGAAGACGCCGAGCTGCTCGACCGCGCGCTCTTCGACCGCAATGAATGGGCGCTCCTCGATGCTGGGGTCATCAGCCACGAAACCATGCGGCGTATCGCAGAGGCTGCTCTGCCCGAGCGGCTCCTCCCCAACCTGCACGAATGCATCGCCCACTGGCCCGAGCACTCCGAGCCCATCGCACCCACCAACAGCTTCGCCGCACAGCTCAAGGAGCGAGGCTTTAGCCTGTACCTTCTCTCCAACGCAAGCACGCGCATCGACGAGCAGCTGGGCCACTGCCCCGCCTATCCGCTCATGGACGGGCGCGTGGTCTCGGCAGAAGAGCGTCTCATGAAACCGGACCCGGCCATCTACCAGCTGCTCTGCGAGCGCTATGGCCTCGATCCCGCAACATGCATCTTCGTGGACGACAATCTCAACAACTGCCACGGAGCAGAGGTGGCCGGTATGCAGTCGTTCCATTTCATCACGGATGATGCCGAAGCGAGCGTCGCCCAGTTGGAGCGGATTCTTGACCTCTAGGCTTACAGCGGAACCGAGCTGCCGACGATCACCAATACCATCCTGGCGGACCTGATTACCTCAGCGCTTACCATTGTTGTAAACCGCATCATCGTTTATGACACGTCAATATGCTCGCCGTATGCTCGCCTCCATGCACACGGCCCTCACAAGGGGCCCAGCGGCGAAACTTTGCCCATGAGCCACGAAAAAACTCGCAAATTCAGCCGTCCACACAGTTCTGAATCAAAACTCTCGCCAAAGGATCGAATTTTACGACATGGCCCAAGTACAACCGATGAAAGCTTCCAAACTACCGCAGTTAGAAGCGTCGGTGCTTCGCTAGCTACTTTGCCCAAGCCCCATAATTCGATCCTTTGGCAAGAGTTTTGATCTGTACCGAGCTATGAGAGTGCCAAACGCGCCCCTTAAGGGAAAGCTTTGCGCCTGAAAGCCCGCTGGCGCGACTCCACACGCCACGACGCGCCCTTCCGAACGGCGGAGGGCGCGCTTTCACGCGGCGCAGAGTTGACGATTTCCGCGCGGCATGCCGGCGGTGTATAACGCGACGACGAAACAAGGAGCATGCCGGTTGGCATATCGCCCGCGGCGCAGGGCGTCGGCAACGCTCGCACTGCGCGGCATGGCGCAGGGCACGCGATGTCGGGTATCATGTGGCCGTATACGAAACACGCCCAAGAATCGAGGACTACTGTGGACCGCACTAAAATCGTCCAGCTCTATACGCACGCCGAGGAGCTTGGTGGCCAGACCGTCACCGTCGCGGGTTGGATCAAATCTGTCCGCGACATGAAGAACTTCGGCTTCGTGACCGTGAACGATGGCAGCTGCTTCAAGGACCTGCAGATTGTCATGAACCGCGAGACGCTCGCCAACTACGACGACATCGCGCACCAAAACGTCTCCGCCGCCATCACCGCCACGGGCACGCTCAAGCTCACCCCCGAGGCGCCCCAGCCCTTCGAACTCACCGCCGAGACCATCGAGGTCGTAGGTGCCTCCGCGCCGGACTACCCGCTGCAGAAGAAGCGCGCCACGGTAGAGTTCCTCCGCACCCAGCAGCACCTGCGCCCGCGCACGAACCTCTTCCGCGCCGTGTTCCGCGTGCGCAGCGTCGCGGCAGCCGCCATCCACCGCTTCTTCCAGGAGCGCGGCTTTGTGTACGTCAACACGCCGATCATCACGGCGAGCGACTGCGAGGGCGCAGGCGAGATGTTCCGCGTGACCACCATTGACCCGGCGAACCCACCGCTCGTGAGCGAGGAGCAGGCCACCGCGAGCAACGGCGAGCTCACCGCCGGCGAGGTGGACTGGAGCCAGGACTTCTTCGGCGTGCCGGCAAGCCTCACCGTTTCCGGCCAGCTCAACGCCGAGAACTTCGCCATGGCGTTCGGCGACGTGTACACCTTCGGCCCCACCTTCCGCGCAGAGAACTCCAACACCACGCGCCACGCAGCGGAGTTCTGGATGATCGAGCCCGAGATTGCCTTCGCCGACCTGGCAGACGACATGAACCTCGCCGAGGACATGCTCAAGTACGTCATTCGCGATGTCATGGCCACATGCCCCGACGAGCTGGGCATGCTCAACAAATTCGTTGACAAGGGGCTCATCGAGCGCCTCGAGCACGTGGCGAGCTCCGACTTCGCCCGCGTGACCTATACCGAGGCTATCGAGATTCTGGAGCAGGCCGTGGCCGCGGGCCAGAAGTTCGACTACCCCGTGAGCTGGGGTATTGACCTGCAGACCGAGCACGAGCGCTTCCTCACCGAGCAGCACTTCAAGCGCCCGACCTTCGTGACCGATTATCCTGCCGAGATCAAGGCCTTTTACATGCGCCTGAACGACGACGGCAAGACTGTGGCCGCCGCGGACTGCCTGGTGCCCGGTATCGGCGAGATCATCGGTGGAAGCCAGCGCGAAGAGCGCCTGGACGTATTGGAGCGCCGCATCGAGAAACTCGGCATGGACAAGGAGCAGTACAAGTACTACCTTGACCTGCGCCGCTACGGAACGTGCCCGCACGCAGGCTTTGGCCTGGGCTTCGAGCGCCTGGTGATGTACCTCACCGGCGTGGGTAACATCCGCGACGTGATTCCGCACCCGCGCACGGTGGGCAACGCGGAGTTCTAACTCATCGCGCCAAGCTTTGGCCAGCCAAACGTGTAGATACGGTGCGTGATTAGAATTCCGTTCGGCTGGCAGCCCATGTTGAAAATTCGCGCGCCCGTTCGCCGAACTTAAGCGACCGTCCAGAACCGCGGGCGGTCGCTTTTTCGTACACGCTCGTATGCTCGCAGCATCAATCAACGGTCCCCCACCGCTGCGAGGTACCCATGAACCAAAGCTATCATCTAGAACACGATATCTTCGTTAACGCCCCTATTGAGACCCTGCGAGATAGGCTGTACGCCGCGCGCTGCGTCGCTTCGGAGCCCTTTGAGCGCGGCGCTGACTCGGAGCTCGCCACGTACGAAGGCGGCAGAGAGTTCTACGTGCCCAGCTCCCACTCGGAACCCGCTATGTACGAAGACGGTCGAGAGATCTCCGCGCTGAGCGCCAGCCCAGACGCTGCCTTTCATCACGCTGACCGAGAAGCTGCCGATTACCAAGATGATTGGAGGCTCCCTGCACTACCCGATGAGGAGGCGCCCGCATACGGTGGGTTCGACCGGACGCGGGCGTACGATACGCGTACGCTGCGCATCCTTGCGATTCTGGAAGAGCACACCGACGAAGAGCACGCGCTCAGCGCGCCGCGCATCAAAACCATGCTCGATGCACAGGACCACCCCGGCACTCGACCGCCACGCGTCACCGCCAGCTCGATACGCTACTCAATCCAGATGCTCCGCTCCTTTGGGCTGAACATCGCGGGCAACAACCATCGCGGCTATGCCCTGCTTTCGCACCCCATCCCCACCGAAGATGCCGAGCTCACCCTCAGCACCATATGGAACAGCGCAGCGCTCACCTCGATCGAACGCCGGAGGCTTGTGAAGAATTTGCTCCCTCTCGTCGCGCCCACGGTTCGGCATCGCTTTGAGAAGAGCATGGAGCAGCCTTCCGGGAATGCAGCGCCTCCCGCGCGCGCAACCATGCGCTTTCAGCTTGCCACGGCGCGGCAGATCATCGAGCGCGCCATACAGCTTGGTGCGCCCGTCACGTTTGTACTCGCCGCAGCGCATGGAGAGGCGGGGGCGTCGAGCCATCGGTTTTGCCTCTTCCCCGAAGCGCTTGTTGAATCAAACGGTGCCGTCTTCGTGCGGGGACGCCTCGCCCAAGCGGCGCGCTCGAACAGCACCGATCCCGCAGGCATTGTCGATAGCGGGCGCACCTTCCGGCTCGAGCGCCTCCAGGCGCTCTCGATGCGCGACGGAGATGATGTCATGCACGTCGCGCCTGCGCCGCAGGCAGCGCCACCGGTACCGCAGGCAATCTCGCCTGCGTCGCAGGTAGCCTCGCCCACACCAGCGCCGCAGGCCATCGCGCCCGCGTCGAGGGCCGTCTTGCCGGCATCGCAGTTCGCCCCATCCGCACCGCAGGCCGCCGCTCCCGCGCCTGCGCCGCAGGCCACCGCACCTGCACCGGAAGCCCCCACCGCCCACGATTCCAATCGTTAACAATCTATAACAAGACCTCCACATGTACCTGCGCCCAGCGCATCTCGCTATGATGAAAAAACCCGCGCTACCGTGGGGATTTTTATCATCCGATGCCAGGGGGGGAACTGCCTTCGGCTGATTTTTGGAGGAACAATGGAACGGACTACCATCTCGCGCCGCGGCCTCATCGCCTCGCTCGCCGCTGCTGGCTCGCTCTCACTTGCCGCCTGCGCCAACGACACCTCTGGCGGAGGCTCGGCCGGCAGCGCGAGCAGCTCGGGCACCTACAGGATCGGCGTCCTGCAGCTCACGCAGCATGCCGCGCTCGATGCTTCGAACGAGGGATTCATCGCCGCTCTTGACGATGCCGGCATCTCCTACGAGGCGGACCAGCAGAACGCCAACAACGAGCAGTCGACCTGCACCACCATCGCCTCGACCTTCGCGAACGACGGCGTCGACCTCATCCTGGCCATCGGCACGCCCGCAGCCCAGGCCTGCCTGAACGCCACGACCGAGATCCCCATCGTGGGCACCGCCATCACCGACTTCGCAGAGTCCGGGCTCGTGGAGTCGAACGACGCTCCGGGCGGGAACCTCACCGGCTCCTCCGATATGACGCCCGTCGCCGACCAGATCTCCCTGCTCACCCAGCTCGTGCCGGATGCGGCGCAGGTGGGCCTGCTCTACTGCACCGCCGAGAGCAACTCCGAGATCCAGATCCAAATGGCAGAAGAGGCCCTGGACGATGCGGGCCTAGGCCACGAGCGCTACTCGTTCTCCTCCACCAACGAGCTCCAGACCGTCGTGGAGACCATGGTCGGCCAGGTTGACGCCGTGTACGCCCCCACCGACAACACCGTGGCGGCCGCCATGGCGCAGGTCGCCTCGACCGCCGACGCCGCGGGCATTCCCACCATCGTGGGCTGCGACACCATGGTCGAAGACGGCGGCACCGCCTCGTACAGCATCAACTACCGCGACCTCGGTTATCGCGCGGGCGAGATGGCCGTGCAGATTCTCACCGAGGGCGCAGACCCGGCGACCATGCCGATCGAGTATCTGGAGGCCGAGGACTGCACGCTCATCGCCAACCAGGCCTCGGCCGATGCCTGCAGCGTCGACCTCTCTGTGCTCGATGCCCCCGAAATCGTCTAACGCGTCTCGCAGCCCTGGCAGTGAACCCCGCTGCCTCCGACGTAAAGGAGAAGAACCATGAAGTCCGCAATTTCCCGTCGCACCTTCGCAAAGGGCCTCGCCGGCACCGCCGTCGCGCTCGGCGGCCTCGGCATCGCTGGCTGCAGCGATAACGCAGCCTCCGGATCTGCCGCAAGCAGCGGAACCACCTACCGCATCGGCGTCCTGCAGCTCACGCAGCACTCCGCCCTCGACGCGGCGAACGAGGGCTTCATCCGTGCCCTCGACGAATCGGGTATCTCCTACGAGGCGGACCAGCAAAACGCCAACAACGAGCAGTCCGCCTGCACCACCATCGCGTCCACGTTCGTGAACGACGGCGTGGACCTCATCCTCGCCATCGCGACCCCGGCCGCGCAGGCCTGCCTGAACGCCACGACCGAGATCCCCATCGTGGGCACCGCCATCACCGACTTCGCCGAGTCCGGGCTCGTGGAGTCGAACGACGCGCCGGGCGGCAACCTCACCGGAACTTCGGATATGAACCCGGTCGCCGACCAGATCGCCCTGCTCACCCAGCTCGTGCCGGACGCCGCGCAGGTGGGCCTGCTCTACTGCACCGCCGAGAGCAACTCCGAGATCCAGATCCAGATGGCCGAAGAGGAGCTCGATGGGCTCAGGATCGGCCACGAGCGCTACTCGTTCTCCTCCACCAACGAGCTCCAGACCGTCGTGGAGACCATGGTCGGCCAGGTTGACGCCGTGTACGCCCCCACCGACAACACCGTGGCGGCCGCCATGTCGCAGGTATCCGCCACTACGAACGAGGCGGGCATCCCCACCATTTGCGGCGAGGTGGGCATGGTCGAGAACGGCGGCCTTGCATCCGTTTCGATCAACTACGAAGAGCTCGGTTATCGCGCGGGCGAGATGGCCGTGCAGATCCTCACCGAGGGCGCAGACCCGGCGACCATGCCGGTAGAAACCATGGGCGCCGATGAGTGCGACCTGGTTTACAACCAGCAGACCGCCGACGAGATCGGCGTGGACGTCTCGAGCCTTGCCAGCGACGGCGGCACAGACGTGAGCGCTGAGGCGTAAGGCGCCTCGAGACCCAACGCCCGGCCTCACATGCCGGGCAGCAAGCGTAGCGCTACGTACAATGCGGGCTCCGTTCAAGAGGACGGAGCCCGTTTTCGTTCATGCGAAATGGAGTTGGCAGACAACGCCGCCGCCCTCTGAGTCGAAATGGGACGAGGCGAAATGGGGCGAGCAAGACAAGACCGCCCATGTGCCGTCCAGGCAAAAGTGCCAACCGAACAACGCCGCGTTCCCCGCTGAGATAAAGCAGCGCTCGGGCTAAACGGTGCCCGCGAGCCGCCTCCAGGCCTCCGCGTGCTTCTTACCAACCTCCGTCGCGCGATACCTGTTGCCGCCTTGGGCGCCATTCGGCATGAACTGCGGCTGCGACTCCACGAGCCCCTGTTCGCGCAGGCGGTGCACCGCACGGTCGAGCGATCGTGGGCAGCACCCCAACCAGCTTGCCATCTCCTTTTTATTGAATATCACGCCGCCTGCTTGGTTGGTCTCCCGCACGATGTACTCAAGCACGCGCTCATGCACGAAGGCATGCCGCTTGTTGATGCTCACGCTAATGCCGTCGAGCGGGCTCAAAGCCTCCTCGTTGCGTTCCATACACCTCTCCTTTTTCATGCTGCCCCGTCGCCTGCAAGCGCGGGCACAGCCGCTTACCTTTTGAAATGCCTGCCGTCGGAACGGTCGCATGGGCGTCCATCGGGAGCGTCGCGCGAAAGCCCGCCTGCCTGTTTCCAGCGACCGGCGGCATGGTGCCGCCCATCGTCCCCAGTCTCCCGCGCATCCGTTCCCTCTGGAGGCCCTGCCGCGTCTCTCCAGCTTCCTTTATGCGAAAACCTCCGGCTGGCAGCTTCTGCCGACCACCGTTCCCCGAAACGGCCCCGAGCGGCACATGCCGCCGATCACGTGGTCCGCACCCCTTGGCTGCTTGATTACCACTCCATTACAGACGCGCCGGTCCGTGGCGTTCGCAGCGGGGCGTGATACACTTTTGGCGTTATTTATGCAGGATTTCTTGCATCGGCCCCGGCGGGTTCGCTCGCCGGGGTTCGTTGCCTTACGGAAGAGAGGGGCTGCTATGGGACTCGCCATGCTTGGTGCCGTCTCGCAAGGCATTCTCTGGGGCGTCATGGTGCTCGGCGTCTTTATCACCTATAAGCTACTCGACATCGCCGACCTCACCGTCGACGGCAGCTTCGCGCTCGGCGGCAGCGTATGCGCGGTGCTCGTGGTGAGCGGCGTGGACCCGGTGCTCGCCATCTTCGCTGCCATGCTCGCCGGCATGCTCGCCGGAGCGGTAACGGGATTCCTCCACACGGTCTTCGAGATTCCCGCCATCCTCGCCGGCATTCTCACCCAGATCGCGCTGTGGTCGGTGAACCTGCGCATCATGGGCAAGTCCAACACGCCGCTCCTTCGCGTGGACACGCTGTTCTCGAGTGTCACCGACGCCACCGGCCTCCCGCAAAACGTCGCCTCCATCATCGTGGGGCTCATCTTCGCCGTCTTGATCATCGTGGCGCTCTACTGGTTCTTTGGCACCGAAATCGGCTCTGCCTGCCGCGCAACCGGAAACAACGAGGCAATGGTGCGCGCGCTCGGCGTCGACACGAAGGTCACCAAGATGATCGCGCTCACCCTTTCGAACGGCCTCGTGGGGCTCTCCGGCGGCCTCATTTGCGAGAGCCAGGGTTACGCTGATATCGGCATGGGCACCGGCGCCATCGTAATCGGCCTTGCCGCCATCGTGATCGGCGAGGTGCTCGGTCGCCTCACTCCCGGCAAGCTCCGCTCCTTCGGCAGCCGTCTTTCCGCCGCTGTCGTTGGCTCCGTGGTGTACTTCCTCATCCGCGCAATCGTGCTGCAGCTCGGCATGGACGCGAACGACATGAAACTCATCTCGGCCGTTATCGTCGCGCTCGCGCTTTGCATCCCCGTGGTGTGGGAGAAATACCAGCTGCGCCGCGCCTACGCGCGCTCCGCGAAAGCAACGCCCGCGACCCCTGCCACCGACTCCGAAGGGGGGCGATAGCGCATGCTGACGCTCAACGGTGTGTGCAAGACCTTCAACGCTGGGACCATCAACGAGAAGCGCGCGCTCGTGAACGTTGACCTTCACCTCGATGCAGGCGATTTTGTGACCGTCATCGGCGGCAACGGCGCCGGCAAGTCGACGCTCATGAACATGATCGCGGGCGTATACCCCATCGATGCGGGAACGATCACGCTCGACGGGCTGAACATCTCGCGCCTCTCTGAGCCCGCGCGCGCAAAGTACCTCGGCCGCGTGTTTCAGGACCCCATGATGGGAACCGCTGCCGACATGCAGATCATCGAGAACCTTGCCATGGCCAAGCGACGCGGCAAGACGCGTACCCTCGCCTGGGGCGTCACGCGATCCGAGAAAGATGAGTACGCCGAGCGCCTGCGCGAACTGGGGCTCGGGCTCGAAAAGCGCCTGACCGCCAAGGTGGGCCTGCTCTCGGGCGGGCAGCGCCAAGCGCTTACGCTGCTCATGGCAACACTTACCGACCCCAAGCTGCTGCTGCTCGACGAGCACACGGCGGCGCTCGACCCCAAGACGGCAGCCAAGGTGCTCGACCTCACCGAGAAGATCGTTGGCGAGCACCATCTCACCACGCTCATGGTGACGCACAACATGAACGATGCCATCCGCTTGGGCAACCGTCTCATCATGATGCACGAGGGGCGCATCATCTACGATGTCTCCGGTGCCGAGAAGGCAGCGCTCACCGTGGCCGACCTGCTACAAAAATTCGAGGAAGTTTCGGGCGGCGAGCTTGCCAACGACCGCATGCTGCTGAACTAGGCGCGCTGAACGAACTGTCGGAGAATATCGGGGCGAGGCTGAGGCTTCGCCCCGATATTTCGTTCTAGGGCACGTTCTGCCAGTTCATCCTCAGCACGCAATTCGCTCAGGCCGCGATTGCTCCTCCGGCACATCCGAAGCTCGAACTTCCACTCCAGCGTACGGACCGTACAAAAAGTGCCCGACAATCTTATACTGGCCGTATCAACGATTCGGCGAGACCCGACCATCCTCGCCGCAGCTTCGCCAGGAGGCACCATGAGCATGCGGAACGAACTTGCCATCATTGCGGATCCTACATATCGGGAGTTCCAGGCCAAGCTGGTGCCGACCGTCGAGCCGGAAAGCATCCTGGGCGTGCGCACACCGGAGCTGCGTCGCTTCGCCCGCACGCTCTGGAAGGACCGGCCTGCGGAGGCGAAGGCTTTTCTTGATGAACCCCTCCCCCATGAAACCTATGACGAGATGAATCTTCACGGCCTGCTCATCGGCATGGCAGCGCAGACGCCGAGCGAAGCCATCGATTTGCTTGACCGGTTCTTGCCGCACGTCGATAACTGGGCCACCAGCGACCTCATACGCGTGCCCGCGTTCAAGCGCGATCTGCCCGCCGCCCTCGTACAGCTGCGAGCTTGGATGCAGGCCACAGGATCGCATACGGAATACGTCGTGAGATTCGGCGTGACGCAGCTCATGGAGCTCTTCCTGGGCGACGCGTTCGAGCCCGAACAGCTCACGTGGGTCGCCGCAATCGAGCGGCCCGAATACTACATCAACATGGCGCGTGCCTGGTACTTCTCGTACGCCCTGATCAAGCAGCCCGAGGCCACGCTCCCCCTCTTCGAACAAAGAAGCGCCCAAGGCGAGCCGATGCTCGATCCTTGGACGCATAATAAATCGCTGCAGAAGGCGCGCGAGTCGCGTCGCATGAGCCCTGAGCAGAAAGCCTATCTGCAGTCGCTCAAGGTGTAGCGCCGGGCCCGCGGCGTGCACAAAACGCGAGGGGCACCCTCGCCATCACGCTCGTCGCAAAACCTATTCGCCGCCGAAAATCTCCATGATGTCGCCCAGAGCAGAAAGCGGGCTCTGCTTCTTCTTGCTCTTCTTGTCGTAGCGGGCGCGCTCGTCGTAGCGCTCGTCATAGCGATCTTCGCGCCGGTCATCCCGCCGCTCTTCGCGACGATACTCCTGCCGCTCGCTCTCGCGATACCCGTCGCGCGCGTCGCGGGCGCGATCGATAATCTTGTCGAGCTCGCCCCTATCGAGCCAAATGCCACGGCACTCGGGACAATAATCGATCTCTACGCCGTTCTTCTCGCTCATGAGCAGGGTCACATCTTTGCAAACGGGGCATTTCATCGGGCGTTCCTCCATGGGTCGCTCGGCACACGTGGCCGCATGAACACATGGCAGGTTTATACCCATAAGCCCCGACGCTGAACGTTCGGATGCGCAGGCAATTAGAACCAATCGATATCGTGGCGCAGGTACACGGCAATCTGGCCGCTGTCGTCGAGGTCGGCAACCATGGTCACCGTCCAGTTGCCGGCATCGAACACCGCTCCGCCGTCGTCGGTCACGATAACGAGGTCGTTGGGGTCGATGCCGTACGATTCGAGAATCCGCAGCGCGTTCGACCATTTCTCGTTGATGATTCCCGTGAGGTCGGCAGCGGTAACGCGGTTGCCATCCGCATCGTACACACCGGGCTCATCCTCCTCGCCCTCTATCGAGCTGGACGAGGAACCGCCGCCAGAGCCGCTTTGGGCCCCAGAGCCGATAGACCCAAAGACGCCGCCCCCGTCCTGTGATTCCGCCTCGTTCTCAAGAGAGCCGGCATCCGATTCGTCCGCGCTCTCCTGTGCTTGTTCGAGCGCAACGATCGCGCTCTCCTGCTCATCAATCTTTGAGGACAAGAAGATCCCCATAGCGATGGTCGCCGCGGCGAGCACAACGACAACGCCTGCCAGCACCCCCATGAGCACGCGCATGCGGCGGCAGCTTCGCTCGAGCTGCGCCACGCGGTCCTCGCCCGACGGTCCCGAGCCGAGCTGCTCCGCCCCAGCATGGCTGGCATCGGCCGGTGCAGGCGCGGGCGCCGGCATATCGATTTGCTTCGTCCAATCGACCTTGGTGTCGTCCATGTGCCCCTCCCTCAACACGCCCTCCGCAGCGATACCAATGCAAAGCCGCCTAGCAGGGCATTTCGAGAATACCCCGCAAGGCGGACTGAACTGCGCCCCAAAACTTGGACGCGCTAAATGATAACCCCTAAGCCGCCTCCCGGAGGGCCCGCTCCCGGAACTCCACCGGGGTCAGCCCGCCCAGCTTCTTCTGGCGCCTCACGTGGTTCCAA
>NZ_VTFZ01000013.1:0-63213 GCF_009676995.1 Enorma shizhengliae
TCCGCCGCCTCTGCCAGGCTGAACCCCAGGCGGACGGCCTCCACGGCCTCCGCCCTCACTTCATCTGGGTACACTCGGACTCCAATCCGGACACCTATGGGTGTCCAACTTTTTGTCCGAGCCCCCCGAGCGTCCGAATCTTGCCCGAGAACGCTCGTGATGTCCGAAAACCGCCCGAGAATCCCGCGGCGTCCAGATGTCGCCCAAACCTCCCGCGGCGCCCAGATGTCGCCCGGCAAATGCAGCGCAATTACCACAGTGCTATAGATACTCAGGAGAGCGCCACGATGAGCACGTCAAGAGACGCACGCCTGCCGAACGTGCGCGTGCATGCTTCCACGTTCCGAATAATTTCCTAACTCCGGAATACCCCCTGCGAAGATACACTATCGTTACATAGATACTGCCATTCACGTACGAGGAGGGCCGCTATGCCACTCACCCCAACCCCGCACAACAGCGCCGTCGCGGGCGATATCGCCAAGACCGTACTCATGCCCGGCGACCCGCTGCGCGCAAAGTACATCGCCGATACCTACCTCGACGATGTCCGCTGTGTGAACGAGGTACGCAACATGCTCGCCTTTACGGGCACCTATCAGGGCAATCCCGTTACGGTAATGGGCCACGGCATGGGCATGCCGAGCATTGGCATCTACTCGTACGAGCTCTTCAACTTCTACGATGTCGACACCATTATCCGTGTGGGCTCGGCCGGCGGCTACGCCGACGACCTGCAGCTGCGCGACGTGGTGGCCGCCCAGGGCGCATGCACCAACTCGCGGTACGCGCACCAGTTCAACCTCCCCGGCGACTTCGCGCCCATCGCGAGCTTTGACCTGCTGGAGCGCGCGGTTGCCGCCGCTCGTGCGCAGGGCGTGAACATTCGCGTGGGCAACGTGCTCTCGAGCGACACCTTCTACGAAGAGACCACCGACGCCGCGCTCGCGTGGAAGAAGATGGGCGTACTCGCCGTTGAGATGGAGGCGGCCGCGCTCTACATGAACGCCGCACGCGCGGGCAAGAAGGCGCTGTGCCTGCTCACGATCTCCGACAAGCCGCTCACCGGCGAGGGGCTTCCGGCAGATGAGCGCCAGACGAGCTTCAACCAGATGATGGAAGTCGCCCTGGCCCTCACCACTCCCGAGGCGTAGCGCTTCGCCCTACCCGCCGCGCGGCGCCCCTGAAAGCCCGAGCGGCTTCGCATGAAGGGGACCAGCATGACCGATTCCGAACTTGTTGCAGCAGCGCTCGAAGCCCGGGAACGAGCGTATGCGCCGTATTCGCATTTTACGGTCGGGGCCGCACTGCTCTGCACCGATGGCTCCGTCTACGGCGGATGCAATGTCGAGAACGCCGCCCATGCTCCGGGAACCTGCGCAGAGCGCACGGCGTTCCTCCGGGCGGTGTTCGACGGCCACCGTGACTTTGCAGCTATCGCCATCGTGGGAGGCCCTGCGGGCAAGCCTCCCGCCGCACCCTGCGCGCCATGCGGCGTGTGCCGCCAGGTGATGATGGAGTTCTGCCAGCCGAACGCTTTCCGCATCATCCTCGCCGGCAGCCCCGACCAGCCGAAGTCCTATACGCTGGACGAGCTGCTGCCCCTGGGCTTCGGCCCGGAAAACCTCTCCGGCAACCAGCCCGACTGCTGACCGAAACGCCCAAACCCGCCGCGCGGAGAAGGAGCCTCCCATGCGCATGTACGACATCATCGAGCACAAGCGCGACGGCCGCGCGCTCTCCCCCGAGGAAATCAGCTACTTCGTCCAGGGCTATGTAGCAGGCGAGATTCCCGACTATCAGGCGTCGGCGCTCCTCATGGCCATCTTCCTCCGCGGCATGGACGCGCGCGAGACAGCCGCGCTCACCCTCGCCATGGAGCATTCGGGCGATGTGGTGGACCTGAGCGGGCTCGAGGGCATCAAAGTCGACAAGCATTCCACCGGCGGCGTGGGCGATAAGACCTCGCTCGCCGTCGTGCCCATCGTCGCCTCGCTCGGCGTACCCGTCGCCAAGATGAGCGGGCGCGGGCTCGGCCACACGGGAGGCACCCTCGACAAACTCGAAAGCATCCCCGGCCTCACCACCGGCATCGACCGCGAGCGCTTCTTCCACATCGTGCGCGAGCATGGCGCGGCCATCATCGGACAGACGGGAAACCTCGTTCCGGCCGACAAACTCATCTATGCTCTGCGCGACGTCACGGCCACGGTCGATTCCATCCCGCTCATAGCATCGAGCATCATGAGCAAGAAGCTCGCTGCCGGCTCCGACCGCATCCTACTCGACGTCAAAACCGGATCGGGCGCGTTCATGAAAGACCTCGACGCCGCCATCGACCTCGCCCGTGCCATGGTCTCAATCGGCGAGGAAGCCGGGCGCGAAACGGTGGCGCTCATCACCAACATGAACCGCCCGCTCGGGCACGCCATCGGCAACGCGCTTGAGGTCATCGAGGTCGTCGAGACCCTGCGCGGCCACGGCCCCGAAGACCTCGCCCGCGAATGCTGTGCCTTGGCCGCCGAGATGCTCGTCCTCGGTGAGCGCGCGTCCACGATTGACGAAGGCCGCGCCCTGGCTGAGCAGGCCATCGCCAACGGCTCCGCCTTCCGCAAGCTCTGCGAGATAGTCGCCGCCCAAGGAGGAGACGTCGGCTATCTCGAGGATAGGAGCCGCTTCGGGCGGGACGCCATCGCCCATGAGGTAGCGGCGCCCCGCGACGGCTATCTCGGTGCAATCGACACGACCGCCGTGGGTACGGCGAGCGTTGAGCTTGGCGCCGGGCGCGAGAAAAAAGACGATCCCATCGACCACCTTGCCGGCATCACGCTCCTCAAAAACCGAGGAGATGCTGTGCGAGCGGGCGAAACAGTCGCTGTCCTGCACACCGCAGATGCGGAGCACCTGTCTCGCGCGCTCCCCACGTTCCAGGCAGCTCTCACGTTCCAGGAGAATGAGCCCGAACCCGAACCGCTCCTCTTCGCCCGCGTGACCGCACGAGGCGTCGAGCGCTTCGGCTGATCCGCGCCGCTCGCCGTTACCTCGCGCTACGGCTAGCCCACGCCACTCGCCGCCATCTCGCGCTACCATAGCCTCACCCGAATGAAAGGACCGCAATGCACCTCACCCGCGCTTCGCTCGCCACATACATGGACCACACGCTGCTCAAACCGGAGGCAACGGCAGCCGATATCGACCGCATTGTCGCTGAGGCGCGGCAATACGGCACCGCCTCGGTGTGCGTGAACCCATACTGGGTCACTCGGGTGGCGGCAGGGCTCGCAGGCAGCGGCGTCAAGACCTGCACGGTCATCGGCTTCCCGCTCGGAGCGACCTCCACGGCGTCCAAGGTTGCCGAGACGCGCGACGCCACCGCCCACGGCGCGCAGGAAATCGACATGGTCATCAACATCGGCGAGCTCAAGGCCGGCAATGACGATGCCGTTCGCTCCGACATCTCGGCAGTCGCCAACGCCACGCATGGAGCGGGCGCGCTTCTCAAGGTGATCATCGAGACCTGCCTGCTCTCCGACGAGGAGAAGCGCCGCGCCTGCGAACTCTCCGTTGCCGGCGGTGCCGACTTCGTGAAAACCTCGACCGGCTTCTCCACGGGTGGGGCCACCACAGCCGACATCACCCTCATGCGAGAAACCGTTGGCCCAGAGCTGGGCGTCAAGGCCTCCGGCGGCATCCGCACGCTCGAGGCAGCAGAAGCTATGATCGAGGCCGGCGCAACCCGTTTGGGCGTCTCGGCCGCCGTCTCCATCCTCGAGGAGGTCAACGAATGAGATACCAGCGCATCCTCGTCATCGTCATCGATTCTATCGGCGTTGGGTTCGCCCCCGACGCTGACCGTTATAAGAGCGCTGGCGCCGACACCCTCGGGCATATGGCCGAATACTTCGAGCGAGAGCTGGGCCGCCCGCTCAACATCCCCACCATGGCGCAGCTCGGCGTGGCATATACGCACCCCGGCGGCCTTGCCGGCGTGCCTGCACCCCAGGCCCCGCGTGGCGCGCACGGCCGCATGCAGGTCATAAGCCTGGGCAACGATTCGCTCGACGGCCACTGGGAGATGATGTGCCTGCCCACTCGCTTCCATGTGGATTACTTCCCCGAAGGATTCCCCGAAGAGCTCCTCGACAAGCTCCGCGCCTTCTCCGGCCGCGGCATTCTCTGCAATAAACCGTACTCAGGCACGCAGGTCATCTATGATTACGGCGAGGAGCAGTTGCGAACGGGCGACCTCATCGTCTATACCTCGGGCGATTCCGTGCTGCAGATTGCGGCGCATGAGGACGTTATCCCGCTCGATGAGCTGTACCGCATCTGCGAGTACGCCCGCACGCTCATCAATGGGCCCAAGATCACCATGGGGCGCGTAATCGCTCGGCCATACGTGGGAACCTGCAAGGAAGATTTCCAGCGCACGGCGAACCGTCACGATTACGGGCTTATGCCCACGGGCCCCACGGCGCTTACCATGCTTCAAGATGCCGGTTACGACGTCATCTCGGTTGGCAAGACATGGGATCTGTTCTGCGGCCAGGGGTTCGACCGAACCTACCACAACGAGAGCAACATGGATGGCATGGACCACGTGGACGAGGTCATGAGCCAGGACTGGCGAGGGCTGTGCTTCACCAACCTCGTGGACTTCGACGCCGTCTATGGCCATCGTCGCAACGCCCGAGGCGACGGGGAGGCGCTCGAAGCGTTCGACGAACGGCTTGCGCGCGTGATGGACGCCATGCGCCCGAACGACCTGCTCATGGTTACCGCAGATCACGGCAACGACCCCACATACACCGGCACCGACCACACCCGTGAGCTCGTACCGCTGCTCGCATGGTCGCCCTCCATGGCGGCACATGGCACCGACCTGGGACTCCGCTCCACGTGTTCGGATCTGGGGGCTACGGTTCTCGACAACTTCGGTGTCACAGGCAACGGCGAAGGAGAGAGCTTCCTTAATCTCGTGAGCTAGCAAGTAGTGAAAGCAATGATAAAACAGACCAGGTAGCTTTTATCATTTTCATAGCACACGGCCGGGCCGGGACGCTCTCAGCACGTCCCGGCCCGGCCGCTATCGAAACGAAATGACAAATGACAAAACAGACCGGGTAGTTTTTATCACACGTTACACGAGGCCGAACATCGGGCCAATAACGAAAAAGTACGCAAGCACGAGCGCGCCCAGCACGATGCGGTAGATGCCGAAGGCGGTAAAGGTGTGGCGCCGCACGAATCCCATGAGCCACTTGATGGCAACGAGCGAAACCAGGAACGCTACGACGCAGCCAACGACCATGATGGAGATCTCGTTCACCCCGAACGTGCCCCCATCGAGAAACACGTACTTGCCGAGGCGCAGGGCGCTTGCGCCGAACATGACCGGAATGGCCAGGAAGAACGTGAACTCCGCGGCAACAGAGCGCGTCGTACCCAGCAGCAAGCCGCCAATAATGGTCGATCCGGAGCGCGAGGTTCCCGGGATGAGCGAAAGCACCTGGAACACGCCGATGCCCAACGCGGTAGACCATGGCAGATCCTCGAGCCTCGTGATGGAGCCGAAGTCGCCGCCTTCCGTGGGCTCAGTATCTTCGGCCGGACGAGCGAAGTGAGCCCCTGCCGGGCGGCTACCCGGGCGCACGCCCTCAGCCGCCACGCGAACCTCGAGCTTATGAGCGCGCCACCGTTCGATCACGATGAACGCAACGCCGTAGACGATGAGAGCCGCGGCCACCACCGGAGCGTTGTAGAAATGCTCCTCCATGAAGTCGTCGAACAGGATGCCAATCACCGCTGCAGGAATGCACGCAACGATGATCTTCCCCCACAGCGTCCAGGTGGCGCGACGACCCTCCGGGCCTTTGCTCGGGCTAAACGGATTGAGCTGGTGGAAGAAGTACACGCACACCGCCAGGATGGCGCCCAGCTGGATAACGACCTGGAACATGCTCCAGAACTCTTTTGTCACGTTCAGGCTGATGAATTCATCAACGAGAATCATGTGACCCGTCGAAGAGATGGGCAACCACTCGGTGATGCCCTCGACCAGACCGAGAAACGCCGATTTGAGCAGCTCGATGATATCCAACGTATCCCCTTACCGTTCGCGAGCGCGTCAAGGTAGGCGCGCCGTAAAAGTGCATATGACTTCATGCCATTATCGGGCCGCTCGAGCGACGCAGGCGAAAAAAGCGCCGACGTTCACAGAATAATAAGAAGCCGTGCGCATGGGGCAGGGTATAACGGAAATCGAAGCAGCGCGCTCAGACCGAGCCGCTGCGCCGTGCTCGGCAAAAAGGAGGCACACGATGGTAGAAGAAGGCTATGGCAAGGTTTTCGTCGCACTCGACGGTACCGACCAGCAGGATTTTGTGCTCGCGCGCGCCATCAAGGTAGCCGCGAATAATGGAGCGAAACTCTACATCGGGCATGTTATCGACTCGACAGCGCTCGAGTCTGCCGGTGCTTACCCCGTCGACCTGATCAACGGGCTCGAGTCTGCCTTCAGGGACTCCATCGCCGTTGCGGTCGAGGAGGCCAAGGCCAACCCGGATATCCCCAGCGTCGAGATCATGGTGCGCTCCGGCCGCATCCGCGAGACGCTCAAGGATGAGATGCTCGATGTGGTAAAGCCCGACCTCGTCATGTGCGGGGCCCGCGGGCTTTCCTCCATCAAGTACGCCCTCCTTGGGTCGATCTCGACGTTCCTGCTCAGGAGCTCTGACTGCGACATCCTCGTCGTGAAGTAGCGCTGCCCCTCATAGGCGGCGAGGCGCTTGCTTCGCACTCAAACACCCCCGAAAGGCCCGGCTTTGCTGGGCCTTTCTTCGTAAAGCGAACAGGGGGGGGCATACGCTCTGTTGCCACCCCGCCGCCTTTGCAGCCGTTTGCTTGCACGGGCATTGCCTTCTCGGGCGGCATCCGGACGCCTGAGGGGTTCTCGGGCGGCATCCGAACGCCCCGGGCATTCTCGGGCGACAATCGGACGCCCCACGGATTGTCGGGCAAGATCGGTACGCTCCGAGGCCCAAAACTGGCGAGAAGTCGCCCGAAAACCCCTCAGGTGTCCAAATGCTGCCTGAAAACGCATCGGATGTCCGAATGTCGCCCGGCAACCACCCAGCGTCCACGCATTGCCCGGCAACGCCATCGGCACCGGAGCAGAGCTATCTCAAGAGGGAACGTGGCACAAATGTTCATGCCAGTTTTGGGAGCTTCTTTTTGGCGCATCGGCAAACACCCAGGCATCAACGCAGCAAAACCCCAGGATTGCACGAGGGCATCATGCGCTTACCGCCGCCAGATCAAAAAGATATTCCCACTACTGGAACGAACGCATCTCAGGCGTCGGGGGCGCTAGAGGGCTGCCCCTCCCCGATCGACATATTGGAACTTATTCGTAGAAAACGAGAACGTGATCGCGAAGCCCTCGCCCTCCACCGAATCGGCCAAGATCCCAACGCCCATCTTGTCGCACAACCGTTTAACCAGGTAAAGACCGATTCCCGTTGAGCGCTTGCCGCTGCGGCCATTCTCACCGGTAAAGCCCTTGTCAAAAACGCGGGGAAGATCCGCCGCACTCACCCCGCAACCGTTATCGCGCACGGTAAGCTCAACGCGCTCGCTCGCGTTCCCTCGGTCGCGCAGCACGCCGCTAAACTCAAGGCGTGGGTTGTCCCGCCGAGCATATTTGGCTGCGTTCTGAATCACCTGCCCGAAGATAAACTCAATCCACTTCTCATCGGTGAACACCTCGAAGTCGAGATCGTGCATCACCGGTGCCATATGCACGCCGATGAGCGTCGCCGCATTCGCCTTTACCGACGCGGCAACCAAGTCCCCCAGCCGATACTTTCGAATCAAGTAGTCGCGGTCAACGGTTTCGGAGCGAGCGTAGAAAAGCGCCTGCTCGATAAAGCCCTCAACGCGGCACAGCTCGTCGTCGAGCGCACGCAGCTTATCGACCGATTCGACGTGGTCCGCCTCGGCTCGCAGATTGTCGAGCATGAGGTGCGCAGCCGCGAGGGGAGATTTCGCCTCATGGACCCAGGTTTCGATATATTCCTGATACTCCGATGCCTGCCTGCGGTAAGCGTTCACCCCGTCGTTTGCAGCCTTCGAGATGGCGCTCAGGGCATCGTACGTGATGGCACCCTCCAGGTAATCGGGGCGCTCGACCACCTCGGACAGCCAGAGCGGCCGCTGTGCATCGTCGGCACACGAAGCAAGGTCATCGTAGAACGGACGCTTGCGCACCCAATCTGCGGCGAGCGCGAGCGCCAAGCCCAGGCACGAGATGATGGAAACGAGCACGATGACCGCAAGCCCCGCGCCCGAAACAGCGAGGATGAATGCCGAGAGCGCGACCGCCGCAACGACAAGCGCGATGGTGGGCAGGCAGGAGCGGAGATAACCGAGCAGCTTCATAGCATCCGCCTACACCGAGTATCCGCGGCCGCGATGCGTGGCCAGATAATCTTTGACGCCGATCTTCGCGAGCGTCGCCCGTAGGCGGTTGATATTGACCGTAAGCGTGTTGTCGTCGATGAACGCGTCCGAATCCCACAGGTCACGCATGATGTCCTCGCGCGAGACGATGGTGCCCGCCCGTTGCATGAGCAGCGCGAGGATGCGCATCTCGTTCTTGGTGAGTTCGACCGTACCGCCCACCGCCGTTGCCGTGGAACGAGAGAGGTCGAGCGCAACGCCATGGTGCTCGAGGATGCTGCGATCGGCCGCGCCCGTTGTACGCCGCAGCAGTGCCTGGATACGCGCCACGAGCACGCGGGAGCTGTAGGGCTTGGGGATGAAGTCGTCTGCGCCCATGGTCATGCTCATGACCTCGTCGATCTCGGTTACGCGCGAGGTAAGCACGATGATGGGGACCTCCGAAACGGCGCGGAGCTCGCGGCAGATGAACTGGCCGTCGGTGCCGGGCAACGTCAAATCGAGCAGCACGAGATCCGGGCCAGCAGCTTGAATGTCCTCAACAACGTTTTCGAAGGTTTCGCAAAATGCCGCTTCGAAGCCGTTGCGCTCGAGAACCTGCACGAGCTCTCCGCGAATGGACGCATCGTCTTCGACCACATAGATAAGGGGCATGGGGCACACCTTTCTGTAAGCGCCTTCGCCCCGGCAGGATGCGGGAGCGGCTTTGTCCCATTATGCCCCAAGCGCGAACCCCAGGCACGGGCTCGCACCTCGAAAGGCCGAATTGCGCCCGCCCGCCTTTAGTGCGCTCACGAGCATGGCAGCCTTAGCGAGCCCTGTCGCGCAGGGTCTCGAAAGCGTCGCCGAAAAACGCTATATATGCCGTATCGCTGGAAGCGTCGCCGCGCGAATCCATATCTTCGGAAGCATCAGTGTCCACTGGCCGGCAGCTTGGGACCTCGGTCACCGACACCCCTTCCTGCGCACTGCATGCATCGGATGCCCCGCGAGAAGCCGAGGGCAGCGAACCCACTACACCGTGCTCATCGGAAACAAGGAAAGGCACACCCGCGCACCCAGATGCCACGCGGCCAAGGTCGGGCTCGTAGGCAACGGCCAGGCCCTTGGTTTCGGCGAGTTGGCGCACAAAGGTCATGGCCCCACATAGATGCTCCCCGGCGGGAGCCCCTATGGTGAGCGTTCCGGCGCGCATCGCGCAGAGCACCTCGGGAGCGACGCCGGTTTCGGCCGCCTCGTCGCGAGCCTCCCTAGCGCGCGCCGCAAGAGCGACAGCCGATGTATCTGCCAGTGGCTCATACGCGCCCGAGCTCATGGCCGCCTGGCCCTCAACGTCTACGACAAGCATGAGCACGCCGTCGGCAGCAACCGTCACGTCTTCGGCGAGCGACCACTCAATATGCTGCTTGACCCATCCGAGCATGTTTGTCGTGAGCGGCTTTCCCGCCACGCTTCGTTGAGAAAGCGCGCGCATATGCCGGTTGAGCAGGGGCACGTGCCGCCCCGCCAATCGCCAACGGCACACAAGCGCTGGCTCTGCAAGGTGGAACTCCTGCGTTGCGGTATCGCTCATACATCCTCGCATCGTTTCGTCATACACAATGAGACAAAGAAACCTGGCACAACTGTCTCATATATCGCCGAATGGCACAAAGGAAAGGGCAAGGGGCCCAGCATCTTTATCCCAAAGCCAGCGGGAATGAAGAAACCTGGCGCCCTTGCCCCAAATCACCTCAGCGAGTAACTCCGAGGTTCAAATATCGGATTGGGAACAACCCCAATCCGACATGTTAATGACGGAAGTGACGAGTGCCGGTGAAGATCATCGCGATGTCGTGATCGTCGCAGGCCTTAATGGACTCGTCGTCGCGCACCGAACCGCCCGGCTGGATGATCGCGGTGACGCCATGCTCCGCCAGCACGTCAACGTTGTCGCGAAACGGGAAGAAGGCGTCGCTCGCGGCAACGAAGCCCGTAGGCTCAACACCCATGCGCTCGCAGGCGTCCTCGGCGCGCTCGCAGGCGAGGAGCGCCGAATCCACGCGGTTGGGCTGGCCCGGCCCCATGCCGATGCCCGCCTGGTCCTTTGCCACAAGGATGGCGTTGGACTTCACGGTCTTCACCACGTTCCAGGCAAAGAGCAGGTCGCGCATCTCCTGATCGGTCGGCTTACGCGAGGTGGGACAGGTGAACTCGGACGGATCCTCATCGACCGTGTCCACGCACTGCACCAGCATACCGCCGTCGACGGAGCGCAGCTCGAGCTTGGCGTGGCCCTCGGCGCCGCCGGTGGCGAGCACGCGCAGGTTCTGGCGGCGGCTCAGGCGCTCAAGCGCCTCGGGGGTATAGCTCGGCGCGATGAGTACCTCGACGAACTGCTTGTTCACGTCGGCGAAATGCTCGACGAGCGAAAGCGGCACCTCGCGGTTCACAGCGATAATGCCACCGAAGGCACTCTTGGGGTCGCACGCAAACGCGCGATCGTATGCGGTCGTCACGTCATCGGCAACAGCGGAGCCGCAGGGGTTCTGATGCTTCAAGATCACCACAGCGGGCTCATCGAACTCGCGCACCGCGTTCCATGCCGCATCGGCGTCGAGGAAGTTGTTGTACGAGAGCTCCTTGCCTTGGATCTGCTCAGCGCCCACCAGCGGATTGGGCGAGCTGCCGAGCTGCTCGAAATCGCTCCCGAAGCGGAAGACCGCTGCCGTCTGGTGCGGGTTCTCGCCATAGCGCAGATCCTGCACCTTGGTGAGCTGCATGCCGAACACGCTCGGGATATCGAACGGATCATCCGGGTCGATGGCCTCGTCCTGCAGCTCAAGATAGGTGTTGAGCCACATGGAGATGGCGGTATCGTACGCAGCCGTACGCGTGTAAACCTTCGCTGCAAGGCGACGGCGCGTGTTCTTGGTGGTCGCGCCACCATGGACGTGCATCTCCTCGAGGATGGCATCATAATCTGCCGGATCGCACACCACGGTCACGGAATCGTTGTTCTTCGCGGCCGAGCGAAGCATGCTGGGGCCGCCGATATCGATATGCTCGATGGCATCTTCGAAGGTCACATCGGGCTGGGCGACGGTCTTCTCGAACTCGTACAGGTTCACGCAGACGAGGTCGATCATCTTGATGCCGTGCTCTTCCGCCTCGGCCATATGCTTCTTGGAATCGCGACGCGCGAGCAGACCGCCGTGAACCTTGGGGTGCAGCGTCTTGACGCGCCCGTCCATCATCTCGGGGAACCCGGTGAACTCCTCGATTGGCGTAACGGAGATGCCCGCCTCCTCGAGAACCTTTGCCGTGCCTCCCGTCGAGATAACCTCGACGCCGAAGTTCTCGACGAGCGCATGCGCGAACTCGACGATGCCCGTTTTATCGGTCACCGAAATGAGCGCACGCTCGATCCTGCCTTCTGAACCCATTAGCCCTCCTTGCCGCAGCGCCGATTGCCCAGGCAACCATGCAACAGTAGATATCCCAATAATGTAGCGCAACGAGCGGACGTTAGCGTACTCATATGGCGTTGTTCTGAAGAAAAAGCCGGGTAACCGGGAAGCGAAACTACCTCTGTCGGCAGGGTATGTATCAACATGCTGCGCCCTGACCCAGTATCCACTTCGCAACCGCAGGTCAGGGCAGGTAAAGAAGGAGCCACCTGTGGTTTCACACGTTCAATACCGGTCATTCATGGATGAGGATTTTGAAGATATCGCCGAGATGCTCCGCCGCGTCTGGCACGACCGTTCCCGCAACGAGCTCTATAACACCCTCGAAGCGCGCTGCGATTTAGCCCACTGTCTCTCCATTTCGACGTTTTCGCTGGTAGCGGTGGTAAACGACGAAGCCATGGGTATCGTGCTTGCCCGGGATCCCCATGGTAGCCAGGCCCGCTATAGCGCCATCGACGCCAGCGCATGGGAACGGCTTGAGAACGACCTGCACCACGACATGGCACGAATCGATCCTGTGGCCATCCGTGAATTTGATGCCGCGATCAAAGCCGAGCAACGTGCGAACGAAAAGCTGGCCGCCGCTTGCTCCGTTGAGCAAGCGGGGCAGATCACGCTCCTTGCCGTGAGCCACCGGGCCCGCGGCTTAGGGATAGGCAGCGCGCTGCTCGATGCGGCATGCTCCTTCTGCCAAGATGCCGGTGCCGAACAGGCATACCTCTTCACCGATACCGATTGCTCTTGGCAATTCTATGAGCGCCACGGCCTCAAGCGAGCCGCCGCGCACCAACCAGAACAAAGCGAACGAGCACTGCTTCCCAGCGAGATGTATCTCTATACCGCAGACCTTGCCCATTAACCAAGCGCAACAGACAGAGGGCGGAACAGGCAAGCGCGCTACGGAGCACCAAGACCTCACGAGATATCGCCGCCTCGCAAGACACCAACACTTCGCGAAACGCCGCTGCCGCCGCAAGGTACCGCTCTCGCAGGGTGCCGTCCCAGCAAAGCGCCGTTCTCCGCCGAGCGCCGGCACCCTGCAGAGCACCGCCAGCCGCGTGACGCCGCTAGAACGAGCCGCCTCCGCCGCCGCCAACGCCGCCTCCGCCGCCGCCCGAAAATCCTCCGCCAAATCCCGATCCAGAACTATTCGCGCTGCTTGCAAGCGCCGCCGGGCTAATGGCGCTATTCGTATCTGCACGGTCAAGAGGGCTCGTATGGTGCCGCCCGTGCGGGATGTACCACCAATACATGGGGTAATATCCGCCGGCAACCACCGCTTCGGAGGGGATGAGCCGAGCAAGGTCCCTCACGAGCTCGGAGTCGAGCCCAAGCGCGACGGCATAGACCAAGATGTCGCCCCACTGCGCCGGATCGGAAGGGGCGGCGCAATCGCGCGCCTCATACTCTTTGAGCCACCGCACGAAAGCGTCGCAGCGAGCCCGGAGCTCAGCGCCCTCGGGCGTCAACCGTTTAAGCGTGCACCCCAACACCATGCCGATAAGGGTGAGCACCACCGAGATGGCCATAGGAATCCACAACTCGCCAACGACGCCAACAACAAGAACGCCCACCAGAATCGCTCCGCCGGCAACCAGCGAGACCACCGATCCGGTCTTGCCGGTCGATGCGATGAGCGCGCGCTCGCTGAGCGCGGCATCCACCTCACCAGTGAAATCGTCCACGAGCTCTCGATAGCGCTCAGGATTATCGCCCGCGTAGTCGGACATCGAATCGAAGCTCACCGCGGGCCGGTTGGAACGGAAGAAGAGCCGCAACGCCGCGCCATCGATACTCGCCTCCTCACGGCGAGCGGGATCGAGAAGCCTGAGGCCATATGCCCGCGAAGGGGGCCGATCGCCATTCTCGGGTTCATCTTCCGCGATAGGACCGTCTTCGGCAGCAGGCGGTTGAGAACCGGGGCCGTCGATACCTACCGCACCCTCAGCGGTTAGCTTGATAAGCGTCGAAGCGAAGGCCCGTTCGTTCACGGTCCCTCCCTGATCGAACGCGGCGATGACCGCAGGATGATCATGGCTCGGAAGCTCGTCGAGGTATGTATCGCCGAAATGGGGCGTGGGCGAGCGATGGGTCGCCTTGACGACCGCGAGCACCAGTGCGAAGGCGCCCGATACGACCACCATCACGATGCTTTGCACCATGCGCTCGAACCGTTGCTGCTCACGACGCTCATTGGCCTCCCGTGCCCATGTCTCCTCCTCGGAAACGATGGTCGAAAGCCGCTCTTCGCTGGACCCTGTTCCACTCGCCACCAATTCGGGCACCCACGCGAGGGGGAACGCGATCCGCGCCTCGGCATAGGTGCCACTCGACACGACCGGAACACTGTAGCGAACCTCGGGCACCGTTGCGTCGGGTTCGACGGTGCCGTCGAGCGGGCCATGCCCCCACGCGCGGAAGTTTTCTCCACGAACCGCCCGCTCCGCATCCTGCGAGCCGTTAGGGAAGGAAATGACGAGCATCACGTCCTGCGAGTTCTCCTCCCAATCGGGGCCGATAAACTGCCAGTACAGCTCTGCGGTATCGGCCCATGCCATCACTGCCCCTTGGAGCGTATAGCTCACCGTGACCTGCTGCACGCCATCTTCGCTATGGGGCTCGTAGACCATGAGCTGGACCGTGCCATCGCTGCGCTCGACCGTATACACCCCGCTATCGCCGAGCGAGGCGGAGGAGACTTGGCTAAAGGACGTCCCCCGTGCATCGCCCTCTGCGCCAACGCGAACATCCGTCACGGTAATGCGCGAAAGACCGCCCTGCTCGTTATACGATTCCGGAATATTCCAGTAGACGCCGTTGCCGTCGTCGCTAAACTCGAATACTCGCGTCTCGGTCACGTACACATCGCCTGAGGCCTGCACGTCGGCAGAAATGCGCACGTGAGGATAGCTGTCCGCAAAAGCCAGCGCTGGGAGCGCCAAGATGATCGCACAGACAATTGCACATGCCGTCATGGCAAGCGCTACCGCCTTGTGACCCTGCCCGGCTCCGTGCCGGTGCCCCCGACCGGCCCCGTATCTCACGATAGCTTCGCGCTTCACCATGATGTTGATAGGTTCCATGGCACCGCCCCACACGTGTCCTACAGTTGGGCAAAGTATAGCAAGGCAACCGGACAGAAACGTCCCGTCTGCGGCGAGCGGACATGCGCCGGTGAGTTGGCGTGTGCCAACAGGAAACAGGTGCGTGCTGGCTACGGAGCGCTGCCGTGCAGGTCAAGGCGACCACAAAGCTCCCCGGGGGCCAAGATGTGTTGGAGTTGAGGGGGACCGCGGCACGCGTATGGATTCGACCGTTTGGGTATATCTTACGCGACAGCATACGTACCCCTCCCCACAGGGCGAGCAGAAAGAGGCAGCCATGGCCATGAACGAGAGCGTCTCGTCGGTCCTCAACGAGCAGATCAACAAGGAGCTTTACTCCGCTTACCTGTACCTGACCTTCGCCGATTATTACGAGGACCGCGGCCTCAAGGGCTTTGCCAACTGGTATGAAATCCAGGCGAAGGAAGAGATGGATCATGCCATGGCCATCCGCCGGTACCTGCTCGACAACGACTTCACGCCCACCATGGAGGCCATCGCCAAGCCGGACAAGACGTTCCAGAACGATCTAGAGCCGCTTGAAGCGGGCCTGGAGCACGAGGAGTACGTGACGAGCCTCATCCATCACTGCTATGAGGTGGCTCATGAGGTCCACGATGTGCGCACGATGAAGTTCCTCGATTGGTTCGTATCCGAGCAGGGCGAAGAGGAGACCAACGCGCGCGACATGATCACGAACATGAAGCTCTTCGGCAGCGATCCCAAGGGCCTCTACGACCTCGATCGCGAGTACCAGGCACGCGTCTACACGCAGCTTACGGCGCTGCCGCTGTAGCGCACCCGGTTGCGCCCTTGCCCCGAACGCAACTCGAGGGGCAGGTCGTGCGAACCTGAACGAGCAGGAGCAGCTCGTTACCGCCAGCAGGCGCACACTCCGCGTGAGATGCCATCGTCTGGTAGCTTTCATTGCCCCCCTTTTCCGAAGGGCCCCGCATCGCAAGGTGTGGGGCCCTTGTGGTTGCAGTAACATCGACGCCTCGTGATTACGGAGAACACCAAATGCCGAGGGCATTGCGACATGGAGCGTCACAGCCCCCTTGTGGATGCGGAACTTCACGGGTCTTGCGTGCGCATCTGCACCCTTATGGCTTTGGAACGTCGCCTGCCCGCCCCCGACCGCAGTCGCGTATACTCGTGCGCATGGATATCGAACATGGACAAAGCAAACTCGTCGGACGCTTCGCCCCGACCCCGTCGGGACGCATGCACCTCGGCAATATATATGCCTCGCTGCTCGCCTGGCTTTCCATCAGGAGCGCAAACGGAACGCTTCTCCTGCGCATCGAAGACCTAGACGAACGCACCCGCAGCGGCCCTTGGACGAGCCTACTGCTCGACGATTTGCGCTGGCTGGGGCTCTATTGGGAAGGCGAACCCGTCTTTCAGCACGATCGAGAAGAGCTATATCGCAACGCGGTGGAGCGCCTTACAGCAGCCGGCCTCACCTACCCGTGCTTCTGCACCAGAGCCGAGCTCCACGCCGCAAGCGCACCCCACGCGAGCGATGGAACCCCGGTATATGCGGGAACGTGCAGGAATCTCACCCCTGCGGAAGTTGCCGCCCGAAGCGCCGTAAGGCCGCCCGCAACGCGCCTTCGAGTTCCTGCGTGCGAATCACCCGAAGGGACCATCTCGTTTGCCGACCGCGTCTTCGGACGGCAACGGCAGATCCTCGCCCTGGATTGCGGAGATTTCCTCATTCGGCGCAGCGACGGGGTCTTCGCCTATCAGCTTGCCGTTGTGGTTGACGATGCAGCGATGAAAGTGAACGAGATCGTTCGCGGGTGCGACCTGCTAAGCTCCACGCCGCGGCAAATCTACCTTCAGCGTCTGCTCGGATACGATGAACCGAGGTATGGCCATATTCCCCTTCTGCTTGCGTCAGACGGAAGGCGTCTCGCCAAGCGCGACCACGATCTCGATATGGGAGAGCTTCGCCAGCGCTTCGGTACAGCCGAGCATCTTCTGGGATGGGTCGCCCATCTGGCCGGAATCACCCCCGATGACAAGCCGCGTAGCGCCGAAGAGTTGGTCGCCTTCTTCTCATGGGATAAGCTACGGGAACACCATGAGAATATCGTGATCAGGCGCGCAAGCCTCTAGACCGCCACGCAGCACCCCTGCGCATTCCGTTTCTTGCGCAATTCTCAAGAGGCTGAAGTTCATCCTTGTCTTCAGGCCTGAAGATACGCTAGTATAGTTAGCTGCTAACGGAGAGCTGACCGAGAGGCCGAAGGTGCTCGCCTGCTAAGCGAGTATTCCCCACAAGGGAATCTGGGGTTCGAATCCCCAGCTCTCCGCCAGCCGAATCGCAGAGCCCGTGTCCCTAGGGATACGGGCTTTTTGCTGCCGAATGCGGGGATTCGAACCCCGAGAGGGCGCGGAGCTGAGGAAACGCGGGGCGTTTTCCAGCGGAGCGCGCAAGGTGCCGCAGGCGCCGCAGCGGCGGGCGGCGCGAAGCGCCGCCTCGAATCCCCAGCTCTCCGCCAGTCAAACAAGACAAGCCCGGTTTCCTTTGGGAGCCGGGCTTCTTGCTATCGAGCGCGTTGGGCGGGGGGCGCTTGGATATGGCTAAACTCGCTACGGCAGTAGCGACCGATGCACAGCACTGAGCTCGTCGCGCGCCGTGATGCGCCACATATGGTAGACGCAGCGACTAGCAAGGTAGTGAAAACCGTTATCTGTAAGAAGCACCGTCGCATCGGCAACCTGGCTTGCCGTCTCGGGGCTCGGAGGCACGGGAACACCCATCTGCTCGGCCCGAGCTGCTGCCTCGCGCAACGTCGGACGCTCCGAGCGGCCCATTTCCGCCAACAGCTGCGAAAGCTCTTCATCGGCCATGGGGGTGATGTGTTCATCGCGCGGCACCAACCGATAGCACGCCATTGCCGTCTCACGATCCCCCAGCACCCAATAGGCAAAAGCCACACGATAAAAGAGGTACGCAATGGAGCTTCGATCATAGGCAACGCGCAAGCCATTCTTGGCCACGTCGATAACCTCTTGGAAGCGCTCAAGCCGTGCAAGCACGTTCACCAGCATTGAATATGATTGCATCGAGGTCGTCGCCAGGTCGAGAAGCTTTCTAGCCTCGGGCAGCGCGCGCTCGAACGCCCCTGCGCCCATATACAGGTCGCAAAGTTCATACCGAGCGAAGAACAGGGCATCGGGGGCACGGTTGATGCGCACGGAGCGGTCTTCTTCGAGCACGGGCAGAAGGATGCGCCCGAGATGGTTCTCGCAGAACCGTGTGATGATTGGCCGGTCGCTCATGAACTCCACAGCGGCACACCGCGCCTCGAGCTCTTCGATGAGCTCCGTATAACCCCGCTCCGCGCGAGCAGGGTCAGACGGCGCAGATGCTCGCAGCTCGTTACATCGAGCCATATATGGATCATCCGGCACCTCCATGACCTCGAGCTCGTCAATCGAATCGGCGAGCAGCAAATCCTGTAGGGCACGGGGCAACGGACGCGTGTCCTCACGTGGAGCCGCCTGCAGAGAAGCCGGGATATCCCGCTGCATGCGTTCGGGAGTAACCGAACGAGACAACCGCTCCGTTGCCGTTTCGCATGAAAGCGGGGCACCGTCGAGCTCACTTGCAAGCGGCATAAGGTGCGTTGTGAACTCCGTACGGTCGAACGCAACGGAAAGCGAGGCGTCGCGCATGGCGTCCCACTTCTCTACCACGAACCGCCTCATGCTCAAGCTCGACGAAAATGCTGCAGCAGCTAGCACCAGCGCCATTCGATTGGCGTACTCGGTGGCATATCGAGCCCGTTCATCGTTGTCGATGGACACCCAAGCACCCTCGAGCACATCGAATCGTGATGCCGGCATACTCGAAGCTTGAGGCACACCGAACCGAACGCGGAGCTCCCGGGCAGCACTATCGAAGCGGTAATCGTACTCAAGGCGCACAATGAGCCCCAAGCGCTCGCATGAAGAGGCGAAGCGCGTCCGCACGTCCCATTCCCCTCCAGGCCGCGCGGCGATATGCCCCGGCTGAATCCATGCATTTGCAGAAATCGCATCATCCATCAGCCGCTTGACCCACGATGTAATACCGGAGAACGCCGCCTGGTCGTAAGCGGAGCAAGCTTCTTCCGAGGGTGATGCGCTCGCTGCGCAATGCGCAAACCCCAGCATCCCCAGCACGCGATGCAGGCGGTTGATAGCCGCCTCAACCGCATAGATGGCATCTGCTTCCCCCGCAGAAAAGGCCGTATGATCGAAGTTGATGTAATAGGCGTCCATGCGCTCGATATACGCGAGCGCAATCGAACTCCGCTGCATAAGCGTCCGGAGGAAATCGACATCAATCTCGCCGAAAACGCGGCGCGCAAAGCGCTCGATGCCCGAGGACCGATCATGTTCGCCTATCTGATACACCACGGCGTCGATGGCATCTGGAAGGGGTAGCCGGGAAAAGGCCCCCATGATGTCAACGGGCTCGTCGAGCGGATATGCCCTCATGTCGATAGAGATGGAAGGGCCTTTTCCTACATTCCGCCGCTCAGAATCAAACACGCAATACCGTAGGTACATCGATGCCATAAACGGACGATACGTTAGGCTGCGTGACGTGTTCCATGTCTCGGAGTCACTCACCTCGCGCATGGTCCCTTTAAACGAACCGCGATACTTGCTCAAGGGTTGTAGCGAAGCCCCTTCCCCGCGTATGAGCACCGTTCCAGAATACCCACGCTCATCGGGTGTAACGGCGAAATCCGGGCACGCTGCAGGCGCAAGCGTGATGGGCTGATCCACAGGAAACACCGCGCCCTGGTCATCGATGTAGGCAAGGAACGAGATGCTCCGCGCGTTGTTGAACTTCACGACATAACACGATCCGTGCGCCGGCATGGGAAAGGAGCTCCACACAACCCCGTACGTCGTACCCTCTTCCTGCCCAGGAAGCGAAGGCAGATGCTGACGCTGTGCCAAGACAGAAAGCTTGTAAACCTGTGTCTCCGATGCTTGTTCTGCCATGGCAACCTCCTCGCCTCACGGCCACCAAGGCACGCGGGCACGGATGCCTCCCAAGATGGCTTGTCATCTTTCATTGTGAGCACATGGAACACGAAGCGATGCGACGTTTTCGTATCAGGTCGGTTTAAGCCGCCGAACGTATGCGCTAACAGAAAAAGGGCGCTCCGAGGAGCGCCCTTCAATCTCAACTGGTGCGGCGTATAGGATTCGAACCTATGACGTTCTGATTCGTAGTCAGACCCTCTATCCAGCTGAGGTAACGCCGCAACGCGCTAACTATAATGGCATTCTCCCCCGGGTGCGTCAAGAGATTTTTTTAAAAAAGTTATCTCCTGCATGATGTTGCATTGTCAAAGTACGAAACTCGCTGGTAGATTACGCGGGACCCGCGATAATGATTAGAATCGGCGCATATTCGGCACGCGCCCATCCCCTTTTCTATCGAACGATGGGGTGCTCAGATACCTCATACGCCACCCCTAAGCGCCGCATGAGGGCACGGATGCGTATAGATGCGTCGTATCCGCTGTATGCCGCCGCAAGCAAGTTGCTAAGTTGCTGCACGTCCTCTGCATGGAGATACTCCAGCATGGGCGCGATGGCCCGCGGCGAAACGGTCACCTCCACTTTATGCGGAGACTCCTCGAAGCACCACGCCGTAAGCTCGCCCTCGCTCATCTGGTGAATTACCAGCCCGCCCTCCTTCGTCGCCCTGCAGGAGATGCGCAGCGCCTCTTCATCTTCTTCGCTTTCGAACAGCAGAACCTCATCGTTGCCCTCGTGCCTCATAGCGTCCATCTCCTTTCTCCAGCTCCCTTCCCTGGTTCCATTTTAATGATTAATTAGAACATTTGTTCGTGGAACTTTTGTTCGTATATTTGGGAGATGTCCGCACGATGTGCTATAGGAAAAACGGGCCTCCGGCAAACCTCGAGCAGCCGAAGGATCGTGCCGTCTCTTACTAGGCATACCCTGCTAGGAAAAACTCTTCGAATGAGCTACCTATCTATTGCCTTTCGTACGTGGCCTCCTGCCACAGCCAACTGTTCACGTGCCTGAACGGCGCTAAGCCCGCAGAGCACCATGACGATGGCGGTCTTCACCTCGCCGCCCGCTTCGTCGAGCGCATCCCAGGCCACCTGATCCGTACAGCCGGTTGCGCTCACAACGATTCCCTTGGCGCGCTCGCGCAGCTTCTCGTTGGTCTGCTGGACATCGACCATCAGATTCTGGTAGGCCTTGCCCGAGCGCACCATGCATCCGGTCGATATCATGTTAAGGATGAGCTTTTGTGCTGTACCTGCCTTGAGCCTCGTTGACCCGGTAAGCACCTCGGGACCCACCACCGCCTCGATAGCGAGGTTGGCATGTGCCCCCACCTGCGACGAAGCATTACACGCGATTCCGATCGTACGGCACCCTACCGAGCGCGCGTAGTCAATCGCGCCGATTACATACGGCGTGCGGCCGCTAGCGGCAAGGCCGACGACCAAATCTCGCGGGTCAAGGTCAATGGCTCGCAAGTCCTCAACGCCCAAATCCGCATCGTCCTCGGCCCCTTCGACGGCGGAAACGAATGCTCCGCTGCCGCCTGCCATGATTCCCACAACGGTAGAGGACGAGACGCCAAACGTAGGCGGGCACTCAACCGCATCGAGCACGCCCAATCGGCCACTGGTTCCAGCGCCCATATATATGATTCGCCCGCCCTGGGCCAAACTCTCTTGCGCCCAGTCGATAGCCTGTGCCACCAAGGGCAAAACCATCCCCACTGCCTCAACGGCATGGGCATCCTCCCGGTTCATGGCTTGTGCAATCTGAAGCGAGCTCATCTCGTCCAGATTCATGGTGTTCGGGTTACGCGACTCGGTGGTAAGCGTGGAGAGATCGACCATGATGTTTCCTCTCGATGAGAAATGTGGCAGAGAACGTGCGACCATCATGCCATGTTCTTCCAAATTGCAATTAGATTTCATTCTCTGATTTCTATAAACGGTATGCTCCCCTCCGCCTACGGGGGTATGCGATGCGCACGTCGCCAGCACACAGGCAAGCCCTTCCCCCGAGATATGCCAGCGAAGATGTTATGATTGCTGCGAAGAAACAAAAGGAAACCAGTTCAAACAATGGTGCTTGTATGGAATGTTTCGAAACGATCCAGGTAAATATGCCCACGTATTCGCGATCGCAGCGCACGATCGCCCAGTACATCATCGACCATCCTTCGCGCGCGCTCTCGCTCAGCATCCACGATATGGCCGCCGAAATCGGCACGTCTGCCTCGTCCATCACGCGCTTCTGCCGCAAACTTGGCTATGATTCCCTTCGTGACATGCGCGTGAGTCTGGCGGCCTCGTCGGACCACCGGGCTGCCGAAGATTTCCAAGAAGCCATGAGCATCGTCGGGTCGCCCGAGCGTCTTGCCTCCGATTACCTGCAGCACATTACCGACGTTTGCAGCAAGACCCTCGAGGTCAACAGCATGGAAACCCTACAGGAAGCAGCGAGGCTCATTGCTCAAGCCGAATCGGTCTACCTCTTCGGCATCGGCGCCTCGGCGCTTGCCGTAAGCAACCTTCTGGGAAAACTGGTAAAGCTCAAGGTTCGCTGCATCTACAGCGCCGATTCCGATATGAACGTCCAGATGGCGGACTCGGCCGGCGCGAACGATGTAGCCATCGCCTTCTCGTACTCAGGCTTCACCACCGACGTGGTCAAGGGCGCGCGCAACGCCCACGACAATGGATGCCCGCTGATTACGGTCACCCATCAGGGCGACTCTCCCCTGCAGTCCATCTCCGACTACGCGCTCCTTTGCCCTGCTGTCGAGCAGCTCACGCGCGTAACTACGCTTTTCTCGAATTACGCCCAGGCCATCATCGTCGACATCCTCTTCCTGCTCGTGGCGCGCCAACTCGATATCAACCCGCGCGAGCTGTTGCAGGAATACCGTTCCATCATGCAGAGCCCCGATGCCCTGTAGGGACGCAATAGCGGCACACAGCAACGCCTCTCAACGACTGCTTCAACCGTTCACAAGGAAAAATGATGCCGTTCGCCGCCTGCTAGGAAATTTCGTACTTGTGTACCAAAAATGAAATTATATTTTAGATAAGAGTTTCAGTACCGGTATTACTCTGCACACGGCTCCCGATAAAGGAGGGTTTCATGAGTCAGCCGATTGCGTCGAAGCTCCTTGAGCTTCTGGGTGGAGCAGGCAACATCGCCGAGCTAGAAAACTGCATGACGCGCGTACGTGTCCAGGTAAAGCAAGAAGATCTGGTAAATGTCGAGGAAATCAAGAAGCTGTCTGAAGTCCTTACCGTCATGAAAGACGATACGGGATTCCAAATCGTTGTGGGCCCGGGCGCCGCAAGCCGCATTTGCGACCAGATGAAGGAGCTCGGCATCGAGGTGATGGAACAGCAGACTGAGGACCATGCTGTTATCCACAAGCATGATGCTAAGGGACTCTTCGCGTACATCTCGAAGGTATTCCTACCGCTGATTCCGGTCTTTGCCGGCGCCGGTCTGCTCTTCGGCCTCAAGCAGATTTTTGTAGGCGCCTACGACGTTGCGGGCATCGAGTTCTTCAACCCGGCTAACGTTGCCGACGGCGGATCGGTGTTCATGGGCGCGCTCAACGTACTCGCCGGTACGTTCTTCACCTATCTGAACATCGCCGTGGCTATGTCTGCTTGTAAGAATCTTGGCGGCAACCCGTATCTTGGCCTTGTGGGCGGCGGCATCGTCATCAGCGTTGGCGCGCTCGAGGGCGCCGCGACCGGCATCCCGGGCGTTGTCTTCCAGAGTGGCCGCGGTGGCGTCATGGCAGCTTTCGCTGCTGGCGCACTCATGGCGATCGTGGAGAAGTGGGTTAAGAAGCGCACGCCCGATTCGCTGGCAATCCATGTGCCGAGCCTTGTGTCGATCATCGTCGTTGGCCTGCTTACCCTCTTTGTGCTGCAGCCCGTCTTCGGATTCGTCCTGGATCTCATCACCGGCAGCCTCATGTGGCTCTTTGAAAATGCCGGCCCGCTCGGCGGCGCAGCCCTCTCGTTCTCGTGGCTCTTCCTGGTCATGCTGGGCATCCACCATGGCTTTACGCCCATCAACACCGCCCTCATCCAGAGCGTTGGCTACACCCCGCTGTATCCCTTTGGATCCCTTGCGGGCGGCGGCCAGGTAGGCGCTTCGCTCGCCCTCATGGTCAAGTATCGCAGCAATAAGAACCTCGTCAGCGCCATTAAGGGCGGATTGCCCGCAGGCATCCTGGGCATCGGCGAACCACTTATCTACGGCGTCTCGCTCCCCTTGGGCCGTATCTTCCCCCTCGCCTGCCTGGGCGGTGCAGTCGGCGGCGCGGTCATGGGCTTCTTCACCCAAGGCTCGGTAGCCGTGAACGTCTCCGGTATCCTCGGCGTGCTCGTGAACATCAGCCCGCTTGTATACTTCGCAGGCTATGCAATCTCAGTTGTCGCAGGCTTTGCCCTCGTCTACTTCGTGGGCGCCAAGCAGAGCGCGCTCGATGCCTTCGAGGGGCATGACCTCGATTCGCACTAACCCGTTCATGGCACATAGGCAAGCATTCCTAGCTTCCCTCTGGAAAGGCCCCGGTTCTCCGGGGTCTTTCCCGTTGGCTTTGCCGCAGCGTAGCACGAAGATGAGCTGCGCGGGAATCTACCAGCAATGCGGCTGCCGCAGGTGAGGTTTAAGCACCCCACTAAGCCATCCGGGAATCCGCGTCCTATCCTCAACCCCATTAGAAAGGAAGCACATGGGCCAACAGGAGATCGGCTCCCCGCAGCTCATCATTGATGGGCGCGCCATCAAAGCCGCCCTCTTCGATCTTGACGGGACTCTTCTCACCAGCCAGGGTCACGCTGACCCACGCACCGTCGACTCTATCAAGCGCCTTCGCGCGGCGGGCGTGCTCACGGGCCTCTGCACGGGCCGAGGCGTCGCGAACATCGAAGCTCACCTCGAACCCTGGGGCCTTATCGGATGCCTCGATGCCTACGTTGCCTCTGGCGGCGTGGACATCGTCGATGTAACCCTTACCAGGCACGAACGCCGAGCTCTGCTGGCAGGGGCCGTCATCGATACCATCATCGAGCACTTCGCCGATGTTCCGGCAACCCCCGCAGTCACTATAGACGGCGTGGTGCATGCGCTGGAAGCGAGCCTGACCGTTTGCTGGTTCTCAGAACGCGAGCACATGCCGTATGTCGTGGCACCACGGCAACGCTTATCGTGCGAAGGCCAGCCAAAACTCACCTTCATGCTCGACCCCTCGCATATGGATGAAGTCTGCGCTGCAGCGGCAACGCTTCCCCCCGACCTAGAAGCTTCCGGCCATCCCACGGCCCCCTACCTCTTTGAATTCACCAACCCAGAGGTTTCCAAGGAAGCCGCTCTCGCGGTTCTCATGGGATGGCACGGTTGGAGCCTAGACGAGCTCCTGGTATTTGGCGATGAAGAGAACGATATAAGCATGCTCAAGGCTGCAGGGGTAGGCGTTGCTATGGCCAATGGCTGCGACGCCGCGCGCAGTGCGGCAGACTTCGTGACGCATGGTAACGACGAAAACGGAATCGGCGCCTTCATAGACCGCTATCTGCCGTAGGAATCTAGCAGGCACCAAAAAACCGCGCCGGGGCATGAGCAACATCCCCGGCGCGGTATTGCGCTTCGCTGCTTTGATGCGTCTACGGAATAGGATCGAGCACCACAAGGCAGAATGCGTTCTCGCCCAGAGGCAGACTCATCTCCCAGCAGCCATCCTGAGCCTCCACGGTTTCGCAAGCGGTCGCTTCGAGCTCTGTGCAAGCATGGTTGGCGACCCAGTTGTTATGGGCTCCATCTACCAGATAGCGCGTGCACGCATACCGCTTGGCAGGCAAGCCATTCACGCTCAGCTCGTGCACGTCCTCGCCCTCGCCAGGGTGAGAGAGCAGCACGCAGATGCGCCCTGTGGCGCTATCAATCGTTGCAACATGCCGGTTGTAGGTATATCCCTCGATCAGCAACTCGGTATCGCCTAGCATCGCGAAAAACTTCATCGTGTGGCCGCTCGGCGTTGGCACGTAGCGCCCCGCACCCTCGTCCATCACAAACATGGTACGACCCAGCTGCTGATTGGGATTATGGAAGGTACACCAAGGGAACATCCGGAGGTTCTCGCAGTACGAGCCCAAGATCATGCCCCGGATCTCTCCGCACGCGTTTTGCAAATTATGCGGACGGCCCGCATCGCCCTCGCCCACGCGCAAACCGTACTCGGTCATCATGAGCGGCAAATCCGGCAAACCCAATTCATGCACAAGCGCCTCGTGCCGCACGTAAAACTCGAGAATGCGGCAAGGGTTGGTGTGGTACTCGTGCATCGAGTAGAAATCGATCGTGCGATCTTCGTCGGCAGCAAGCCGCTTCAGGAAATCACTCCAGAAGCCCCAGTTCTTCACGCCAGCAGTAAGGCCCATGGTTCCCGTGAGCAGCGGAATCGCATAGTCGTGGCGCTCGTTAAGCCGGCGGATGGCACGATAACCGCACTGGAAGAGCGGATAGAACTCATCCACGGTAAGCTCTCCAAAGTTGGGAATATCGACCTCGTTCATAAGCTCGATGTAACGGATGTTGGGACAGAGCTCCTTGTAATGCTCGATGACCCGCTCAACCACTTCCTCATACTTCTCGTAGCTGATCACATGCTCCACAGCCACCTCGCGCTCGTAGCGCCTGATGTTGAGCATCACGCTCTCAGCGCATTCAGCGTGGCTGCGGAGGTAATCTTCCTCATGCACGCCGAGCGGCGAGGGCACCGTGAGGGGCCAATCGTAGTGGAAGTGATAATGCTCGCTATCGCCCTCGAACTTGTTGACGCCGATGAGGTAGTTCCAATCATACGTATCGGTGCGATAGTCCCACACCTCGTCAAGGGTCACGAACAAGCGAATAATCTGGAGTTTACCCAGATAGGCCTCCATCGCAGGAGGAAAATCTGGACCGGGCGTGTAGCGCAACGTGGTGTTTTGATAGCGCTCCACGTGCGGCCAAGAGCGCACGGAGCAGCTCGCGTCCACAGAAACCTGGGTCCACACGCGATCGCCGGCATTGGGCACGACGCGCCGCGGGCGGCCACTTGATGATTCGGGCATCTTTGGTCCTTTCATTGATCCAGGCGAGATGCGACCCTATTCCGCACACCTTTCCACGGGGTGCCAGCTCCTGAGGACTCGGCATGCGCCACGAACCTCATACGTGCGCACTGAAGCCGGGATGATTACCGACCGTGTATAAGGTAACGCGTACTCGCGCGCGTCAACCACGATGGTTGCATCATGCTTTACGCAGGTAATCACCTCATAGTGGTTATTCTTGTGCACGGTATAGCTTCCCACCACGTCAATCACATCGCTCGCAAACAGCCGATGCCTCACACCCGGGCGCGAAAGGCTCTCGGTGCGCTCCTCATAAGCCCCCAGGCGTACCGGCTCCGGAGCGAGCGACGTGTCCAATACGTCGAAGGCCTTGTCGATATCGAGCTTGCGCCCTCGACCGTAGTCGCAGATGCGATAGGTGATTCCGCCAAAGCTGCCCACCTCGATAGCCAGCATGTTCTTTCCGCAGGCATGCATGGCTCCGCAGGGTATGAGAATGAAGTCGCCTTCGCTCACGGGAACCTTGCGCGCATAGTCACCCACCGCATCGCGTTCGGCCGCTTCTCGCAGCACGTTGACATCGGTTGTCGTGGTGCCCGCCACCACATACGCACCTGGGTCTGCTTCGAGAATGTACCACGACTCGGACTTCTCTCGATCGCCTTCGACCTCACAAGCATAGGGCTCGCCTGGATGGACCTGGATGGACAGGTCTTCGACGGGATCCATATATGCCATGCGAATGAGCTGGTCTTCTGGGTCATCGCCCATCAGCTCTTCATGATGGTTTGCAATAGCCCAACGCAGGTCGTGCCCGGCCCACGGGCCACCCTCGATCTGGTTGCTGGGCGCCCCGGCATAGGCGCAGACCTCGCGCGCTATGCCATAGGGCTTGCCCTCTGGAGGCTCCAGCCCTCGGATACCCGATAGACGCCCTCCCGCCCAAATCGTCGATAGATAGTATGGCTCGGGATAGATGACATCGACCGGAGCATCCTCGGAAGACGCTCCCTGCGAGCGCTGATCGCCCATGGCCTTACGCCTCCTCCCACACGATCTTCCCGTCGCGCTTGAAGCAACGATACGGAAAGACCTGGGCCTCTACCACAGCGTGATCTTGCTTCGTTGCCGGAAGGCTGCACGCGGCGACCGCCAGCACGGTATCGCCCGTATTGATGAGCCTGTGCCCGTACACGCCGCTGATGTAATGAAGCGAGCCCGGATATACCTTCTCGGCGTAGAAATCGTCCTTGCCATCCCAAAACAGCAGGAAGCCCTCGCCCCCCAGCCCGTAGTAGTATTCGTCGCACGCGGGATCGATATGAAAATGCCCATGCGTCATGGCGCACTCGCCGTCGACCGTGAAGGGCTCAATATAGGTGGTTCCCCACTGAAGGTTGCCCATTACGAAATCCTCGCGATGAAAGTTCTGATTGGCAACGCGATAGGCAAGCTCGTCGCTGTCTTCGATGGAAGCGGGGTTCTTGTACACGCCCGTAAGAGCAGACTTTTTCTTCTCGCGCCAAACTACATGTTGGCCAGAGAGCTCGCACGCCCCGGTAAACTCCTGAATGCCTTTGGGCTCGCGAATGATATCCATAGTATGCCTCCTTGTTTGATGATTGAAGCAACGCCAACGTAACCCATCCGAAGGAAGCGGGCGCCCAGACGGTCCGGACGCCCGCGCAGAAACGTTACCGCTCGGCCTGCATGAGCTCCTGATAGCCCTCGCGAAGCATGGTTTTATGCACGACGCAGGGCTGATAGCCGGTATTCTCGATCACGTAATCGTCAATCGAGGCAGGCACTACCACAACGTCAAGATAGCGCTGGTCGTAGTAGAACTCGGGATGCGACTTGGAATACACGCGAATGTTCTCTCCGTCCACGAGCGTAAGCACCGTGAATTGTCCGTTGTTCGAGAACTCGGCGGTGGCGCCGGCATCCATGAACAGGTTCTTGGTCATGTAGTACATGAGGTCCGTCTTGCCTACGATGAACTGTTCCCAGCCCTCGCCCGAACCGTCGGGAATGGGCTCGATGGCAACGTTCTCATTCACCCACGAGGTATCGCGCTCGAACTTGAGCGCCTTCTCACCCATGGCGAGGTGAATGGGGCGGGGCGCGCCATCGGCATCAATGCGGTTATAGTCGTACATCTTATAGGTATACGAGCCCATGGTGAGCGATCCGAGCTCCAAGATGAGCTGGCCGCGGCCGGAGGCGTGAATGGTTCCGCCGGGAATCATCACCTGGCGTCCAGGCACGGAATCAATGTGATTCACGTAATGCTCGTAGTCCACCTCTTCGCCCGTCTCTTGCGACGAACGCGCTGCCCCGATGAACTCATGCGGATCGATGCCCTCGTTGAACCCGATGAAGGTCTTAGCGCGATGCGCGGTAGCGACCACATAGTAGGCTTCGTCTTGGCTTCCGTGCTCACCGTACATGCTACGGCACAGCTCGCCGTCTGGATGGCACTGCACCGACATGTTGCCGTTGGAGTGATAGGTGTCGTCGTAGTTGAAGCGGATGGGGAAATACGTTCCGAACGTCTTGACGCTTTCCTCGCCCACGATGCGCTCGGCCTTGGCCTGCACGAAGGTAGAGAACGGGAACTCCACCAGATGCTCGCCCGCCTCGATGAGCACGCTGACCTCCATGGGAATGAGGTCGAAAATCCATGCGATGTTCTTGGGGCCCTCGGGCAGCTTGCGCGCCTTACGCATGTATTCGCCGCCCCAGATGCCCTCAAGATAGACAGGCTTGGTACGGAAGGGCTGGTTGGCAAGGGAATCGAGCATCGCGAGAGCGGTCTCGCCCGTCATAAGCACGAAATCACGCGGCTGGTTAGCGCTCACGTAGTAATCGATAAGGCCCTGACGCAGCAGACGCTTGCGGTTTTTGACGATAACCTCGAAGTCTACGTAGTAGTTTCTGCGCATGAGCTCTTTGAAGGGGCGCGGGGAGGTGTCGCCGATATTCACCAGCCTACCCTCACGAGCGCGGACCGCCGCGTTCTTCGGCGTGACATCCAAATAGATGCGCACGTCGGTAACCTCGTCGAAGCTGGTTGCCATGCTACCCAGGCCGCTCAACAGCAGCACCGTTCCCTGGGGAACATGCGCCATGCTCTCAGTAAGCTGGGCACCTCGCACGGGATCGATAAAATCGGCGATATCGCCCTCGTACAACCGGCCGAACAGCAACACGGGGTCAAGCTCGAAATCTTGGGGCAGAGAATCGGCGACCATCTGGTCAAGCTCTTCAACAGGCTTGTAGACCTCGGACATGCTATGTTGAATGACCGGAACACCAAGCTGGAGGAGCTCTTGGGCCACAGCACCCACGAGATCGCTGAAGCCTGCGGAAGCATAGCCATCAAACGCTGCGGTCACGCCACACTCGCCGCTAGCCACGCGAGCAGCCAGGTCCGCTGCAATGCGCTTGCCAGATGCAACCGTGCCAAACGTGAGGTCGTCGACGAGAGATTCATCGAGCTGTGGGCGGTTGATCGCAGTTTGGTCGTCGTAATCGAGCGGTTTAAACATAAAGCTCATGATGCACTCCTTTTATTGCGGACTTTTGCATACTGCTCCTCTAGGAACGTAACGCTTCTCCTCCGTTCTCTCCCGCGCTTCACCGTAAGGCGTTCCAAAATTGAAATTCTTATATGTAATAATATTTCATTTTTGAATTTCACAGAGCCTCCCCTGCGATAAAACCACAAACGGTCGATTCTCCCTGCCGAGCGGCGGGCTATGCGAGCGCGGGGCCCGCAGTGATATCCAGGCTCATGGATGTAACGAGCTGAGAAGCTCTCATCTAGGCTATTTCCCGTTTTCGAGCAGAGCGATGAATGCCAGATCCACAACGACAAGGCCGTATATCACGGCTACGGGAGCCCAAAGCGCCAGCAAGCCAGCAGCGGCGAGCAGCAACACGAGCCCGACCACGGAGGTTACGCCAACGCGTATGAAGGTCACTTCGACACCGTCAAGCGCTGCAACAAGCGAAAATCCCGTACCCAAGAGCACGGAAATGGCAGCCTCCACCATCGTGAACGACCCCGGCGCACATGCATTCACCAGGAGCATAGTAATGAATGAGCATGCCTCGAGTATCCCAAGCGCCGGCAAGGCGTCGAGCACGGCGAGCACGAGGTTCGAAAGAGGAATCCGATCGCGAACGAGCGTTACTCGCATATCCTCACGAAACGCCAGAGATAGCTCGCGCAAGAAAGATAGGGAGGCGAGCGCCATGAACATGCCGTATGCCCAAGCGACAATCACAACAGGCGAGGACGCGTGGGCAAGCGTCCATGCGCTCAGCGGCACGATAAGCACACCCATGGCAACGATTCCCAGCAGGCTCTCGAACTGCCGCACATGCGAAAGCGCAGCGCGGGTAATCGCCGCGGCGGGCCCACTCGCAAGACGAAACGTCGGACGCAAGCGACGATGCGCGATACGGTAACGGCGGCGCAGCTCGCGATACTGGTCGGGAGCCTGGAACGCAAGGCGTCGCACGCCAAAAAGCGCGGCATCCGCTGCCCCCTCCTCGATCGCACAGGCCAGGTCGGCCCGATTTGCCCCGCACACAAGCGCAGCAGCGCTGCAAGCAACCGCAAGCGCAAAGACCCCCACAGCCACCCCAGGAACTGCAGCGTGCACACCATTTGCTGCGCTGAAGGCATCGAGGGAAGCCCTCCATCCCGCATCTGAAACAGCAAACGCGGCGCCTGCACACAGCAAAAGCTCGAGCGCAAGGACGCCTATGCTCCAAGCCGCTCGCCTGGACCCGCGCTTTGCGAAAGCTAGGCGAGCATAGCCAGCGGCGCGCGCAATCAGAAGAGCCGCTGCAACGGCGCAAGCCACGGTGCTAGATAGCGCAAGCGCATGGAGCTGCATTCCAGCTGCGGCACAGCCGCTACACAAGAGCCAAACACCAAGCGAGGTTGCAAAGCTGAACGCGAGCGTCCGCGGCATCGCATCGATCAGGGCAACGAGCCCGACGGAGCGAACATAAGGGACCAGAAGCCATAAGTCCGGACTGATAAGGCGCAGCGGAGAACGCCAGAGCGCCGAGACCGTCGAGCGAACGAGCACAGCCAGGAGAGCGAACACGAGCAACGCTCCCGTTATGTCAAGCAGAATTGCCCCGCCAAACACATAGGCTTCCTCGACACTCGACACCGCAAACATCCAGGCGCTCGCCGTCCACGCCCCAAGCAGCACGAGGAGATATAGGTAGTACAGCTTGTCGATGAGATCGGCCTTGGACTCGATGTCCGCGCCAAACATGTAACCCCAATAAGCGCAGGCACTTCGTATGTGGCGAACCTTGAGCCACACCAACAGCGATATCTCATGCATGAGAGCCCCCATCGCCCACAGCAGTCGCGCAAGGCCCCGCAACTCCACCGGGGCACGACCCCGCGTCGCGCGTGCCTGGCTCCCCGTCGCAACCGTCCGGCCCCGCGCCGAGCTCGACCGGGCCTGCATCGTGCGCGCCCGGGCCTGAGGCTCCTCCCGCGACCACGCTGTCATGCGCGTCTACTTCACGCAGGCGGCCGTCGCGCAGGTCGTACACCACATCCGGAGCGACGCCAGGTAGTTCGTGATGGCAGCTCAAGAGCACGGCCGCCCCGTCGCGAGCCGCCTCTTGCACCAGCTTCCCCAAAAGCACCCGCGCATCGGGGTCGAGCGGCCCCGTTGGCTCATCCATGAGCACGAGCTTCGGCTTCATCATGAGTGCGATGACCAGCGCGAGCTTCTGCCGCATGCCGCGCGAAAACGCAGACGGATAGGCATTGCAGAACTCTGCAATGCCGAACGCTTCCAGCATGCGCTCCGCCCTATCCACCACCTCACGTTCCGCACGGTTTGCCCGCAGCACGAAGTCGATGTGCTCTCGCGCCGTCAGGTCCTCATAGAACGCAGGAACATCGGCAACGAAAGCAATCTGCCGGCGGATGGCGCGAGACCGTCCCGTAAAACGCTCGCCCAGCACATCGATCTGGCCGGAGCGCGGAGACATCCATCCCGCCAGGCACTTGAGCAGCGTCGTCTTGCCCGCTCCGTTCGGACCGGTCAGATAACCAATCTCCCCCGCATAGAGGGCTACATCAACCTGATCCCAAACGCGCTCGGAGCCATACCCGAACGAGAGGCCGTACGCGTCGAGAACCGGAAGCTCGTCGCGTGGGGCATCATCGGCGCGTGGGGCATCACCATGCTCCAAGGCCTCGGACCGGGCGCCCACGCCCTCCGCCTTGGCTGCCTTATCGCCCGCATCGACCACCATATTGGCTCCTCTCGACATCGTTGGCGCGATTATACTCGCCTATCGAGCAAAGAAGCGGGTTGTTTGCGTCGTCTCTCCCCGAACACAGAGCGAGCGCCTCATCAACCGCAACGGCTCAAAAACAGAGCCTCGACCAGGGCGCATTGAGCGTCCCTCTCTTAACCGTGACAGCCTTCTTCGACTTGGCCCGACCTCGCGCGAGCGCGCCACCCATACGGCCGCGCCACCCATACACGAACCGGTAAACCATGTACCAGCGAATTCTTTAGGCTCTTCGGTGGTTTCTGTGGGAGAGATTCCGGCATAGGCCCAGCTCAGCGGGCGAAAACAACGATCTGGAACTGAAACGGCCCCGGGAGGGGCCGTTTCCGCGTCATCCGCCTATGATTGCTAAGCCAAATTCAGACAACCGAAGAGGTGTGACGCATGAAGAGTCTACTACTTCTCGCCCTCGGTCTGGCCCGCACGGTCGTCCTGGGCGCGCGCATCGAGGCCGAGCGCATCGTCGTGAGCGTCCGGCCCTACAAGCGCGAGCAGCGCCGCTGCCCCGTATGCGGCAGGGCCTGCGACTTCTACGACATGGCGAACCGCGGGGCCCCCAGGCTGTGGAGGGCGATGGACCTGGCGCGCTCGGCCTGCTACCTGGAGTACGCGCCCTGCAGGGTGCGCTGCCCGGAGCACGGCGTGCGCACCGAGGCCGTCCCCTGGGCGCGGCACGGGGCGCGCTTCACGCGCGACTTCGAGGACTGGGTGGCGTGGCTGGCGGTCCGCTGCACCGCCTCGGCGGTCTCCGAGCTCGCCCGCGTCGAGTGGCACGGCGTGGGCGGCGTGTGCAGGCGCGTCTACGCCGAGCTGGAGGCCGCGCGCGGCGCCTCGAGGTTCGACGGCGTGCGCCGCATCGGCATCGACGAGACGTCGTACAAGAAGGGCCACAAGTACGTCACGGTGGTCGTCGACCACGACCGCGGCTGCCTCATCTGGGCGCACGAGGGCACCGGCAAGGACGTGCTCAACCTGTTCCTCGACGAGCTCACGCGCGAGCAGAGGCGCGCCATGGAGGTGGTGGCCGCCGACGGCGCGAGGCGGATAGGGCAGCTGGTCAAGCGCCGCTGCCCCAACGCGAGGTGGGTCATGGACCCCTTCCACGTGGTCCAGTGGATGAACGGCGCGCTCGACGCCGTGCGCTGCGGGGAGTGGAACGCCGCCAGGGCCGCCGCCAGGGCCGCCAGGCCCAGGCCCGAGGGCAAGCGCGGCAGGCCTGCCAAAGGCGAGCTGCCGCCCGAGGAGGTCAGGGCGCTCGGGGAGGAGGCGGCCTCCATCAAGGGCAGCCGCTACGCGCTCGTGAAGAACCCCGAGGACCTCACCGACGGCCAGAGGGCGAGGCTCGAGGCGCTCAAGAAGAGGGCCGGCTCGCGGCTGGTCAGGGCCTGGGAGCTCAAGGAGGACCTGCGGGCCGTCTTCCGGGCAGCCGACGGCTCCGAGGCCGCCGAGCTGCTCGACGACTGGATGCACAGGGCCGCCTGCTGCAAGATCGCCAAGGTCGTCGCCGTGGAGAAGAAGGTGCGCCGCCGGCGCGACGACATCATCGCCGCAGTCGAGCTCGGCATCGGCAACGGGCGCGTAGAGGCTGTCAACAACAAGATCAAGGTGACGGTGAGGATGGGCTACGGCTTCCGCAACACCGACAACCTCGTGGCCCTGCTCATGCTCAGGTGCGGCGACTGCCAGCCCCAGCTCCCGGGTCGCCCGGTGAAGGCGAGGAAGAAGGGCGTGAAGGGAGCGAAGAGCGTTGCTGCCTAGGCTAGCCCCTTGTCACACAAACTACCGAAGCCTCTTATAATTAGCTTCTTGGGGTATCTTTAAATACTGTAGAAAAGAGGAAGGAAATAATAAATGGCTAAAATGAGAATATCACCGGAATTGAAAAAACTGATCGAAAAATACCGCTGCGTAAAAGATACGGAAGGAATGTCTCCTGCTAAGGTATATAAGCTGGTGGGAGAAAATGAAAACCTATATTTAAAAATGACGGACAGCCGGTATAAAGGGACCACCTATGATGTGGAACGGGAAAAGGACATGATGCTATGGCTGGAAGGAAAGCTGCCTGTTCCAAAGGTCCTGCACTTTGAACGGCATGATGGCTGGAGCAATCTGCTCATGAGTGAGGCCGATGGCGTCCTTTGCTCGGAAGAGTATGAAGATGAACAAAGCCCTGAAAAGATTATCGAGCTGTATGCGGAGTGCATCAGGCTCTTTCACTCCATCGACATATCGGATTGTCCCTATACGAATAGCTTAGACAGCCGCTTAGCCGAATTGGATTACTTACTGAATAACGATCTGGCCGATGTGGATTGCGAAAACTGGGAAGAAGACACTCCATTTAAAGATCCGCGCGAGCTGTATGATTTTTTAAAGACGGAAAAGCCCGAAGAGGAACTTGTCTTTTCCCACGGCGACCTGGGAGACAGCAACATCTTTGTGAAAGATGGCAAAGTAAGTGGCTTTATTGATCTTGGGAGAAGCGGCAGGGCGGACAAGTGGTATGACATTGCCTTCTGCGTCCGGTCGATCAGGGAGGATATCGGGGAAGAACAGTATGTCGAGCTATTTTTTGACTTACTGGGGATCAAGCCTGATTGGGAGAAAATAAAATATTATATTTTACTGGATGAATTGTTTTAGTACCAAGACAGGAAAGATTGCGATTAAATAAGCAGGAGAAAATATAATTATGTCCAAGTATAAAAAAATGAAACAGCTCATAGCGGATATGCGCTTACCTGAGTATCGTTATAAGCAACTGCTTGATGCTGTGTTCCTACAAGGAATTATGCGTTTTGAAGATATGAAGTTGCTTCCAAAAACGCTGCGCGAAAAGTTGGTGGAGCAGTTTGGTGAAACTGTTGTGGAGATCAAGGCGATCCATCATGAGAAATCAATGCAAACTGACAAGGTGCTGTTTGAACTGTCGGACGGAAACCGTGTGGAAACGGTGGGCCTGTTTTATAAAGAGGGCTGGAACTCCTTTTGCATTTCATCTCAAAGCGGTTGCGGCTTCGGTTGTAAGTTTTGCGCAACAGGGACTTTGGGATTACGCAGAAACTTGACTGTGGATGAAATTACCGACCAAATCCTATATTTTATGCAACAAGGATGCAGTATCAACAGTATCTCTTTTATGGGAATGGGAGAGCCGTTCGCTAATCCACAAGTTTTTGAAGCCCTGCATGATCTGACCGCCCCGGAACTGTTCGGGCTGTCCCAGCGACGCATCACCATTTCGACTATCGGTATCGTGCCGGGTATTCAAAAATTGACAAGAGAATATCCGCAAGTCAATCTGGCCTATTCCCTCCACGCACCTACTGACCGTCTGAGGGAAACGCTCATGCCAATAACTAAAACATACCCCCTTGGTCAGGTACTGGATACATTAGATCAGCACATTCGGCAAACAAATCGCAAGGTGTTTTTGGCATACATCATGCTAAAGGATGTCAATGACAGCGACAGACACGCAGAGCAACTTACCAAGTTGTTATTCAAACACAAAAAGTATTTGCCACTATACCATTTAGATTTAATCCCATACAATCAAACGACAGTTACGGAAACTATGGTGCCCTCAAGCCACACACGAATAAAGGCCTTTTGCCGTATCATTCATAATGCAGGAATTAGCGTCAATATCCGAACGCAATTTGGCTCCGATATTAACGCTGCTTGTGGCCAGTTGGCGGGGGCCTACCGTGACGATCAAAAACAAGGAGAGAGAACAATGTCCGCTAGAGATGTAAAGAGTTTTGGTGAAGAGGTTTGTGAGTATGGCTTTTATAACCAGGGTGCAATGAGAAGCACTAACAGCAGCTAGCTTAAGAACGCATAGGATATACTTTTTATGGAAGTCACAGAGGAGGAATAAAATTTGAACAGGATTAACAGAGTAACCTCTATTCTTATTCAGCTGCAATCAAAAAAAAATGGCTCTTCGGTGGTTTCTGTGGGAGAGATTCCGGCATAGGCCCAGCTCAGCGGGCGAAAACAACGATCTGGAACTGAAACGGCCCCGGGAGGGGCCGTTTCCGCGTCATCCGCCTATGATTGCTAAGCCAAATTCAGACAACCGAAGAGGTGTGACGCATGAAGAGTCTACTACTTCTCGCCCTCGGTCTGGCCCGCACGGTCGTCCTGGGCGCGCGCATCGAGGCCGAGCGCATCGTCGTGAGCGTCCGGCCCTACAAGCGCGAGCAGCGCCGCTGCCCCGTATGCGGCAGGGCCTGCGACTTCTACGACATGGCGAACCGCGGGGCCCCCAGGCTGTGGAGGGCGATGGACCTGGCGCGCTCGGCCTGCTACCTGGAGTACGCGCCCTGCAGGGTGCGCTGCCCGGAGCACGGCGTGCGCACCGAGGCCGTCCCCTGGGCGCGGCACGGGGCGCGCTTCACGCGCGACTTCGAGGACTGGGTGGCGTGGCTGGCGGTCCGCTGCACCGCCTCGGCGGTCTCCGAGCTCGCCCGCGTCGAGTGGCACGGCGTGGGCGGCGTGTGCAGGCGCGTCTACGCCGAGCTGGAGGCCGCGCGCGGCGCCTCGAGGTTCGACGGCGTGCGCCGCATCGGCATCGACGAGACGTCGTACAAGAAGGGCCACAAGTACGTCACGGTGGTCGTCGACCACGACCGCGGCTGCCTCATCTGGGCGCACGAGGGCACCGGCAAGGACGTGCTCAACCTGTTCCTCGACGAGCTCACGCGCGAGCAGAGGCGCGCCATGGAGGTGGTGGCCGCCGACGGCGCGAGGCGGATAGGGCAGCTGGTCAAGCGCCGCTGCCCCAACGCGAGGTGGGTCATGGACCCCTTCCACGTGGTCCAGTGGATGAACGGCGCGCTCGACGCCGTGCGCTGCGGGGAGTGGAACGCCGCCAGGGCCGCCGCCAGGGCCGCCAGGCCCAGGCCCGAGGGCAAGCGCGGCAGGCCTGCCAAAGGCGAGCTGCCGCCCGAGGAGGTCAGGGCGCTCGGGGAGGAGGCGGCCTCCATCAAGGGCAGCCGCTACGCGCTCGTGAAGAACCCCGAGGACCTCACCGACGGCCAGAGGGCGAGGCTCGAGGCGCTCAAGAAGAGGGCCGGCTCGCGGCTGGTCAGGGCCTGGGAGCTCAAGGAGGACCTGCGGGCCGTCTTCCGGGCAGCCGACGGCTCCGAGGCCGCCGAGCTGCTCGACGACTGGATGCACAGGGCCGCCTGCTGCAAGATCGCCAAGGTCGTCGCCGTGGAGAAGAAGGTGCGCCGCCGGCGCGACGACATCATCGCCGCAGTCGAGCTCGGCATCGGCAACGGGCGCGTAGAGGCTGTCAACAACAAGATCAAGGTGACGGTGAGGATGGGCTACGGCTTCCGCAACACCGACAACCTCGTGGCCCTGCTCATGCTCAGGTGCGGCGACTGCCAGCCCCAGCTCCCGGGTCGCCCGGTGAAGGCGAGGAAGAAGGGCGTGAAGGGAGCGAAGAGCGTTGCTGCCTAGGCTAGCCCCTTGTCACACAAACTACCGAAGCCTCATTCTTTAGCACACGGCCCGCCCTGACGTGCAGAGCGGGCCGAAACCAAATCAAATTTGAAATACAACGCGAGGCGCAGAGCCCCTAGCCGAGCGCTTCCCTAGCGGATGACCTCCATGCCGCCCATATACGGACGCAGCACCTCGGGCACCGTGATGGAGCCATCGGCATTCTGGTAGTTTTCCATGATGGCCGCCATCGTACGACCCGTGGGCAGGCCGGAGCCGTTCAGCGTATGCACGAAGCGCGTGCCCTTGAAGTTCTCGGGGTCGCGATACTTGATGTTCGCGCGACGAGCCTGGAAGTCGCCGCAGTTGGAGCACGACGAAATCTCCTTGTAGCTGTTGTAGCTCGGCAGCCAAACCTCGATATCGTAGGTCTGGCGAGCGGAGAAGCCCAGGTCGCCCGTGCAAAGGCTGATCACGCGGTACGGGAGCCCCAGCTGCTGCAAGATGTACTCCGCCTCGGCGGTCATGCTCTCGAGCTCGTCGTCAGACTGCTCGGGCGTCGCAAACTTGACCATCTCCACCTTGGTGAACTGGTGCTGGCGGATGATGCCGCGCGTATCGCGGCCAGCGCTGCCAGCCTCCTCACGGAAGCACGGGGTGCCCGCGGTGTAGCGCAAAGGCAGCTCTTTCGCATCGAGCACCTCGCCGGCATGCAGGTTGGTGAGCGCGACCTCGGCCGTGGGAATGAGGAACTGGTCCTCGCCCGTGTGATAGGCGTCGTCCTCGAACTTGGGCAGCTGGCCCGTGCCGTACATAATCTCGCGGTTCACGATGACGGGCGGAATGAACTCCTTGAACCCACGCTCGAGGTGCGTATTCAGGAAGAAGTTCTGGAGCGCGCGATCCAGGCGAGCGCCTGCGCCCGCGAGCACCGTAAAGCGCGCGCCCGACAGCTTCGAGCCACGATCGAAATCAAGGATGCCCAGATCGGTACCCAGATCCCAGTGCGGCTTGGCCTCGAAGCCCTCTGCAGCGAAGTCGCGCGGGGTGCCCCAGCGGCGACGCTCGGGGTTCTCGCTCTCATCCTTGCCCACGGGAGTAGCGGGGCAGGGAATGTTGGGCAGGTGCGCCATGAAATCCGCCACTTCGGAATCGAGTGCGCTGCGACGGTTGGCAAGGCCTTCGATCCGCTCGTTCACGCGGCGCACAGCCTCTTTGGCCGCCTCTGCCTCGTCGCGCTTGCCCTCGCGCATGAGCTCGCCGATCTTTTTGGACTCGGCGTTGCGCGTGGCCTGCAGCTGCTCGACCTCGGCGATAACGGAACGACGCTCCTCGTCGAGCGCGAAGAAATGCTCACGGTCCCACGAGGTCTGGCGATTCGCCATCGCGGCATCCACCGCGTCGGGGTTCTCGCGTACGAATTTGATGTCGAGCATGATCCCTCCGGTTTCGTGCGTGCTCTATCGTGCTTCATGCCGTGCGACGCCAGCGCCATGCGTACCGGCTTGGTAAGCATTCGCCTTGAAACGCCCGGCCGTGCTTTGGCAAGTATATACTTATTGAACACCGTTCGTGGCGGGTTCGCGCCCGAAACGAGCGTAAGCACAGCATTCCAACCGATGATGCGAGAGAGCACAGCATGGATACCATCTTTTCGTTCCTGTTCGGTACGCGCGAGGGGCTCGCGGTACTGTTCTTCGGCGGCATCGTAATCGTTGCCATCGTCGCCTTCCTGCTTGAGAAGCGCACGAGCAAGCTCTATGTCGATCGCGGCCCCAAGCAGGATGACGACGACAGCCTGTTCTAGCAGGCAGGACAGCGGCCCGTTCACGTAGAGGAGGCAGCTTGTTCTAGCAGGCCCCGGGCAGTGTCCGAGCAAGTCCATCTCTCGGCACCTCGCGCCCCGCTACGCCCGTCCGCCTGCCGAGCGGCCATCCTGTTCGCAAGCGGCAGGCAACGCGCCCTGGAATCACCAGACTCGATAACGGAAGGTTGGCTGAACTCATGGCTTGGAAACTTCATCCCTCCGACGAGCCTATGATTGACCCGTTCAACGCTCCAGATCCGGTCATGCCAACCGATGAGCCCTCCCTCGAGGCGCCGGATTCGAGCGATGGTTCCGAGCGCCTGCGCAAGCATGAGCTGCAGCGGCGCCTCGAACGGGCGCGTGCGGAGGCATCCCGTGGCCATCGCGCGCCCGAGCACCGGTCCTCCTTGTACACGTCGCCGACCGAATCCTCGCAGGGGCCCGTGGACGCCCCGGCGCCCTCATCTGCAACGTCCTCGGCAGCGCAACGGACTGCACCGGATACAGCCGATGAATCCAGCTGGCTCGGCACCTCATCTTCTTCATCGAGCCGGAAGCGTCGCTCCGGCCACCGCGATCGCCACACCTGGCACCGCACCGCAGAAGCCCGACGAGCCGCCGCGCGCCAAGCCAACCCGGGCAACCGTGCCCACGTTCGCAGGCTCATGATTTACATCATCGTCATCGTTATCATCCTGAGCGGTGCCATCGGACCCCTCTTCGTTGCCTGCAGCGCGGTAACCGGGGACTTATTCGACCAGGTTTTCGATAGCGGCACCGCAAGCGATGCCGACATCTACGACGACTACGACGATACCGATGCCGATTCCCCAGATTACGAGATTACGGGAACGCTCGCGAGCGATGCCGAAGAGTCTGCGACGATGCTTACACAAGAACGGCTGGATTCCGCAATCGCAGGCACCAACGAAGAAACGCTTCAAATTGCGGAAGACGCTTTCACGCAAGCGTTCGAAACCTATTCGGGCCTCACGCCCGATGAGGCTGGCATCGATGCGCGCGCGGTTGCAGAGCGAGTGCTTGCGAACCTCTCATACAACGACCTTATCGCTTACGCCTACACCGAGACCTCCGACGCAGGCTACGATATCGATTGCACGGTCTACTACAGCATCGAAACGCCGCAGATAGACGATATCGCCTACGATCTGCGCTGGAATACCCCAAGCTCCATCTGGGAGACGTACCGCGAGACCGGCGTGTTGGACGAGGAGAGCCGAGAAGCCCTCGCCGCCGAGCTGGAGAGCATCCTGGCTGACCTGGGGTCTAACCGCACGGAATATTCAACCTACCTCGAGTTCACGGGCACGGCGCAACAAGATGGATCCGGTCTTGAACTTGAACTCGACCAAGATGTTTGGGAGAGCGAAATGGGCTGGATCATCGGCTAACTCAGAAAGGTTATAACTGCATGTCGACACTTCGTATCGCTCGCTGCGGACTCTGCATCGCCCTGCTCGCCGTCGCGTCTTCGATAAGCATTCCCCTGGGGCCTGTTCCCTTCACCCTGCAGACGCTCGTGCTCGCCATGCTTCCCATCGCGCTCGGCGGCCGCGATGCCGTCGTTACCGTAGCCCTCTACCTCGTACTCGGCTCGCTCGGGCTGCCCGTGTTCTCCGGATTTTCGGGCGGCATCGCATCGCTCGTTGGTCCTACGGGCGGCTTCCTCTGGGGGTTCCTCGTTGGAACGGCTTTCGCCGCCCTCATCCTCGGCGTAGAGCGCATGCCTGAGCGGGCACGCGAGGCATTGGCCGTCACGTCGATGCTGCTCATCTCGTATCTACTTGGAACGCTTCAGCTCATGGTGCTCATGGGCCTTGACATCGTCGGCGCACTCGCCATTGCCGTCTTGCCGTTCATCGTGCCCGACATTGTCAAGCTCGTCGTTGGCGTGCAGGTAGGCCGCATCGTGCGCCGAGCGACCTCTCGCACGCGCAACGCGCAGGCCTAGGCGCCGATGCGCCCAGCCCTGCAGTTCTCAAGCCTAGCCCCGACCGATTTCGTTGCTCAGAACGCCTTGCCCCTAGCGCTCCGACATCAATTATCAACTTTTGGGCACTCGAAGGGGATACACCAAACTATCCGGCATTATGAACAATACGAAACCGCAGGTCACAAACGTCCGCGCTGTTTTTCTACTGCGCCGCAGGCCGTTCTAGTGCCCAAAAGTTGCAAAGTTGATAGCCCACGGCAAGGAAGCTACCCCGGCACCACCGAAGATGGCGCTTCGCAAGCCGGTTTCGATCGGACCTGTCAAGCAGACACCGCCGTAGCCTCAAAGAAGCCGCAGGTCACAGAAGTAACCTGCGGCTTCTGGCATAGCGACGTAAACAGAATCGTTCTAGAGCGGAACGACTGCCTGCAGCACACTTCGGCCCTGCGGCTGTTTTAGTGCCGCGCGCTCCCCTAGTCCTTCTTTACGGGCGTGGGCGGAACGTTGCCGGCATCGTTTGTCTCCGCCGCCGCCACCATCTGCTCGAACATGCTTGCGCTCTCCTTAAAGTTGGAGGGAAGCACCACCGTTGAGCTCTTGCCGGTACGCGCGAACTCGGTCATCATCTCGGTCCACTGCGTGTACATAAAGAGCAGGTTCGCCTCGTTGTTGGAGACGCCCGTCTCCTGGATGCTCTCGAGCGAGTCCTTGATACCCACGGCAATCGCCTTGCGCTGGTTAGCAATGCCCTCGCCGGCCTTCTCCATGGCCTCGGCCTCGGCGCGCGCCTCGGTCACGCGGCGAATGCGATCGGCCTCGGCAAGATCCTGCGCCGCCGCCTTAGTGCGCTGGGCGGCGTTGATCTGGTTCATGGAATCCTCGACCTCGGCGGGCAGCGCGATGCGCGTGATGAGGGTCGAGACGAGCGTGAAGCCGTAGGCGGCCATCTGCTCGGAAACCGTGGCATTTACGTCTTGGGCGATGTCGTCCTTCTTGGCGAAGACCTCATCGAGCGTATAGACGGGGATCGAGCTGCGCAGGGCATCGGTAATGAAGTCGCGCATCTGGGCGACCGGCTGCTGCAGCATGTAGTAGCTCTTGTAGACGCCGGAATCCGCCGGGCCCGCGCCCATCTCGTAGCTCACGTGGTACTGCGCCGAAACCTCGAGCCCGATGGTAACGTTGTCCTCGGTCTTGGCATCGATATCGAATCCGTTCTTCATGGTGCGCAGGCTCACCGTCGCCGCCTTGCGGTCGATGAAGGGAATCTTCGCATGCAGACCAGAGCCAACGATCTTGTTGAAGCGCCCAAGTCGCTCGATGATAACCGCGTGCTGCTGCTTGACCACGAACAGGGTATCGGCAAGAAGCACCACAACGATGATGACAATGACGGCAAGACCGATAAAGCCGCCGATGAACTCTCCCAACATAGCCCCCTCCTTGAGCAAGCCGGTTGCATTGCGCCTAGCATATCAGGTTTGTGCACTACTGCGGGCACAACGCGGTAAAGACTCGGAAATGATAGCCAAGCGGTGCCGGGCACCTGCGGCAAAGCGGGCGGCGCCGGGCCCCTGCGACGAAGCCGAGCGGCGGCAGCCCCTGGGCGACGCCGAGCGGCACCGGGCCCTTTCGGTCAATCCAGATGGCCCCAGCACCCCTCCGTGCGGCAAAGCCGGGCGGCGCCGGGCCCTATACTCCGCTAGCCCTCGATGGCATCAATTGCCTTGATGAACGCCGAGCGCATGCCCGCAGCCTCAAGCGCCGCCACGCCCTTGATGGTCGTGCCACCGGGCGAGCACACGGCGTCCTTCATGGCGCCCGGATGCTGCCCGGTTGCAAGCTGCAGCTTCGCCGTTCCGGCAACCATCTGACTTACCATCTCGTACGCCGTAGCGCGCGGGATGCCGTACTTCACCGCGGCGTCGCCAAGTGCCTCGATGACCATGGCGATGAACGCAGGCGAGCACCCACCGATCGTGCCCGCGATGGAAAGCAGGTGGCTATCGACCTCGACCACCGTTCCAAGCGCGCCGAGAAGCTCGTGTACGAGCAATGCCTCCTCGCCCGAAAGCGTCGTCTTGCGTTCGCAGGCAATCACACCTTCGCAGATGGCAACGGGAGTGTTGGGGACGGTCGAGATATGGTGCGCGCCCGGCAGGATGTGCTCGTAGCCCTTGCTGTCCCAGCCAGCCGCGACCGAGATGATCGTCTTGTTAGCAAGCGCTCCGGCCAGCTCGGGCAGCACGTCTTCGATGAGGTACGGCTTGATGGCCACGACCACGACGTCAACGGCGCGCACGAGCTCCTCCCCCGACGCACACGCATGCATCCCGCGCGACTCCGTGCGCTCGCAGAGGGCCTCGTAGCGGTTCGCGCACGCATAGAGCCGATCGCCGGGAACAACTCCCGAAGCAATCCAACCATCCGCCATGGCACTTGCCATGTTGCCGAACCCAATGAAACCGACTTTTACATCATCAGTTGTTGGCATGTTCTTCTCCATATCCCTTGTGGCGCAAAGGGCCTATCCCTCGCCCCCACTGAAACAACTACATTGAAACAACTATACCCGGTGCATTTGTTTCACGAGGCAACGCGCTGGTCGACTTGCCTCGCATTTCTCCCCATTCATCGCATAACGAGCTCCGGATAGAGCGGGTGACGCTCGAGCAGTTCTGCGGTGCGAGCGTGAACCTCGGTCAAGGCCGCCTCGTTTTCGGCATGGAAGACTGCGTGCGCGATGAGCTCGCCAATCTCGCGGAACTCCTCAGCCGTGAAGCCGCGCGTGGTAGCAGCAGCCGATCCCACACGAATGCCGCTCGTTACGAAGGGCGAGCGCGGCTCACCCGGAATGGCGTTCTTGTTGACCGTAAGCCCCACGCTATCGAGCAGGCGCTCAGCATCCTTGCCGGTAACGCCGGCCGGCGTAAGGTCCACAAGGCACAGGTGGTTATCCGTGCCGCCCGAAACGAGGCGCAGGCCACCTGCCACGAGCCCCTCGCCCAACGCCACCGCGTTCTCGACCACGTGGTCGATATACGCGTGGAATTCCGGCTGCAGCGCCTCGCCGAACGCGACCGCCTTACCCGCAATCACGTGCATGAGCGGACCGCCCTGTGTCCCAGGAAACACCGCCTTGTCGATGGCACGCGCAAGCTCGCCGTCGTTCGTGAGAATGAAGCCGCCGCGCGGCCCGCGCAGCGTCTTATGGGTGGTCGAGGTCACCACGTCCGCATGGGGAAAGGGGCTTGGATGCGCGCCCGTGGCAACAAGGCCCGCGATATGCGCCATATCGACCATGAGCTTGGCACCCACGCCGTGTGCGATCGCAGCCAACCGCTCAAAATCGATAGTGCGCGGATAGGCAGAGGCGCCGCCCACGATGAGCTTCGGTCGCTCAGCGCGCGCCAGGCGCTCGAGGCCTTCGTAGTCGATGGTCTCGGTCGCAGGATCGAGCCCATAGGACAGGAAACGGTAGAGCCGTCCCGAGAAATTCGCCGGCGAGCCATGTGTGAGGTGCCCACCCTGGTCGAGGCTCATGCCAATAACCGTGTCGCCCGGCTCGATAAGCGCCATGTACGCAGCAAGGTTAGCGTTGGCACCAGAATGAGGCTGCACATTGGCGAAGCCGCAATTGAACAGCTCGCAGGCACGTTCGCGGGCAAGGTTCTCGACAATATCGACCTTTTCACAGCCGCCGTAATAGCGCTTGCCCGGATAGCCCTCGGCATACTTGTTGGTGAGCACACTACCCATGGCCTCCATGACAGCGGGAGAGACGATGTTCTCGGATGCGATGAGCTCGATGGTGCCCCGCTGACGGCCAAGCTCTTGCTCAAGGGCCGAGAACACCTCGGGGTCGGTCTGGGCGACGTGGTCATAGGTCATGGGCTGGCTCCCCTCGGGTAGGCGATGCGATGACAGCAATGCATCCACCATAGCGCCGCCGCACGCGCAAGGCGAGCGTTATTCGGCCAACGCGCCCGCGCAGCCAGAACGCATAAAAAATGCCTGGCCAGTTGCATAGCTCTGAGGCCAGCACGGTGCGTTGTCGGCTTCCAGCCGTTTCGCCAGCGAGATGACACACGATTATTCGAGCCCTTGGCCAAAATAATACGATTGGTGGTTGCAGAAGCGGACCTGCACCTAGAAAACCGGGGCTCAATGCCCCTCATAGAGATCATCGCCGCCGCAAAACGGCCATGCCGGCACTCCTTTGCTTCGAGATGCCCCGAAACCTTGCCATCGAAAGGTCGACGCTTACCACCAGTCGTACGTTTTTGGCCATGAACTCCGTATGACACGAGCCTTGCGGCAACAACGGTGTCGCACCTCAGCCCAAGCGGCTCGTCGAAGTGCCCGAGGTTGCCGCGAAAGAGGAGGGAGCACGCCTCGCGTGCGGAGACCGACGATTGAGCGTCAAGATCGGGTGCCTCGACGAGCCGTTACCAGTCGCCGACGCGGTGGACTTCGGGCTCGAGCTCTACCCCAAACTGCGCGCGCACCTCATCTTGGATATGCTCGATGAGCGCGGAGACATCGGCTGCCGAGGCGCCCCCCGTGTTTACCACGAAACCGCAATGCTTCTCGGACACCTGCGCCCCGCCCACGCGCGCGCCGCGCAGACCCGCGTCCATGATGAGCTTGCCGGCGAAATACCCCTCGGGCCGCTTGAACGTAGAGCCCGCCGAGGGCATCTCGAGCGGCTGCTTCTCCTCGCGGCGGCGCTGGTAGTCGTCCATGCGTCCGCGAATAGACGCTTCCGTATCCGGTATGAGGGCGAACGTTGCCTCGAGCACCACGAGGCCCTCGCTCGCCACGCGGCTCTTACGATAGCCGAATCCCAGTTCATCGCGGGTGAATGTCCTGACTGCACCCTTCTCGCGGCTGCCGTCGGGAAGATCGCGGCCCGGTATGTAGGCCGTAAGCGACTCAATAAGCTCGCCTGTCGTGCCGTCGTAGGCACCCGCATTCTGGTGGCAGGCGCCTCCGACGCTCGCGGGGATGCCCCAAAGCGGCTCGAGGCCCGAAAGGCCCGCATCTGCCGCCGCAAGCGCCACATCGCGCAGGAGCGCGCCCGCCTGCGCCACCACGCGCGTGCCCTCGACGCGCACGTTGCCGCAATTCTTGCCGAGCAGCACCACGACACCGCGAATGCCGTGGTCGCTCACGAGCAGGTCGGATCCGTTGCCCACCACCGTTACGGGGACCCCGGCGATGGCGCACACATTAAGCGCGCCAACCACGCCTTCGATGGTACTCGGTTCAACGACCACATCGGCCGGCCCACCGATCTTGAACGTCGTATGCGCGCTCATGGGCTCCGCGATGAGCACCGCATCCTCGCCCGCCGCCGCACCTAAAGCGCAGATGATCTCGTCGCTGACCTCGCTGTATTCGTGCATGTTAACCATCCACCCCACCGGAATCGTTACCTGTAAGTATGCACAATAAATCATTGATCAAGGCGTTTTGCGGATCCAAAAACGGAAATGGCCATGACAAATAATATGTACCTAGATTAGGGTTCTTGAATTCGTAATCTACCAGCAATTGTTTACATTCTGCTATTCTCTGTTGAAGCATCTCCTTTGCTTCCTGATCGTTGTATACAAACGCGTCGTGCGTCAGAGAGCGAAGTGATGTGAAATCTAGATTCCCTAGCACGCCGCTTTGAAATGGGAGGTCCGATATGCTGGCATAGCTGACTTCCAAGGCATCCACACGCAGGCATAACCATTGGCCGTCAATACCGTAACCTGAACTCAATGCGTAATCAAAATAAACAATAAAGGCGCTTATCGAATTAAGCGCTCTCTCCTTAGCTGCATAACGCTCGAAGCTTACTCCTGCCACAACTCCACATAAGAGAAGTGTAAGGATTATCACAACAGGAAGCCGTTTGCTTCGCATAACCCACCTCTCGTCGTTTTGTCGTCAAACCCGATTTAGCGAAATAGTAATTTCAAGTCAATAAGTTCTGCAGGACTTCCCATACCGCCCTATATTACCGAAGGGGTTGCTATGGCAATTCAATGGATAAAAAGGTTCTGCCCCGTTGTCCTCGCTATTGTATCGCTTCTATTTATTCCTAATTACGCCAATGCATTAGAAACCAAGTCGATGACGCTATCGCCAACTGCAGTGTCAATGACCGAAACTCTTCTTACGGACCCCTCTCCAACGGATAAATTCAAAGACAGCACGCTGACGCTTACGATAGTTGGAAAAGAATTCGAATTCTCGGACACCGAAAAAGATGGCCGCAATCTGCCCAATCTATCAGGAGCGTTTAGTCGCTTGAGCTTTGATAACGGAGACACCATTTACTCTGGGGTATCTACATCGCAGAAGGCAAATGCAGATTCAATAGAATTAATTCGTGTAACTGTACGCAACGGCACTGATAACATAGAGCTGGTCATATTCGACACAGCTGATGAAAAGTACTATTTTCTGAATCTGGCGCAGCCTGAAAACCAAGCCGCCCTATATGACTACCTTGCTTCCGAGCCCTCAATACCTACCCTTGAGGGAAAAGACGCTCTAGCCAGCTACAGCGTCAAAGCCCTTACTAACGCCCATTCAAACAATGAGTTGAATTCTCTTAGTTCTGGGAGCAAGGGAGCGTCGTATAATTCCGCTTCATGGGATTGCCCCTCATTCTATCGTTCAGAAGCGGCCCGCGCTTCCACATATAATGGATATAGAGATTTATTGTCTGCACTGCAAACGCAGGGACGGGTCAAGCTGTCCGCTTTCGCCTCGAAAGTAGATACGTCTTTCTTCAAGGGCGGAGGGTGGCACCATGTCAACTCATTTTCGGGAGCACAATACGCCTTCTCCTCGTATAGCTCCTCAAATGGTTCCACAGAGTATTTAACCCAGGTTGCTCTGGTTGACTTCTTCGTTAATAACGACAGCTACGAGGACAAGGTCTATTTCGGCATGCAGGGTCTTTACCATGGCGGCCTTGTCGCAAGTTACGACAAAGACACGGACTATTTGTCGCTACTATTTGCCGATATGGGACTAGCTCTTAATGATTTCCAAATCGGTTATAATGGACTGACGAACAAGGCGGTTGTCGTTCAATCGCTAGCCATTATTGATATTAGAAACAGCTATCAAGTTGACCTTTATAAGGCGATCTCAAACCCCTCTTCCATCGTCAGCGATGTATTCGCTTTCCTACAATTTGAAGGAACTTTAAACAGTACCGAGGGAAGAATATTTGATAGCACATACGAAGCACAAGTAAATCGCTACGGTAACGGAAAGGTTATTAGAGGAATAGCCATTAACGGCAAGGGCGGCTACCTCAATCAAAAAAATCAATACATAATGTTCGACAGCACTATCCAACTATACAATGGAGCTAGCACGACTTGGAAACATGGATTTTCTTACAGCGCGTCCGCAAACATATAGCATCCGGCATACCATATGATTAGTCTCGGGGCCAAGAGGGGCATTCCCTTCTTGGCCCCGACTTATTATGCCTGGATTCATCACAACACGCAGCAATCTCCCAGCTACTCTACATGCTCACGTCATGGGTTCCTGCACGTTCTTGCAAGATATCAACCGCGTATTTTGGCAAAGCCCTTTAACCCCAAAATAAACACAGAGTACTCCGCATTACGCTGGTATAGTAGGCACCGCATAGTTTCAGGGTTGGGTGCAATTCCCTACCGGCGGTAACTGGCGGGTCGGCGCAAGCCGGCCGGACCGCGCGTCTGCATAAGTCAGCGCGCGCCAGAAGCCCGCGACCCGCGCAAGCGGCTGACCTGGTGAGATTCCAGGGCCGACGGTACAGTCCGGATGGAAGAAACGGAGGCGACTGCCATGAGCAGCTCATCCACCACACACGTCAATACCAAAAAGATCGCACTCGCGGCCCTTTTCACCGCCGCGTCGCTCGTGCTGAGCTTCGTGCAGATTCCCATCTTTCCGGCGGCGCCGTGGCTCATGTACGATCCCTCGGGTATCGTCTGCCTTATCGCGGCGCTCGCCTTCGGGCCCAAGCTGGGCGCTGCGGTCGCCATCATCTCGTGGGTGCCGCGCGTCTTCCTCGACCCGTTCGGCGCACCCATGGGCATGCTCTCGACCTGTGCGTTCATCATTCCCGCCGCGCTCATCTACGCGCGCAGCCGCACGCGCACGAGTTCGCTTGCGGGCATGGTCGCAGGCGCAGCACTCTCCATCGTGGTCGCCTGCGTCGCGAACCTCTTCGTGACGCCGCTCTACGCAGGCGTGACCATGCAGGACGTGGTCTACATGATCGTGCCGATTCTCCTGCCCTTCAACACGCTCAAGATGGTCATCAACGTCGTGGCCGGCCAGGTACTGCTCGCACCCTGCATGAATGTGCTGGGGGAACAGGCCGGCTCTCCCGGGCACGGCGGCTCCACGCACACCTCGGCCGCGTAGATGCTCGACGGGCGGCGTACTTCGGTGCCCCGCCCTCGGTGCCCCAAGATGGTGCACGTAGCGTGCGCATACGACCATTCCCTACCGTCCCTTTTGCTCAGGCGTTTCATCGTGCAGACTCACTCTTCGACAATCATCGCCGGATCCACTGCCGACCCCGAGGCCGCCCCCATCATCGAGCTCCACAACGTGCACTTCTCGTATGCAGGAGCCGGTGAAGAGGCCCTTCGCGGCGTCACGCTCAGCGTGGCGGCGGGCGAGCATCTCTGCGTCCTCGGCAGCAACGGGTCGGGTAAATCAACGCTCGCGCAGCTCATTAATGCACTGCTCGCGCCCACGGACGGATCGGCTCGCGTGTGCGGCATCGATGCCGCAGCGCAGCCGGAGCGAGCGCTTGAACTGCGCCGCCAGGTCGCGATGGTGTTTCAGCACCCCGATGACCAGATGGTGACGAGCGTCGTTGCAGACGACGTTGCCTTTGGACCCGAGAACCTCGGCGTGCCGCAGCCGCGAATCGCCGCGCGCGTTGAGGAGGCGCTGGCGGCGGTGGACATGCTCGACTACGCCCAGGCAGACCCGGCCGACCTTTCGGGCGGTCAGCGCCAGCGCATCGCCATCGCGGGCGCGCTTGCCATGCATCCCCGCGTACTCGTGCTCGATGAACCAGCCGCCATGCTGGATGTTGCGGGCAGACGCGCCATTCAGCGCATCACACGCGACCTCAATGAGCGGGGCATCACCATCGTGCACATCACGCACTTTATGGACGATGCCCTGGTTGCGGGACGCGTGGCTGTTATGGATAAGGGGCGCATCGCCCTCGAGGGCACGCCGGAGGAGGTGTTTGCCCAGCGTGATGCCATTCACTCGCTTGGGCTTGAGCCGCCGTTTACCCTGCAGCTTGCCCACCGGCTGGAGGCCGTACTGCCCGAACTCCCCGCAGCGAGCGATGCCGAAGAGCTCGCCCGCGCGATTGTGCATGCTGCGACAGCGAACACGTCAACACGTTCGGGTGCACCTCGTCCGACGATGCCCGCACGTTCTGACGCGCATCGCACAGCAGCGCCCGCGCCTTCGGGCGGAAATAGCTCATTTGGTTCCGATTTTTCACCTGAAAATTCGCACTTCACGCCCGAACGTGAGCAGGAGGCGCAGGCAGCAACCCCGAGCGCAGCTCAAACGGCAGCTATCGAGTTCCGCGACGTCACGTTTTCGTACGCAGATGAGCAGAACGCTCGTAAACGGCTCGGGTTCCTCGCGCGCCTGCGAAAGCGCCGCGGCCGCCATGCAACCCCCCACGATCCGTGCGGGCCACTTGCCCTCGACAGCGTTTCGTTCACCGTCCCCGCTGGTAGCCTTACCGCACTCATCGGCCATACGGGCTCGGGCAAGTCGACCACCGTCGAGCTTGCGTGCGCGCTCAAAGTGCCCAACGTGGGGGCCGTGCGCGTTAACGGTATCGACACCGCCGACCTTTCGCGCCGCAGCGAGCTCAGATCGCAGGTGGGCTACGTGGCACAACTGCCTGAGCGCCAGCTTTTTGCCCAAACCGTCTTTGACGACGTCGCATTTGGCCCCCGCAACCTCGCGCTTTCGGATGCCGAAGTATCCGATCGCGTCAACGAAGCGCTCGCGCTTGTTGGACTCGCCGCTACGCCCGAACTTCTCGGACGCTCCCCCTTCGCGCTCTCCGGCGGGCAGCAACGCGCCGTCGCCATCGCCGGCGTGCTCGCCATGCGCACTCCCATCCTCGTGCTCGATGAGCCCATGGCGGGACTCGACCCCGCCGGCCAGCGCCGCATGCGCAAGCTGATTGCGCGGCTCAAGCGCGAAGGCCGGACCATCCTTGTCGTCACGCACAGCATGGACGACGTAGCCGAGCTCGCAGACCACGTTGTTGCGCTCGAACACGGCCACCTCGCCGCAGTTGGCACGCCACGGCAGGTGTTCGCCCAAGCCGCCAAGCATGTGCCCGGCGTGCCCGCTGCGCTCGCTTTCTCACAACGGCTTGAGGAGCACGGAGTGACGCTGGGCAGCAATCCGCTCACCCTCGATGAGCTCGTAGATTGCCTCGCAAAGCACCTTGGCGGTGCTTTCTCCGAGGAGGTGCGCCATGGCCGTCCGCATTAGCATAGGCAGATATTATTCGGCGGATTCCCCCATCCACCGCCTCGACCCGCGTCTCAAGCTCATCGCCGCCATCATCTACATGGCGAGCTGCCTCTTTGTATCGAATGTTCCCACGCTGCTGCTCGCGGGCGCGCTCATCGTGCTCGCCATGGCACTTGCCCGGGCCCCGCTTGGCCGCGTTCTTTCGCAGATCAAGCCTGCCATGTACTTTCTCGTTATTACCTCCCTGTTCAACCTGTTTTTTGTTCACACCGGCACTGTGCTTGCAACCATTGGGCCGTTTTCGTTTACCACCGGAGGAATTAGCTCGGCGGTTTTCTATACGCTGCGATTCCTATTGTTGCTGCTCATGGGGTCGCTGCTTATGCTCACCACGCAACCGATGGCCATCACCGACGCCGTCGAGCGCCTTTTCTCTCCGCTCGAGCGGCTCGGCGTACCGGTGAGCCAGGCAACGCTTATCCTCTCGATTGCACTGCGTTTTGTACCGGTGCTCAGCCAGGATGCTCAGAATATCGTCGTTGCGCAAACGGCCCGCGGGGCACAGCTCGAAGGCAAAGGGGCGCTCAGCTACACACGGGCCTGCGTGCCCCTCTTGGTGCCCCTCTTTGCAAGCGCCGTGCGTCACGCCGACAACCTCGGTCGCGCTATGGACGCCCGCTGCTACACCGGCGGGCCGGAGCGCACGCACTACCACGTCATGCGCTTCGCCCGCCGCGACGCCGTTGCCGCCGCAGTTCTCGCGCTCTACCTTGTTGCGCTTGCCGCGGCAAGCGTCTTCGCCTAAGCACAACGGAAGGCGTAGGGTGGACTCCGCCGCCATTCAACCGAACCGCGTCCAACGGTCCGCCGTTTGCACGTTTCAGGCGTCACATGCGGCAGAAAAAGAAGTTCGAGGCTCGAATCAGTACCTTTATACCGACCCCTCGTAAAGACCCCTACGTTTCTGAAAAGAAACTGCAGGTCGCGCATGTTCAAGAGCTCCGTTTTCTCAAGCATCCACCCAAAAGGTACTGATTCGAGCGTTGAACTATTCAAAACGAAAATATGGGGGCGCGCGGCGGCCCCATTTCCCGCCACGTGCCCGCGCTTTGCATCAATGGCCCCGTCCGTGCAGGCAGCCACACGCCAATGGCCCCACCGGCGAGAGCGAACTGCTCCTCGCTTCGCCGCCAGAACGGGCCGCCACAAGCTTAGCCCGCCGCGAGAGCGCCGCTACGCCCCGAGCGCCGCGACCAAATCCTGCGTCGAGCAGAGCTCGGAACCGTAGCATTTCTTGAAATGCTCAAGCGCGCCCTCCTGCGTGCCGCAAAGGAAGGTCTTGGTAGCATCCGCGACCACAATGGAGGCGTAGTTGTTGAAGTACGCATCAGCGAGCGTGTGAAGCACGCAGATGTTCGTATCGGCGCCCACCGCAATAACGGTTTTCGCGCCGAGCTCACGCAGCGTAAGGTCGAGGTCTGTCTGGAAGAAGCCCGAGTAGCGGCGCTTCGGAATCGTGATGTCGCCTTCGGCCTGTTCAACCTCGCGAATCACGCGTACCTCGCCCGCAACACCATGCTCGCCCCAGAGCTCGAGCTCTCGATCGATGCCTCGCACATGAGCATCGTTGCAATAGATTACCGGGATGCCTGCCCCGTGGCACGCTGAAACCACTGCGGCAACGTTGTCGCGATAGGCCTTGTCGTTGGCATCCGGATCATAGATGGAATCGTCTCCGACCGCCTCGATCGCATCGATGACCAGCAACGCCGTTGCAGTTTTGTCGATATTCATTCATGAACCCTTTCCTTCGGAATGCGAGGTCATGGTCCATGGTACCCGCTCCACGAGCATCTATGTTTGCTTGAACGGATGTTGAAACCTGATGGACCCAGGTTATGACGGGGCGAGCCCGCAAGCGACATCCCTCCGCCTTTCTCGCGGCTTTTATAGCTGCCCCGAAAGCCTTAAAGTCGTACAATGGTACGGGTCTTTTTGCCATTTTCATTCACCCTATTACATTTTACAGTTCACCTTTCTTTTTGGATATGTCCACACAATTCATATCATTAGGTTAAATACTTCCTGTTGTGTATTGACAGTAGACTGATTTTCTGATAAAATAAAATGTATGTAAAAGGAGGCGGCGTTTATGTTGCATAGCATGCGTATTAGATAAGCATTGAAAAAAGGATTTTCCCATTTTCAACATGGGCTTTTTTGTCATGCTTATTTTGCGGATGCTATACAAAAAACTAACGACGTATAGATATAGTATAGACATAGTGCAAGCTATGCCTTAGTTTTGTTGTACTGCTCTGTGCATTATAAATGCAGGTCAATGCTCATGTTGAGGATTGACCTGCATTTTTTTGTGTAAAAAGGACGAGTGAAATATAATGCTTAAAAAATATTGGATAAAATGTCCGATTTGTAACGGAAAGACGAGAGTTCAAGTATTTCATAATACTGTATTAAAAGATTTTCCTCTTTTCTGCCCTAAATGCAAATTGACGCATATCATTGATGTAGAAAAATTAGAGATTGTAATCAAAAATACAGAAAAACAAACTTTTATTATTTAGAAGAAAGGATATAAAAATGAAACGTTTACCTAAATATACGCCTGCGGAAGTACGGAATGATCCATACGGATTTACTTACAAAGAAATGTCGGAAGTTATTGGCGAGAATGAAGCAAAAGCCTTATATAAAGAATTATATAAGCAATTACCACGCAAAAAAAATCTATCAATGTTGGTAAAAAATATTTACAAAAGCAGTGATACTGAAAAGTATGTTTACGAACTGAAAGACAACAAATACATTGAAACGGTTTTTATCAAGCGGCGAGATGGTGGAACTGTTTGCGTGAGCACACAAGTCGGTTGTCCTGTTGGTTGTATTTTTTGTGAGTCCGGGCGAAATGGCTTTGTTCGTAATCTAACATCGTCAGAAATCGTACAACAGATTATATTGTTGCGTCGAAAAGTAAACCGTATCGTTTTTATGGGTATGGGAGAGCCTTTATTCAATTATGACAACTTGATAAAAGCAATCCATATTCTCCGAGATAGATATGGGCTCAACTTTCCAACCGACGGCATTACCATATCAACAGTTGGTCCGGTCGATCAATTAAAAAAATTGCGCGAGGAACATCTTAAAATTCAGTTGACAATATCTTTACACGCAGCAACACAATCTGCAAGAAATCGTATTATTCCTCACATGCGCATATATGCTATTGAAGATGTTGTTAAGCAAGCCTTATCCTATTCTGAAAGGCATAATCGCAAAATTGTCTTTGCGTATTTGCTTTTACCGGGTATAAATGACCGGCCCTCAGATGTAAGACAACTTGCAAAATGGTTTCGGGGCAAAAAAGTTATGATTAACGTGTTACAATACAACCCAACAAGCAATTCAAGAATTAAAGCACCACAGAAACGGGAAATAGTTGCATTCAAACATCAATTAGAGCAAGCAGGACTTGAAGTTACTATGAGAGTTTCTCATGGCAGAGAGATTAACGCGGCTTGTGGACAGTTAGCTAACACATATAATAAATTCAAAAAAAATGATTAAAAGTGCCAGACGCATAGACGCAGAGCCGATAACGCATTAGGTCAAAAAACCTATGTGTTATCGGCTTTTTTATTTAATATTGAGCAAAAGCCGCTGTTCCCTATTATAGAATGGATTGCGGGTAGTGTATTAAAGTCGCCCTTTTTTAAGGATACGGCGGTTTCAGGCGCCAAACTTTTGTCCGAAAAACTGCGGCAGATATGCTTTGTGGGCTTCGAGCAGCCCATCAATCACCGCATTCGCAGCTGCGTCCGAATCGCAAAGCGGGTTAGCCACGAGCGCCGCCACGAGTAAATCGCGGTTACCCGTAACCGCCGCTTCGGCAACCAAACGCTCGAACGACTTGATTGATCAAAGCGAGTATATCGCGTCTTAAAAAGAATTATAGCGCTTTTATTTGAATTGCAAGGATGATTTTGCTCTTTTTGAGGCCCATATTTCGTTTTAGGTCAGCTTGTCTATCTATATTTCATAGCGTACCTGCAGTTTTATTTCCACTAAATAAAGCGCTATACTTTTGGGTAAAAGCAGGATACTTTGCTTTCATGGTATACAGAAACCGTTTGCAGTCGGATAACGACCGCTCACGGAGCCTATATCGGCGCAGTCTGACGAAGGAGGTTTTGATGCTGAAGTACCAGGCGATCGCCTCGGATATCCAGCAAAGCATCGAGGACGGCTCGCTCAAGCCCAATGACAAGCTCCCGACCGTCGTCGAGCTCTGCGATATATACAACGTAAGCAAGATTACCATCAAACGCGCCTTCGACCTGCTCATCGAAAAAGGCCTCATCGCGAGCAAGCGTGGCTCGGGAGCATACGTTAAGAATACCGGCGAACTCGCTGAAGCGCGTGGATCGGGCCTTTACATTTCAGGCATCGACGAATCGGCTTCGGATTCGTTCACCTTCACACGCTCAGACCGTGCACGAGGCTTCACCACGGAGCATCGAGACCTGGGGCAGGAGATCTCTTCGGTGGTCTATGACTTTTCGATTGTTCCCGCACCCGAAGATATCGCGCGTCACCTCAACATCCAACCCGATGATTTTGTCTACCACCATTGCCGCACGCGGTGCCTTGACGGGCTGCCCATCGTCATCGAGTACACCTATATGCCGCTCGACCTTGTACCAGGACTAAAGAAAAGCCAGCTATACCAATCGGTGTATGCGTATCTTCGCGATGTGCTTGGCTATAAGATCTCGAGTTTTCACCGCATCATCCGCGCGGTGGCAGCAACGGAAGAAGAAGCCGAGCGACTCGAGGTTGCAGCCGGCTCCCCCCTGCTCGAGCTTGAGCAGGTTGGCTTTTTAGACGACGGCACGCCGTTCGAATATTCCGTCTCGCGCAACGTTGGCGACCGCAGCGAGCTCCGCGACATCAACGTGGTGTAATTATTCGCGCCATCCTCAGTGCACCTAGATGCCGCCTCCACCGAGCAGCCCCTTAAGAACCTGCTCGGGATCGGCTGAACCGCCGCGCGGCACCAGTGCGGTAATCTTCTTCTGCATCTTAAGCTCGTGCAGCTGGTCCTCAAGCTCGCGAACACGGCTGCGGAGCTTCTCGTTCTCGCGCTCGCGCTCCTCGGCGCGCTCCTTCATATCGAGGATGCGCACCACGCCGGCGAGGTTGATGCCCTCGTCGGTAAGCTGGTTGATGAGCTCAAGCCGCTCGATATCCGCGCGCGAGTACAGGCGCGTGTTGCCGCCCGAGCGCTTAGGATTCACAAGCCCCTTGGATTCATAGACGCGCAGCGTCTGCGGGTGCATGCCCGTGAGCTCCGCCGCCACGCTGATCATGTACAGTGGCTTATCTCGATCGGACTGAGCCATCGCACTCAACTCCTCCGGGTCTTTGAATCCAATGCGTTGCGCGCGCCCCACAACAAGCTTCGGGGCACGCGCAACGTGTTCTAGCTACATCTTAGCGCGATACCGATCAACTTTCGCACGGTAGTCGCGGTGGTCGGCGTCGCGCAGCTTCTCAAGCGCAGCACGCTCATCGTCGCTCAGGCGATCGGGGGTGCGCACCTCGATCTTTACCAGCAACGCACCGGTACGTCCGCGGCGCTTCACATCGGGTGCGCCCATCTCGCGGAAGCGGAAGGTCTTGCCCGACTGCGTGCCCGCCGGAATCTTCAGGCGCACCGTCCCGCCACCGGGCGTCGGCACCTCGATCTCGCATCCCAGTGCAGCCTCGTACACAGAGACGGGCAGCGTCATGGTAACGTCTGCGCCATCGCGCTTGAACAGCGGATGCTGCTCGACATGCGTGATCACCAGCAGGTCTCCACGCTCACCGCCGTTTGCCCCGTATTCGCCGCGGCGCTTCAAGCGAACGCGCCCACCGTCAACGGCGCCGGCAGGCACCGGCACGCTCACCGTCTGCCGCTCCCCGGTCGAGGGGATGCGATAGGTGATCGTTTGGGACGTGCCGCGGAACGCGTCTTCGGCCGATATATCGATGGTGACCGTAAGGTCTTCGCCCTTGCGCACGCGGTTTGCCGCGCGCCCGCCCATGCCGCCGAAGCCCTGGCCCCAATCGCCACCAAAGGCACCGTCACCGTTGAAGATGCTGCTGAAGATGTCGCTCCAGCCCCCGGCGCCCGCGCCGCCGGTGTAGGTATACGCACCGCCCGCGCCGCCGCCCGGCATGCCGCCGAACATCAGCATCTGGTCGTACTCTTTGCGCTTCTTCTCATCGGACAGCGTCTCGTACGCCTCGCTGATCTCTTTAAACTTGTTCTCGTCGCCACCCGCATCTGGATGGTATTTCTGAGCGAGCTTGCGGAATGCGCTCTTGATTTCTTTCTCGGAGGCGTCGCGCTTCACCCCGAGCACATCGTAGAAGGTCTTCTGCGCCATGGCGCTTGCCCCCTTTCGTCATTCATCTTCCCAAACGTGATAAAACGAACCCGGTTCGTTTTATCATTTCCAGGCTTCATGGCTCTATCAAATCGGGCCCCGAAACTGTCGCTTCGGAGCCCGGTTACTACTCAGCAGCTTCGTCGGAAGCTGCGTCAGGCGCTTCCTCGCTTGCCTCGGGTTCCGGCGCGGGGCGTTTCTCGCCACCATAGGTGACCGTCACCATCGCCGCCCTGAGCACGCGGTCGGCCATGCGGTAACCCTTCTGGTACACGTCGTTGACCGTCTCGTCGTACTGCTCCGGATCCTCCACGCGGCCCACGGCCTGGTGCTCGAGCGGATTGAACGCCTCGCCCTTGGGGTCGATCGCCTCGACGCCCTCATGGCCGAACACGTCGAGCATCTTGGCGCGCACGGCTTCCACACCATCGACGAACTGCGAAAACGCTTCGTCCATCTCCTGCATGCGAGCGTGATCGATGGCGCGCTCCATGTCGTCGAGCACGGGCAGCAGCGCCGTCACGAGCTTCTCGGTAGCACGGCCCTTCTCGGCCAAGCGCTCGCTCGCGGTGCGGCGGCGGTAGTTATCCCAATCCGCCTGCAGGCGAGCCACGCGATCTTGCGCCTCGCGCACCTTGGCGTCGGCCGTTGTGGCCGTCTCCTCGGCGGCAGCAAGCTTCTTGCGCACCTCGGCGAGCTCGTTTTGAGCCTGCTCGTACTTGAGCTTGAAGTCGTTCGCGGCGGCCTCTTCGCCGGCGCGAATGGCAGCCTCGACCATTTCCTCCTCGGTCATGGCCTGCGATGCCGCAGCCTGCTCGGGAGTGTCATCGCGGTCGGCGGGCTCTGCCGAAACGGCCTCGGCAGCGGTCTCATCGGATGCAGCCTTGGCCTTCGCGACCTCGTCATCTGCTTCTACGGGAATCTTCACGTCCCTCTCCTCAGAGTCATCGGAGGCGGCAGCAGCGGCCGCCTCCGTGCGAGCTTTCTTGGCGAACATTACTTGTCCTGATCGTCGTCGACAACCTCGTAATCGGCATCGACCACGTCGTCATCGGAGCTGGCTGCCGCCGAGCCGCCCGTTTCCTGCTGGGCATCGGCGTACACGATCTGCGCCAGCTTGTAGGCAACTTCCTGCAGCTTATCGCCGGCGGCCTTGATGGCGTCCACATCGGTACCCTCGAGCGCCTTCTTGGCCTCGGAGATGACAGCCTCGGCCTCGCCCTTCACGTCCGCAGAGACCTTGTCGCCCAGGTCGGCGATGGTCTGCTCGGTGGAGTAGCAGAGGCTGTCGGTCTGGTTGCGAACCTCGACCTCCTCCTTCTGGCGCTTGTCTTCCTCGGCGTGGGCCTCGGCGTCCTTGACCATGCGGTCGACTTCCTCGTCGGAAAGCGCGGTGGAGCCGGAGATGGTGATCTGCTGCTCCTTGCCGGTACCCTTGTCCTTAGCCGAGACGGTCACGATGCCGTTGGCGTCGATGTCGAAGGTGACCTCGATCTGCGGCACGCCGCGGCGCGCGGCTGGGATGCCGGTGAGCTGGAACTTGCCGAGGCTCTTGTTGTCGCGCGCAAGCTCGCGCTCGCCCTGCAGGACGTTGATCTCGACGGACGTCTGGTTATCGGCGGCCGTGGAGTAGATCTCGGTCTTGGAGGTCGGGATCGTGGTGTTGCGGTCAATCATCTTGGTCATGATGCCGCCCATGGTCTCCACGCCGAGGCTCAGCGGGGTCACGTCGAGCAGCAGGATGCCCTGGACGTCGCCGGTGAGCACGCCGCCCTGAACAGCCGCGCCGTCGGCCACGACCTCGTCCGGGTTCACGGACATGTTGGGCTGCTTGCCGGTCATGTTCTTCACGAGCTCCTGAACAGCGGGCATACGCGTGGAGCCACCGACCAGGATGACCTCGGTGAGGTCAGAGAGCTTGAGGTTTGCGTCGCGCAGAGCGTTGGTCACCGGCTGCTTGCAGCGCTCGAGCAGGTCGTGCGTGATGCGCTCGAACTCGCCGCGGGTGAGGTCGTAGTTGAGGTGCTTGGGGCCCGAAGCGTCCGCCGTGATGAACGGCAGGTTGATGTTGGTGGTCTGCGCGGCGGAGAGCTCCTTCTTGGCGTTCTCGGCCGCCTCCTTGAGGCGCTGGAGCGCCATGGGGTCCTGGCGCAGGTCGATGCCGTTGTCCTGCTTGAACTTATCGGCGAGCCAGTCGATGACGCGCTGATCCCAGTCGTCGCCGCCCAGATGGTTGTCGCCGTTGGTCGCGAGCACCTCGAAGACGCCGTCGGCGAGGTCGAGGATGGAGACGTCGAAGGTGCCGCCGCCCAGGTCGAAGACGAGGATGCGCTGGTCGGAACCCTTCTTGTCGAGGCCATAGGCAAGCGCGGCGGCCGTCGGCTCGTTCACGATACGCTTGACGTTGAGGCCGGCGATCTTGCCAGCGTCCTTGGTGGCCTGGCGCTGAGCGTCGTTGAAGTAGGCAGGCACGGTGATGACGGCGTCGGTCACGGTCTCGCCGAGGTACTTCTCGGCGTCGGCCTTCATCTTCTGCAGAATCATCGCGCTGATCTGCTCAGGCGTGTAATCCTGGCCGTCGATATCGGCGACGGCGCGGCCACCCTGGCCTTCCTTGACGCCGTACGGAACGGTCTTAATCTCGGACGAGACCTCGCTGTACTTACGGCCCATGAAGCGCTTAATGGAGAAGACGGTGTTCTTCGGGTTGGTGACCGCCTGGTTCTTAGCGGCCTTGCCCACGACGCGGTCGCCATCGGCACGGAAGCCAACGACGGACGGGGTGGTGCGGTCGCCCTCGGCGTTTACGATGATCGTGGGCGATCCACCTTCGAGAACCGCCATCGCCGAGTTGGTGGTACCCAGGTCAATACCAAGAATCTTGTTGCCCATGAGTGTTCCTTTCCTTTTGAGCTGTCCCGCCGCATGCGAAACACGACTCTTTTGTTCGTTCGGTCTTTATCATATCCCGTTGATGCACAGGTTATACTCGGCGATTCACAAAATCTAAGTCAATACATATAAGATTTCTTATTACACGCAACGATAGGTAATCTCAGGGTAGGAACGCCAAGCGATATGCAGCGTTGTCAATGGGCACGTGGCGCCAGCACAAGGGAGAGTTCCATGCCCGTCCGCGCGCGTTTTCGAAAGCATCTGCTCAAATGGTTCGCATGCAGTGCGTTCTATACCCGCCCGCGCGCGTTGTCGGGCGGGTTTTGGACAAGGCGGGGATTCTCGGGCGGGTTTCGGACACTGTGGGCATTGCCGGGCGGATTCTGGACATAGGAGAGATCTTCGGGCAACATTTCGCCGTTTTGAGCGCCCTGGGGGGCTCGGACATTTCTTTGGACGGGCCTAGGCGGCCAGCCCGAGCCGCTCCCTGCGGCCCCTGATCGTATCGTACACGGTGAGGCCCCCCTCGCGGAAGGCCTTGAGCCGGCCCTCCCGGT